>CAZFIA010000098.1:0-15454 GCA_964519335.1 uncultured Pseudomonadales bacterium
TGCGTGAAGTTCGCCGGCCTGGGCAGCGGACAGGAAGGGTGGTAGCGAAACCAATAGCCACGCAAGAAGCCCGTAAGCGGGTATTCTCGTCCAGTAAGCTAACAAGTGCTTCATAGTGTGACCAATCCTGGCGTTTGACGCCTGAAACTAACGCTGCTGCTACAATTCTAAATACCATGACTTTTGCCAACCCACAACTCACAGACGCGCAACTCCCCGACATAGATACCGTCGAGTTCGAATCTGTACACGCTCGCTACCCCTTTATTGTGGCCACAATCGCTGCCGTGTACGTGGTGTTGATCTTTGCTGGTCTGCTAGTCTGGAACATATTCGCGGGGCCTGACGACCTCGTGTTCCCTTCGGTTTGGCCTATCGCTTCTGCCTTTGTCTTCCTACTGATTGCTTTACCCTTCTACAGTTTTCTTCGTGCGGCATCTGTTGGTTATGCGGTGCGCGCTCACGACGTGCTGCTTAAGCATGGCGTCTTTCGGCATACCGAGACTGTACAGCCGCTAATCCGCCTGCAGCATATTGAAATGGAGCGTGGACCTATCGACAAATGGGCTGGGCTGGCAAAACTGAAACTGTTCAGCGCCGGGGCTCAGCGTGAAACGTTTACCATACCGGGGTTACCGCTAAGAACCGCAGCGCGGATCCGCCGTTACGTACTAAACGTTCAGCGTGCCCGAGACTAGCGCGGCCATCCATGAATGGCGGAGGCTATCCCCCTGGGCCCTTTTGCATTTCGTAGGCTCGGGGACCAAATTTGCCCTAAACAACGCAGCGGTGCTCGCCCCCTTAGCTATCGCCGCCTACGCTCAAGATCGGGTGTGGATTTTGGTGGTTGGAGTGCTGGCAGTAGTTGTCGCACATTCGGTTATCTCCTACCGTTGTTTTAGCTACTCAATTGCAAGCGATCGAATTCAAGCGAAGCAAGGCTTGTTTAAGCGTACCCATTTAGATCTGGTGTTCGATCGCATTCAGAACATCGACATTATTGTGCCGTTTTACTTCAGACCTTTCGATCTGGTGTCCTTAAAGATAGATGGTGCCGGTTCGGCCAACAGCGAGGTAGTGCTTGCCGCGCTTAAGACAGAGGATGCAATTGCCATACGTGAGTCTGTTCTCGGGCGCATGGGCGTTGGCGGCGTAGCAGCTCCGGAGTCGGAGAGAACATCCGATACTGCATCCGAATCCCTTGAAGACCAATTGATTTGCACCAGATCGATTGCTGACCTTGTCCGCCATGGAATGAGCAGCAACAAGGCCTTGATTGTGTTGATCGGGCTCGCCGCTTTTTCTGGTCAGGCAGCAGAACTGTTGATCGACTCTCTGCCTGACCTGGGGCTCGACCCGTCAATAATCGCCGGACCAAAATGGGTGCAAGTCACGGTCTTCGTGGCGGGTTCATTGCTCGGCGTCGTTGGCTTGTTCTTGTGCATTTCAATTCTAGGCGCCATCCTCATTTACTACGACTATCAACTGTTCGCTACAGACGACGGCTTCAAGGCGCGCTACGGCTTACTCACTCGCAATGAGCGCACCGTAAAAACGAGGCGCATTCAAACCGTAGTGTGGAAGCAGAACTGGATCGACCGAGCGCTTGGGCGCTTCAATCTGGTGTTCGAGCAAATCAGCCACCTACCCCAGGCGGCGCAAATTGGTGGAGACAGTCGGTTAGTAGTGCCATCGATTGAACCTAATGCCGCACAACCTTTGAGTTATCGAGCTTTGGGCGAACCGGATCAGGAGGCCTTTAACCCTCAACACCTAGAGTATCTCGGTATTAACTGGCGTCACTGGCGCAAGAATGGTCTTGTGGCGTTGGTGATTATTCTTGTGCTCATGTGGATGTTTGGACGCTCGGGTGGCGAGGTTGCGCCGCTAATAACAGGTGCCTTGGCTATTTGGCTCGTTGTGTTGGCTGTGCTTTACCGTCGGTGGCGCAGTTGGGGGGTTGCTCAGCACAACACCATACTGGTCGTTCGCGCCGGTTTGTTTGGATTGAACTACACCCAGTTCGATCTGAGTAAGATACAGCAGGTTCAGCGCATCTCCACGCTGTTCACTCGTCGGGCAGGTCTCAGCCATCTGCGGTTAAAGGTGGCTTCGCAGTCTTTAACTGTTCCATATCTTAACGATTCGGCGGTGACAGGGTTAATCAACACGTCTTTGTACACCCTTGAATCAGACCGCTTATCGTGGATGTAGCTGTTCGCTAAATCCTATAACGACGTTGAGGAATGATTGCGCTGATGACTGCTGATACTATCAACTTCAAAATGGCCGAGCGGAACGCAACGCTTTGCGCCGCTTTTTGCTCCAACCGTCGTCAAAATTAGCAGCGGCCCGGTTGCGGCGGCCAGCTCGGCTGGAAGGCTACCGCCATTGGCCCGAAGCTGTGCAATCACTGCGGCGTTTACTTTTTGAGTATCACTGCTGTCGGCATTCTAGGTCCTAGAGCCAGGACCGTTTTCGGAACCAACCTCTGCGACCATCTTGCCGAGGGTTTCCGCATTTAGTTCGAAGGTTGTGTCTGTCATTCGACCACCCGTTGTAGATCGCCTTCCAAGTAGGTTCCTGCGCGCCAGTAGTGGAACGCAGACCAGAGATTCACAAAACCCCAGGTGAGCAGACTGTAGCGCAGTGCGTCGTCGCCGTAGGAGCCGCTAAGTATATCGGCGAGGGCGCCGACGGCGGGTGGGCCAAACACAAAACCGATGAAGTTTAGAATGAAAAGCAAGACGGCGGCGGCGACTGCGCGCATTCGCACCGGCGCGAGCGCCTGAGTTTGTGCAAATGTTGTTCCCTGATAGAAATTGCCGAGTGCCACAGGAATGCAAAGCAGTATAAGCGATGCCCACCAGGCGTCGACCAAAAACGCGGCTGCCCCAAATGGAACCACAATTGCCAGTGCGACAGCGACTACCCACAAATACCAGCGGGTGTCTTTGGCTCCGTACCGATCTGAAAACCAGCCCCCGGCGACTATACCTAACCCGCCCGGAATGCCCAGCACCAGTCCTAACCAAAACCCGGCCTCTGTGAGGCTCATATCGTGGCTGCGCAAAAAGAAGGTAGGTGCCCATGTGACCAGGCCGTAGCCGACGAAGGCGGTAAGTCCGGCGCCTGTTGCCATATGTACAAAGGAACGCCGGGTCGCGAGGTATCGGAACACCTCTTCTATCTCTCCAAAGGAACGTCGAACTATCTCTCTAAAGAAACGTCGAGGCCCGAGGTTTCGGAACTCCTCTGCTATGCTCGGTTTTTTTTCTGCGGTGTCTGATTGGACTTTTCCGTCAGCGTGCCCGCGTGGCGGTTCTTTAACCGTTAGAAATACGATCGCTGACAACACCAGACCAGGTATGCCGACAACAAAGAACGCGATGCGCCAGCCAAACTGATCAGCGATGGCGCCGCCGGCAAACAGACCAAACATAATGCCGATGGGAATGCCGAGCGAGTAGATGCCTAACGCGGTGGCGCGCTGCTTGGCAGGGTAGAGGTCAGCCAGCATGGAATGTGCAGACGGGCTGCACCCGGCCTCACCAATGCCAACACCGATGCGCGCCGCAGCAAGCTGCCAGACGTTCATTGCAAGCCCGGACAATGCCGTCATGCCACTCCATATCATGAGCGACAAACCGATCAGGTTGCGGCGATTCCATCGGTCGGCGACGAGCGCCAGGGGCATCCCGAGGACTGCGTAGAAAAGGGCAAACGCAGTGCCTGACAAGAGACCCATGACGAGGTCTGATGCTCCCAAATCCGCTTTAATAGGGTCGATAAGGATCGACAAAATCTGCCGGTCAATAAAGTTAAACGTGTAGACCACGACCAGGACGCCGAGCGTGTAGCGCTTGACGTTGTCACTTATGAGAGGCTGGGATGTTTCATTCATCCGTAGAGCTTATTCTGTGAGCCCTACGAGTACCAGCTATATAAGCGTGTCGATGGTTCTGGGACTGTAGCCCGACTGGCGCTTGTAGCCATTGAAGATCAGAGGTGTACCGTTGCCGAAAAGCGTTTTGAAATTCTCTTTCGCGGTTGCGTCTCGGTCTATGAATATTTCCGTAAAGTCAATACCTGCACTGCGGAACTGCTTTCGTGTCTTGGTGCAATAACCGCAGGTCTTGGTTGAATACATCACCACTTTTGAAGCACCGCTTGCATCAAAATTATTTTGCAGTGCGCGCCATTCCTTGTCCGAAACGCCGGCTCTGCCGAGCGTATCTGCCATTGCTGCCTGGTATTTTCCAGGATCAAAGCCGTGAACAGTGTGACTTCCGGAGATCAACATTGGAAAGGTGTTGCGCCCACCGATCTGCTTGTAATCGTCCCAGTCCTCATCCGCATCGAGCTCCTCAAAAGCTACCTTGCGGCTGTGCAGAAAGTCCATTGCTGTATCGCAGGGCCGGCCGCATTTTCCGTGAACGTACAGCCGTACCATCGGATCTCCGTTCGCGTTCAGCCTAACTTCCGGAGTGTCGAGTCGATTGTAGGCGAGATAGCCGCAGTAGCCGAGGAAAGCGAGGATCAAAAGTGCGCGCATGAGGATGCTCTGGGGGCAGATTCGTAAATCTAGATTAGCGAAGAACCGCACCAATTTACGAGATATACCACGGCTACGTGGGCCGCAAGGCGTGATCTAGTGCTCACTATTCCCTCGCGATAGCATTAATTCGCGCGTAGCGCTGGATTGACTAAATCAAAGAGTAAACTGCCAGTGAATCGAACATAGCGGTTTTGGAGGGGATACAATGTTTGAAGCTATCGGCTCTCTGGTTGTCGCAACTGCCGCCCTGCTTGGCTCGCCCGGTCCAGTACCTATTGCACTGGCCGCAACGGGTGGAAGCTATGGGTTTCGACAGGGTGTTCCATTCCTGATTGGGGTTTTAGCAGGGCTCGCCGTAGCTATTTGTTTGGGTTCTGTCGGTATTCTCGCGCTGTTTAGTTCGTATCCGAGCAGCCGTCTCATTGTTGGCGTACTGGGGGCACTTTATATTTGTTATGTCGCAATAAAGATTGCGACCGCGCCCATTGTGGCGACGGGCGCAGAAGACGGAGCGGTACCGCCGACCTTTCGAGATGGGTTTATTCTGAATCTGCTCAATCCGAAAGCATACGCTGCGTTTGTTGCTCTGTTTTCACAGTTTCTGTTACCCCTTTCATCGAATCTGGCAAGTACGGTTGCTACCGCGATAGTTGCGTTCAGTATTGCCATAGTTGTTGATGTCATCTGGCTTGCGGTGGGTAAGGCTCTAACGCCTGTGTTTGAATCAGAGCGGTTCGGTCGTGGGGTTAGAGTTGGGTTTGCGTTGATGATGGTCGTTGCGGTGCTGCTTGCTTTTCGGTCATCGTGATCGAAGCCTCTCTGCAATGCGTTCCATCGCCGTAGAAGCCATTGAATCCACTCCTCGATTCATCAACACAATATATCCATCTCCGGTTTCCAGATCGAAGTAGGCGGAGGTATACACACCCAGATCTGATCCTGTATGCCCGGTTAATCCATCGCGGTCACGCCAGAAGAAGCGCTGTCTCTCCGAAATGTTGGTCGGCAGTTGTAACTTGAACAGTTCGCGGTAACTGCTCTCAGAAAGTAAGGGCGTGCCATCTGCCGCTGTGTTTTTCAATATTCCCGATAGCAGGGTAGACAAGTCTGCGATGCTTGTACGGATGCCGCCATCGGGGTACTGGGGGTTTCCAAAGTGCGGATATGGCACATAAGTTTTGTTTTCAAACGGAGGAGAAAATAGCTTTGAGATTATGAAGTTTGCTTTTGGGGATTCGGTGTCGGCGCAGAGCCCAGTGAAGGGTACGCATTGCCTTACTTCATAAGGAGTGGCGATGGCCGCGAGCCGAAGGCCTTGCAACCGCCAATTTGTGTTGTTTAGGTTTAGTTGGCGAAACAAGGTCTTGTCAGAATAGTCTGCAAGTGAGGTTCCGGTAACAGACTCGACCAGCAGGCCAGCAACTCCCGCGGCCAGATTGCTGTAGCTTCTTTTGGTGCCTGGGCTATGGGGCAGGAAGAAACGGCCCTTGTCGTATTTGCTTCCTTCGGGTGTCAATAACGATCTAAGGTGCTCTTCAAGAGTGATGTCTGGATCGCTATTTGCGTAGTAGCTAGCGGTGTCATAGTAGTCCGCTATTCCGCTTGAGTGCGTGGCCAGATGGCGCGTGGTTATCACCTCGCCTGTAACCAGAGGATTGTCGATTCGAAACGGCAGGTAGCCGTTGATATCGCGGTCCAAATCGAGCAATCCCTGATCGACGAGCTGGAGCAAGACTGTCCCCATAATGGGTTTGCTGATGGAGGCGATGTTAAACAGCGTATCCTGAGTTACCCGCACTCCCGATTCGACATTGGCAACGCCATAGCCATTGAGGTAAACAACCTCCCCGGCTTTCAGTCTCGCGACAGCCAAACCGGGAATGGCCGCCTCGATAAGAAGTCGCTCCGTGAATTCATCTTGATCCTGAACGGTGTCGCTTAGGATTTGTTGCGTGGGTAGCAAACACCAGATCACTAGAAGCCCAACCAATAGGGTACCCATAATTACGAGTAACCTTTTGTTCATAGCCCTGCACTTGATTGGGAGAATTGGAGAGGTTTAAGGAACATTTGGGGTTCGGCCCTGTCTCTATCTACTGCTCAACCATCCATGAATGGTTAATTGTTGGATGGCAGACTGTAGACTATGTGATTTCGTAAAGGGTGATGACCAATATGCACTTAAATCCTCTTCACAGCCGCAAGAATGTTCACCAGCACCCCTCCTATCTAACCTTCGTTAAAGGTGCGATTGGAATGATGCTGAACCCCGAAGGCACCCAGTCTGTGTTCGATCTCGAAGATGGGCTGATAAAGTCGAAAAGCACGGATGAGCTGCTGCGGTTCACCCGCAAAGACCCTTGCGTTCGCGCCCTGATAGAAGAGCGCTACCTACAAGGTTTGCCGAATACGGAAGAGCTCAGTCAGCTGCCCAAAGACACGCTGGGCTATCAGTACTTCAATCATCTCGATTCGATGGGATATGACCCCGATTACTACCGCAAGATCGAGGTCAAAAACGATACCGACTATGTGATGATGCGTATTCGTCAAACCCATGACATCTGGCATGTTGTCACCGGGTTCGATACACATCCTCTGGGGGAGATTGCGCTCAAGGCGGTTGAGCTTGCACAAACGCATCGTCCGATGGCGGCCGCCATTTGTGCCGGCGGGGTGTTTCGATACATGGTGAAACAGCCTGAAGAATTTCCGGATTGCCTTGAAACTATTGTTGCCGGCTACCACGTGGGGCTAAGAGCCAATCCACTGCTAGGGGTAAAGTGGGAAGAGCGATGGGGGCAGAGAGTAGACGACATAAGACAAGAACTTCACGTTGAAGTGCTCGGTCCGCATGGCGGACAGCTTAACGTCGACTTTTCTCCCAAGTCAGCGCTGGATGCACACAGAGAGGCGCAAGTTGCGATTGGTGAAGCGTTGCAGAAATACGGCGGATCCTAGAAGCGCATATAACTCACTCTTGGCAGGTCGCGCTTCGTATCATTGAGCACTTGGTGCGGCTGCTACAGAGGTGAACACACTCAGTTGACTCGGTCTAATATTGTCTTACAGAAGACGCAGGCTTTAAGCTGCGGCTCATGATATCGACAAAATTACTGGTGTTGCTGCATGTTGGCCTGTACTCCTTCTTCCCGATCTTTTTCGGATCACTAAGCCGACGCCTTCGGTCTTACGCCTACTACGTTTACATCGCTATCGTTTTGATGCTTGGCGGAGTGCTGGGTGTTATCTATTCGCTGCCCGTCACCGATACTATCTCTATTTCTGGCGGTAACCTATGTTTTGCGGCGTTCTGGATGGCCATCATACTGCTGCTCGTCAGTGAAAATAGTCTAGCCGTTGTTCGATCCACAATCCTGTTGGTGGTTGTGGTCAATTCGTTTCTGTTGGTCGCCTACAAGCTCTTTGGCTTGGCGCTAGCGCTCCCCGAAGTAATAAACCCATTCAATGTCACTGGCGAGCTATTTGCCGCCTCGATCTGGGTTCTTGTGCTTGGCGGTGTGCTGATTATTGCCGAGTTAGTGTTGCTGGTGTGGGTGGGTGAGCGAGCCAAAGCGAAATTTGCCAGTCCGGTGGTGCTTGGTTGTGCGTTGGTTGGATTGCTGTTTGCAGTTTTGATCTTCGACGGCATCCTTTTTCCGCTCATCTTTATGCCGTTGAACGAGCAATCTTTGAACGTTATGGGAGGTGGCCTCATTGCAAAATTGCTGCTGGGTGCGCTGTTTTCTGTGCCTCTGGTTCTGCACTTTATTCTCTATTCCGACGCGCTTCGGAACTTCCAGCGCGTTCCCATTCGGCTGAGCGAGCTTTTTAGGCGACGCGCTGCTGCGCGGCTTGGAAGTGACCCCCAGGGGCCAATTCTCGCCAATCAGACCAAAGACCAGTTGCGCGTTCTGGTCGAACGTCTTTCTACCGCGGCGGCTTCCGCAGAAATGGGCATCTGGGAGTATGACGGGGCCACGGGTACGTTGGATTGGGATCAACGCGCCAATGGTATACATCGCGTTGCAAATGAGTCGCCTGCGGATTCGAGTGATCGTGGTCTAGAGACTTACTGGTCGAGCGTCCGCGAAGAAGATCGCCCAGAACTGCAGCGCAAATTTCTTGCAATGGCCCAGGGCGAACTCGAGTCTTCTTCCCAGACGTATCGCTTGCATCCGAGCCTTGAGCTCGACGGCCTTCCTGTGCACATAAAAGTCCACGCGTTGGTAGACCGCAGTGACCAGGACTTACGAATATTGGGTGCTGTTTCTGATGTTTCGAGCGAAGTGAGAGTTGCGCGGGAAAATGAAGCTCTGCAGTCGCAAATCTACCAGTTTCAGAAGATGGAAGCCGTCGGCCGCTTTGCAGGCAGCATCGCACATGACTTCAACAATTTGCTCACGCCGATCGTTGGGCACACTGAGTTAATGCAAACGCGGTTAGAGGCGGACAGCCCGTTGCTGCAAAATGTGGAAGAAATTCATAAAGCCGCAGATCGCTCGCGCGAGCTCATTCAGCAGTTGCTTGCCTTTGATGGTGACCCCACTCTGGAAAAGATCCCGCTCGATGTAAGTGCAGTCGTCAGCGAATCTGAATCTATTCTAAAAACCCTTGTTGGTTCCAATGTGAGCGTTGAGTTGCACCTGGTGCAGCCGGCGATGGCCGTCGCGAATCGTGGGCAGCTTGAACAGGCCCTGGTAAATCTTGCCGCCAATGGCCGTGATGCGATCCTCAACACCGGTCGTCTTAAAATCTCTACGTCGATCATTGAGGTAGACGCTGAATCGGTGGGTACCTATTCGGGCGCAAAGATCGGAAGCTATGTTCAGCTAAAGGTTGAAGATGATGGTGCGGGCATGGATGAGGCAACGCGTAGTCAGGTATTCGAACCTTATTTCACGACAAAGGAGCTCGGGCGGGGTACCGGTTTAGGTATGTACACCATTTACAACTTTGTTCAACAACACGGTGGTTATGTATGGATTAAGAGCAGCGAAAGTGTCGGCACCACCGTGTCGATTCAAATTCCGCTGCATGCAGCCGACGCTAAGGCTTAGTCTTGCTTTGATGTCCAGGGTGAACGCGAAGTGTTGCTACGTCTGCTTCTAATGATTTCAACGCGGCTAAACTCTCGCGGCTAAGTTCGATGTCTAGCGAGAACGTGCCGGGTTCAACGCCATTGTCCCATCCCCAGGCGGTGTGACTTGCGTCACCTGTAATTAGCTGTGGACCCTTCGCGGTTCGTGCGACGAACGCCGTACTGCCGGGCGTATGGCCGGGTACATGCAACGCCCACAACGAGCCATCACCAAATATGTCGATAACACCTGCCATTGCGTCGTCTGGATCTTTCACAAACTGCCACTCTAGTAACACCTCGACGTTTGCTAGCAGGCGATTGGTTGTGCTTTTGGTGAAAGCGTTTTGCACCGATCGAACCTTTGTCTCACCAGGTCCGATGTACACCGGTATGTCTGCCGGAATATCGGGCATACCAAAAATGTGATCCAGATGGATGTGGGTTAGGAAAACGCCGCTGAGTTCTATGCCGGTCTGTTTAAGCCAGTCGCCGGTTGCTGTTTGCGGTTTTAGGGCGGAGGTGTTCATAGCTTGTTTCACTATCCAGCTCACTTGCGGCGCGTCACCTGGATCTTTGAAACTTGCGGCAACGCCTGAGTCAATAAGAAAAGATCCGAACTCCGGGTGTGTTACGCGATAGAAGTAGATATCAATCGGTTCTTCACCCTTGGTTATACCGGCCTCGACGGCGTGTTCGTGCTTGAGGTTGATCAGCCCACCGCGCTCGATCATCCAGCGTGCGGCGAGAATCTTCTCCAGCACAATTGGCCCAGGGGTTGCGAGGTGGCGTCGCATCGCGGAGCTTGAGCTGGCTTCACCCAGGGGAGCGACGTCGACAGATTTAGAGGTGCTGGTGCAGCCGGCGATGAGAAGCAGAGAAACAGCGAGGGCCGGGTTGGTGAGGTTGAATAGCCGTCGTCTTGGATATCGCATGTGCTTGAGTCCTGCCGTTCTGGGCGATTGTTGTGGATGCGCTCGAGAGCCTTTGCAGTGTCCTCTATCAAAATATGGATGTAAATTCGCTAAATAGGGATAGAATCATGCAAAATTGGATGGCTGAATTTGGGGAAAGATTGAAAACCAATATCAGCCACCAACGACCAACAGGGGCTTTAAGTTTTGGATTCATGGGATGACGCGCAGACCTTTCTCGCCGTAACGGAAGAGCGCAGTTTCAGTCGTGCTGCGGCCAAACTTGGGGTTGGGCAGCCGACGGTGAGCCGACGCATAGCAAGTTTAGAGGAGAAGATAGGGCTACAACTGTTTCGTCGCGGTCGCGGTGGTGCTGAACTCACTGATGAAGCCCAGGGCCTTGTTCCCGCAGCCGAGCAAATGGCGCGTTGGGCCGCTGAGTTTGTTCGCAGCACCTCAGTTCACGAGTCGTCGATAAGCGGTACGGTTCGAATAGCCGCGCCACCGGGCGTTGCAGTTGAACATCTGGGTACTTTTGCTAAGAAGATCAAAGCACTTCATCCGAACGTTACTTTAGAAGTAATAGCAGGCGTTGAGCATCTCGACTTAACGCGAGGTGCTGCAGACATTGCTATTCGAACGCGACCGTCGAACGAGCCGGAACTGGTTATTCTGGGCCAGGCAAAGAACTCATTGGGCGTATACGCACACGCTGACTATGCGGCGAATCTACCCACTCCTTGTTCGTGGTCTGATATTGACTGGATCACCTGGTGTCGTCCGTTTGATGCGGTTGCGCCACGCCCAATGCTCGAACGCCTGATCGACGATTTTGAGCCGGCCTTTGCTTCTGATGATTACCTTGTTCAGAAAAGCGCGCTGGCTTCTGGCTTAGGTGCAATGATTATCAGCGGGCTTGAGGCCGAGCGTCATCATGAAGATCTTGTGGAGGTTGATGTTGGCGTTAAGTTGCCCGACAGCGAGTTTTATGTGATTGCAGCCAAGAGTTCTCAAAGCGTGCCGCGTATTCAAGCGATTGTAAGCATGCTCTTAGAAGAAATTTCCTCCTCGAAGAAATGAAAATCCATAACGAGGCGTTGACAGCCATCGAAAGTACCTATTTCCTCAATGCACTCCGCAGACAGAGAGTTGGGTATGAAAATTGGTTTGATCACTCCGCCCGATACCATAGGGGGTGCGTCGCTCACCCAGCTAATTGACTGGGCTGTGCAAGCAGAGGCCGACGGGTTTCATAGTTTGTGGTTTGTGCAGGTGCCGGTAGTTGGCAACGATGTGCTCACTAGTATCGCGGTGGTTGGCCAGCACACGCAGAAAATTGAGTTAGGTACTGGCGTTGCGCCCACTCATCCGCGTCATCCGCTGATTATGGCGCAACAAGCGTTAACCGTTCAGGCCGCTTGTGGCAGTCGCTTGCAACTTGGCCTTGGGTTGTCCCACAAGCCGGTTATTGAAGACATGATGGGGCTTAGTTATCAAAAACCAGCGCAGCACATGAGAGAGTATCTGTCGGTGATTAGGCCGCTGATAAACGGCGAGGGTGTGAGTTTTCAAGGCGAGTGCTACAAAGTCCAGGGCAGCATGCACGTTGCAGACGCTGCACCTTGTCCGATACTTGTTGCGGCGCTGGGTCCGCGCATGCTCAAACTGGCGGGGGAGATCTCTGATGGAACCGTCACCTGGATGGTGGGCATCAAAACTATTCAAAATCATATAGTGCCGCGAATTTCCGAAGCCGCAGCCAGCGTGGGAAAAACCCCGCGAGTGGTTGCGTCTTTGCCGGTGGTAATTACCGATAACGCCAAACAGGTTCGATCGCACATCGATTCGTCGTTAGAAATGTACGGCCAGCTCGAAAGTTACAAGCGCATGCTTGATCGCGAGGGTGTTGAGACACCATCAGGGGTGAGCCTGATAGGCACACAAGCCGAGGTTAAGGATCAGCTTGCGGCCTTTGCAGAAGCCGGTGTGACTGAGTTTGTGGCGTCTATTCCTAACTATGAGCAGAGCGATTACGAGCGCACCTACGAATTTCTTAAAGCTTCAGAATTTTGAAGCTTAAGACTTTCCGAAACTGAGGAAGGGTCGTAAAACCCCAGAGCGTCGTACATATCGAAACCAATGAGCTTGCGCAGTTTTGGGGACAGTTCTGCAAGCCTTGCGGCTGGTATGTCCATGTACTGGTTTTCTTCCTGGCGTACCCAGCCCACCGAGTAGGTGAGAATAACGCCGTAGCGCCAGTCGGTTGCTGTGTTGGCCCCGGCACCGTGCAGTGTGCCGCCAAGCCAGTAGAGCGTTGAACCTGCTGGCATCTCTGCCTGAATGATTTCATTGTCTTTTGCTACACGGTCTTGTGGCCATTTGTGGCTGCCCGGAACGATCAGCGTTGCACCGTTATCAGCACGAAAGTCAGAGATCGCCCACATGCTAGCCACAATCAGGTTGGGCCGGGGTACCGGGAAGTAAGTAAATGAATCTTCTTCGCGATGCAGTATCTGGGTTCGTGCGCCCGGGCCTATTTCTAGCGCCGCGGTAACATGCAGCTGATACCCGTATTCGGCATTGGGCAGCAGAAATGCATCACACATATTTGTTGAGTTTGGGTGCGCAATCAGTTGATCTGTGACGGTGTTGGAGCGCGCAACCAGTGCGCTCACCCGGCGCGTGCGGCCTGGATAGAAATCCTCAGGGTTGTCTTGGTCGAGGCCTTTTACCGCGGCCATATGCGGTGCCAGTTCATCGCGAATCGCTTCGCGCTGCTTTGTGTCGAGCGAACCTGTCACCACCAGACAGCCGGCGTCTTCGAGAGCCTGTGTGAGTTCAGAGGTTGGTGTGTCGGCTGGAAACTGCGGGATGTTCATTGACTTTCCTTAAGTCGTTACAGCGGCTGCGACCGAGTTAGTCGAAGAGTTCGCCTGAATCTTCGTAGTTCACCATGCCCAGCCGTGCGCTCTTTGGGGGCACGTAAGATCGGAACCCCAACATGCGCTGCGCGTGTTCTGGTAGTTTGCGGGCTGCTGTCATCGATGTAGTGAGTTGATGGTTTTCTTCGGCTCTTAGCCAACCGGATACAAATCCAGCGTGCAGTCCCACGCGCCATTCATCCGTTGAAACATTGGCGCCGCCTCCGTGGATAACCTTGCCATTGTAAAGCAGCGCAGAGCCGGCGTTCATAGTTGCTCGACAAGTTTGCTCGGGTTTTACTTCGGGTAACGCACCAGGCCAGTTATGGCTACCTGGTGCAATAACAGTGGCGCCGTTTTCTTCGGTGAAATCGGTTAACGCGAATATGGCGGTTACGGTGATTTGCCGGTCCTGTCCGGCAGCTTCTGGCCAATTCAGTTCGTCGCGGTGTAACAGTTGAGGGGTTTCACCGGGACCGATGCAAATCAGCTGGCCCGTGTTGAGGTAGTAGTTGTCTTCGCCCAGGTAGTGATCGGCCATTCCTTTGTAGAGTGGGTCGCACAGCAGGTCACCCCAGGAGGTAGATACTTCGGCAATACCTGTGATGCGTTTGGTCTCGGTGCCGTGGAAATTCTTCCAGAAGTCGTGACCCGTTGCGGCGCCGGGCGGGTGGTTGGCAACCAGCGGTGCGAAGTCTTCTTGCAGGCGGGTTAACATCTCAGCGTCAATGAAATCATCGACAATCACGCCGCCATGCTCATCGATGGTGGACCAGATTTCGGTGGCGCTGGCGGCGCGCGTGAGGTGTCTTAGTGCAGTCATAACGGCAATTCCAAACGCTTGTGCTTGTGTTTAGTCTATCCCAAAAGCTGTGCTTGCGAGCCGTATTCAAAACCTCAGGCAAAATGGAGCTCTGAAATGCCAAATCTCTATCGGGTTATTGTGCCAGTTACCAATATTGATGAGGGACAGAGATTCTATGAATCCGCTCTCGATATAGAGGGCAAAAGAGTCTCTCCAGAACGCCACTACTTCGATTGTGAAGGCACAATCTTGGCGGTGTACGACCCGGTTAAATACAAAGAGCACCCGTTTAAACCGAACCCCGAGAACATATACCTTGGGGTGGATGACCTAGAGGCTGCGCTGGACCGGTGTAAGCAGGCGGGTGCTGAGATTACCGTGGGCATTGAAGACAAAGCCTGGGGCGAGACTTCATTTTATTGCAATGATCCCTTTGGTAATGAAATCTGTTTTGTCGATAACTCGACGTTGTTTTTGGGCTAGCTCGTTTACCACGTAACACAAACTTCAGACTCCCGAACGAATCATTGAGGCCGGTTGTGAATTTTTGGCAATCGATGGGCTAGAGGAGAGAAGAGAGAAGGGGCCCGGACATTGAGTTTGGGACTTGCCCGAGCCCGTTGGAGAAAAATCAATGCGTATAAATGCACTTCTGCACTTACACATTAATTCTTTTTTCGATCTCAGTATAGGCAGTCTCCTTTCGAAACAGTTGCCTCGTTGTCCTTTAACGTGGCAGTTCGATCTCTTGGGTTGGTTTAGAGCGTTTATCCCTTGCTCTGCGCATCCCTTTTGAAAGTAGCCGTCCGAATGCCACCTGTGATTACACATCCTGTGCTGCTCAGAACATTATTCTGCAAGTACCGGCCTACGAACGTGAATTGTCCGAAGCGAATTGTAGCTATCGCGTAAACACCGTTTTAGCTTAAGATTTACCGACGTCAGGTCACAGTGGTAACGCTACCTGGTTCTCATTTGAATCCCAGCTGCATTTAGCTAAGCGAGAAAATCTATGAAAATTGCAGGAATTTCACTGCTGGTCGTATTGATCATTGGAGTGATCGGTTACCTGAGTTTCTGCCCCTGTGGCCCGGTGCCCGGCGCCTGGCTGTTTGGTGATACTGCTCCGGACGAAGTCGAGGATTGGTCGTTTGTTAACGATCGCGCAGCGGTACC
>CAZFIA010000099.1:0-15446 GCA_964519335.1 uncultured Pseudomonadales bacterium
TGCACGAAGGCGATGCGGTGAGTCTTGCGGCTGTGGGCGCGCGCCAGGACATCTCTACGGCCTACCTTGAGCAGCTGTTTCGGGGCTTGCGGGCTGCCGGACTTGTTGCCGCAAGCCGTGGTCCCGGTGGGGGGTATCGGCTGGCGCGAGACGCTGCCAGCGTCAACGTGTCTGACATTGTCACGGCGGTGGGCGAAGGAATTGATGCGACTCGCTGTGGCGGGGCGGGCGATTGTCAGGATGGACATCAGTGCCTTACCCACGGACTCTGGGTAGATCTGTCCGAGCAGATCGATGACTTTTTGGGCGCGATCAGTCTAGCGTCGCTGGTCGAGCGGCGTGCAACACGAAGGGTGGCACGGCGCCAAGATCGTGTGCACGACCGGCAAGAAGGCGTAGATGACGAGCGCATAGCCGCACAAAATTTGCTCTAGCAACCGATTTTCTTTAGCCCCAATTCACCACAGAAGTACCGATGCTCGATTTGCCGATCTACTTTGACTATGCCGCAACCACGCCGGTTGACCCGCGCGTGGCGGCGGCGATGAGCGATAGCCTAACGGCGACGGGTAACTTTGGTAATCCGGCGTCTACCTCGCACAGCTTTGGTTGGCAGGCTCAGGAAGCGGTTGAAGAGGCACGCACGCAGGTCGCGGCTGTGCTTAATGCAGACCCACGAGAAATTGTCTGGACCTCCGGTGCCAGCGAATCCGACAATCTGGCACTCAAAGGCATCTGCGAAAATTTTTCCGATGGCCATGTAATTACCAGTGCTATCGAGCACAAGGCGATCCTTGATACCTGCGAGTGGCTTGAGACGCGCGGTTTTGAGGTAACTTACCTTGCGCCAAATGCAGACGGCAGAACAGATCCTGCGGCGGTGCAAGCCGCACTCAAGTCGAACACGCGCATCGTCAGCATCATGCACGTGAATAACGAACTCGGTTGCATCAACGACATCGCAGCCATTGGTGCAGTCTGTCGAGATGCCGGTGTTGTGTTTCATACGGATGCCGCGCAGAGTTTTGGCAAACTGCCTATTAACGTTCGTGAACTTCCCATCGATATGCTGAGCATCTCGGCGCACAAAGTGTATGGGCCAAAAGGCATGGGTGCGCTGTTTGTGCGGATGGAACCGCCGCTTGGAGTGAAGGCGCAGATTCATGGTGGAGGCCATGAACGGGGGATGCGCTCAGGAACGTTGCCCACCCATCAGATTGTCGGTCTGGGGCGGGCGGCCGTTGTTATGCAGCAGCTGCAAGAGGAAGAATTTGCGCGCCTAAAGGAACTGCGCGGGATCCTGTTGCGGCGCATTATGCAGCTACCGGATGTGCAGCTTAACGGCAGCGAGGATCACGGCTGGCCGGGCATTGCGAACATCGGCTTTGGTGGGGTCGACGGCGAGACCTTGGTCATGGCACTTGACGATCTGGCGATTTCGACCGGGTCAGCCTGTAATTCTGAGCTGGTCGAGCCATCGTTTGTCTTGATGGCGCTCGGCGTGCCGAAACCCATCGCTGAAGCCTCGTTGCGCTTCTCGCTGGGTCGCTTCACCACTGAGGCTGAGGTAGAGCACGCGGGTGGTCGAGTGGTCGAAGTGGTCGAGCGCTTGCGCGGACTGTAAAAGCCCGCAAACAGTAGACGCCTAACCCGGCTTTGGGCGTATAATGCGCGCCCGCCGAAGGGCTAGAAACCGTTTTATATCAATCAGATAAAGCGGCTTTGCACGAGCTAGACAGTAAATATTTTGGAGTTAGCAGTAATGGCAGTTGAGCGCACATTTTCGATAGTTAAGCCCGATGCAGTGGCAAAAAATCTGATTGGCCAGATCTACTCGCGCTTTGAGCAGGGTGGGTTACGAATAGTTGCATCCAAAATGCTGCGCCTCACTCAGGCGCAGGCGGAAGGGTTTTACGCAGAACACGCAGAGCGACCGTTTTTCAAAGATCTGGTGACCTACATGACCTCCGGCCCTGTAATGGTGCAGGTGCTCGAGGGTGAAAATGCGGTCGTCACCAATCGCACGTTGATGGGCGCCACTAATCCCGCAGAAGCAGATGCCGGAACTATACGCGCCGACTTTGCAGAATCCGTTGAGGCAAACGCTGTACACGGATCAGATGCGCCGGAATCTGCGGCCCGAGAAATTGCCTTCTTCTTTGACGCCGTGGAACTTTGCGACCGACCTTAATATGAAAAATCTGCTCGACTTTGATCGTGCGGCATTGGAAGCCGAGTTTGTGGCCGCAGGCCATCAGGCGTTCCGCGCGCGTCAGGTTCTTAAGTGGATATATCATTTGGGTATCAGCAACTTCGATGAGATGACCAATCTCTCGAAAGTTCAGCGCGCCTGGCTGCAAGAAAACTATGTCATTGCGCTGCCCGAAGTTGCCGAGAGCCGATTGTCAAAAGATGGCACACGCAAGTGGAGCATTCGTCTTGAAAGTGGCGAGCTGGTCGAGACCGTGATGATTCCCGAAGGTCAGCGCCGCACGCTCTGTGTGTCGTCGCAGGTGGGCTGCATGCTCGACTGCAGCTTCTGCGCCACGGGTAAGCAAGGCTTTAACGGCAATCTGTCTACCGGTCAGATTGTTGGTCAAATTTTGATTGCCAATGCACAGATGCAAGCAGCCGGTGATGAACGTGGTGTGACAAACGTTGTGTTGATGGGTATGGGCGAGCCCTTGCTCAATTTTGACGCTGTGCTGCGAGCCACTGAGCTGATGATTGATGACCTGGCGTTTGGCCTTGCAAAACGTAGGGTAACGGTGAGTACGGCGGGCGTAGTGCCTGGCATTCGTAAGCTAACGCAGCATTCTGAAGTAGCGCTGGCGATCAGCTTGCATGCGCCTAACGATGAGCTGCGCGATGAGCTGGTGCCCATCAATCGCAAGTATCCAATAGAGCTGTTGCTCGATGCCTGCCGAGATTATCTCGAAGTTTTAGGTGAGCGTCGCTCGATCACGGTGGAATACACCTTAATCAAAGACGTTAATGATTCGCTCACCCACGCGCGACAGCTTGCGAAGTTGATGCGGTCGCTGCGGTGTAAGATAAATCTCATTCCGTTCAATCCGTTTCCGGGTTCTGGCTATGAGCGACCGAGCGATATCGCCGTGCGCGATTTCCAGACCTATCTGATTAATCACGGTCACCCGGCCATGTTGCGCACCACCCGTGGCGAAGATATCGAAGCCGCTTGTGGTCAGCTGGTGGGCCAGGTTGCCGACCGCACCAAGCGTCAGGCCCGCTATCGTGCCAAACCTGTACCTGTGGGTTTGCCGTCTCGCATTGTGGTTACCCCAATTACATCAGGAAAAGTTGCTTCAGAAAGAGTTGCATCCGAGCGCATAGGAAATTAGCTATGACTGGCAGTTTTTTAACCACACCGTTACGACACCTTTGGCCAGCGCTTTTGATTGGTTTGCTTAGTGTCTTAAGCGGCTGCATCACCGAGGTGACGGGCAACAGCATTGAGGAAGCCCCTGAAAGTGCTCGCGTTAAGGCCCAGATTGATCTTGCTCGCGGGTATCTTTCTGAAAATAATTTTCAGCGCGCGAGAAGGCCTCTAGAAAAAGCGTTGGAGATTGATAGCCGTTCGGTAGAGGCTCACGTGCTGAAAGCAATCGTTCACCAGCAAGAAGAAGAAAATGAGCTTGCAGAAAAGCACTACAAGCTTGCTCTGCGGTTTGATCCGAACAACGCCCAGGCGCTGAACAATTACGGTGGCTTTTTATATTCCCTCGGGCGGGTTGGAGACGCACTGATACCGCTTCGAAAATCTGTTAAAGACACGGCGTACAGCGCACGAGCGCAGGCGTTCGTGAATCTGGGGTTAGTGGAGTCGTCTCTCGACAACGTGGACGCAGCCCGTGATGCCTTTGAGCGCTCAATCATGCTCAACGACAGCCAGGCTCGGCCACATCTAGAACTTGCTGATATTTATTTTGTTGACGGCAACGTAATGCAGGCGGCTGATCACTACGGGCAGTTTCGCACCGTTGGGCGACAAACACCGCGCAGCCTGTGTCTGGGAATTAAAATCGCGACTGCGTTGCAGCTAGTTGATGAACAATCGAGTTTGCGACTGGCGCTGAAAAACCTCTATCCCGGTTCTGATGAAGCACAGAATTGCGAGGCGCAATCTGGTGTCTGATAGTCCGTCCCAACCCGGAGCAAATGGTAACCAGGCCGGCGCAACAGCGAACGAAGAGACGACCGGTGAGAGTCCCGGTCGATTGCTGATTGCCGGCCGACGCTCTCGTGAGCTGTCGCTCGATGAGGTGGCAGATGCGTTGAACTTGTCGCCACAGACGGTTGAGTGGCTGGAAACAGACAACTATGAAGCCTTGCCGGCGGCAGCGTTCACGCAGGGTTACATACGAAATTACGCGAAGTACATAGGGCTTAACCCCGATGCGGTTGTGGCGGCTTACCAAAATAAGGCTGGCAAACCCGATGTCGCCTGGGAGTCGCCGCACAGTAACGCAGGTATTGCAGAACTGGTGCAACGCCATCCCGGCATGCTGATTTCTTTAGTGGTTGCAGCGGTTGTGTTGCTGATCATGATTATCCTGCTCGTGGTGTGGCCCGATGACGAAGGCGAGACGATCGATGCCCCAGAGATTGGCCTGGAGGTTGCGCCCAATAGAGTCAGCGATGAAACCAGGATTGGTGACGAAGCCAAAATCAGTGATGAAGCCAAAGTCAGTGATGAAGCCAAAGTCAGTCCTGAAGCCGCTGTTGTAGGGGCAGGTGAGCAGGGTGAGGCGCAGCGGCCAGAACGATCAGCCCTCGAGCCTACTGATGCTGTTGTGTCCGCCGCCGAGAATGATCAAAGGGTGCAAGGTTCCGAACCCCGTTTTGATGATCCTACTTCGGCGATAGATCGCGACGCGATCGACCCGAATGATCCGTTAGCGCACCTCCCCGTTGCCAAAACTTACCCTGCAGTGCGCACGCCTACCCAGGTGGCTCCGGATGCTGCCCCTGATCAAAGGGCTCAGCGTGCGCGCGATGCGACCACAGCCAGTTCTGTGCCGACTACTCGGCCGGCCAACACTGATTCCGGACAGAATATCAGTCGTCGCCTAACACCCTCCGGTTCCGATCTGGTTCGGCTCGAAGTTGCAGAAGATTGCTGGATTTCGATTAAGAACACGTCGGGTAAGGAATTGTATTCGGCGCTTGGTCGGGAAGGACAAACCTACAACCTGACAGGCCAGGGGCCGTTCCGGGTCTTGCTTGGTTATGCGCCCGGAGCGGCGCTATATTTTGATGACCGACAAATTCAGCTCGAGCCATACACGCGCAATAATGTTGCGCGGCTTGTCATCGGGCAATAGACCCGATTGAGTAACAGCCAGAACAGTTATGAGTAAAAATGGCTTTCAGACGGTGCGCGGGATGCGCGACATACTGCCAGCGGATAGCGGACGCTGGCAGGCGGTTGAAGATCCCACTCGCGAAACCTTTGAAGCGTATGGCTTTGAGGAGATTCGATTGCCGCTGCTGGAAGACACGCGGTTGTTTAAGCGTGGTGTCGGCGAAGCAACGGACATTGTCGAAAAAGAGATGTTCAGTTTTCCCAGTCGAGACGATGGCGAAAGCGATAAGCAGAACTCCAGTCTGACGCTTCGACCCGAAGGCACGGCGAGCACTGTCCGTGCATTGCAGCAGCACGGCTTGCTCTACAACCAAACACAACGGGTGTGGTATCGCGGCCCAATGTTTCGCTACGAGCGCCCGCAGAAAGGCCGCTACCGGCAGTTCGAACAAATTGGGGCCGAGGTGTTTGGCATGCCTGGGCCGGCCGTTGAAGCCGAGCTGATTGCGATGTGTGCCGATGTTTTTGCAAAACTGGGGCTGCTAGAGCACGTAGATCTGCAGCTCAATACCCTGGGATCAGGAGCGGCGCGCGGGGCCTATCGCGACGCGCTGGTGAGCTACCTTGAGCCTTTTGCTGCGGAGCTTGATGAAGACAGTCAGCGGCGCATCACGTCTAACCCGCTGAGAATTTTGGACAGCAAGAATTCGCGAACTCGAGAGATTATTCAAAATGCTCCACAACTGCCTGATTTTGTTGATGATGAAGCTAAAGAGCACTTTGCACAGCTGCAAGGGCTACTGACCGAACTGGGCATTGGTTACCAGCTCAACAGTGGTCTGGTCCGAGGTCTCGACTACTACACCCATACCGTCTTTGAATGGGTTACCTCGGCACTAGGTGCTCAGGGCACAGTGTGCGCCGGTGGACGCTATGACGGATTGGTTGAGTTGCTGGGCGGCAAGCCAACGCCTGGGGCAGGTTTTGCGATGGGCGTTGATCGGCTCGTGCTCTTACATGAAGAGGTGCATGGCCAGGCTGATGAATCGAAAGGCGGGGCGCTTGCCGCGCCGGTAGACGTATATATCGCGATCGCCGATGACGCCGCTTTGGGCTATAGCCTGAAGCTTGCGAGCGAGCTGCGGCAAGCGCTGCCTGCGGTGCGTGTGCGCAGTCACGTGGGTGGCGGGAAGCTCAAATCGCAGATGAAGAAGGCTGATGCCTGCGGCGCGCGCTTTGCGCTCATTGTGGGTACGCAAGAGGTAAGTACAGCGAGTGTGACCTGCAAGGCGCTTAGAGAAGGGGTCGAACCGGCCCAGGCGACGCTTGCGTTGGCCGATCTGGCCGATTACCTGGGTGCCCGGCTCTAGGGTGGCTTGAAAGGCACGCCTACGGGCCGTAGTCTGCGCGGCTGAGTGGGGCCGGACTGGGTTCGGCAGTGTCAGGGCCGTGTTGGACACTGAGTACCCCACAGTTAGATTCCACCAGAGTTAGTATCCGAGGGACAAGTGGCCGAATATTTGAGCGAAGAGGAGCAGCTAGCGCAGCTAAAAAGCTGGTGGCAACGATATGGCTGGTGGCTGGTCGCCGGAGTAGTGCTCGGATTAGGGGGCTATTTTGTGCTGCAGTACCTGGAGGGCAAACGGGCCGCGACCAATGCGGCTGCTTCAGAGGTGTTTGAGCGCTATCAGGAGGCACCCTCTGATGAGCAAGTGGCCAAACCTTTGCTTGCGCGTCTCGATGGCGAATTTGCCGGCACGGCCTATCACGTCCTGTCGCTAATGACCCGGGCCCAGCTTGCCACCGAAGCCGGGGATGTTGAGGCGGCCATTGGATTTTACAGGCAGGCCACCGACGGCGAAGAGGTCGAACACTTTACGGATGTCGCACGGCTAAGATTGGCGCGGGCTCTGCAGCAGCAAGACCGGGGTGACGATGCACTCAAGACGCTGGGATTGGTTTCAGGCGAAGGCTATCGCAGCCTTGTGGCTGAACTTAAGGGCGATATTCTCCACGCCAAGGGCGATAAGAGTGGCGCGCGAGACGCCTATTCGGCAGCGATAGACGCGCAAGGCGACAACCCGCGGACGCTGCTGTCGATGAAGCTAAAGAATCTATCGGCGCCAGAAGGGACGGTGGCGGATGCGGATGCGGATAGCGATAGCAATAGCGATACCGAGGTTGCCGCAGGCACTGAGACGGAGGTAGTGAACGAAGCCCCCATGCTGGAGTCTGAATCTATAGTCGAAGCTACAGTTGAATCGCCTGATAGCACGGATACCACAGATACCACGGAGGTGCTGGATACCGTTGCTGCAGAGGCGGATACACTTTTGGAAGACACGGCGGATGCGGAGGTACTGGACACAATAGTGTCTGACATCCAATCACAGGCCGAGTCAGAAACACTCTCTACGGCGGAGCCGCAATAGAATTCATGGCCTTCTCTAGTTCACACACCCAGTCCAAATCCAATCAGAGCGCAACGCCTTCGTTTGCTGCTGTGTTACGGGTAGCGTTGGTAACCGTATTGGCGGCGCTACTGGCCACAACCTCTGGTTGCTCCTGGTTCCAGAATAGTGGTGGTGAAAAGAAAGAAGTGCTCAAAGCCACGAAACTCAAGCGGATTAGCTCCGAAGTGAAGATCAAGCGGCTGTGGCGAGCTAACGTGGGCAACGGATTAGGTCGCAAATACATTCGCACCCAACCCGCCATACTCGCTGATCAGATATTTGCAGCGGATGCGTTTGGAACCGTTGTCAGTCACGATCGGTTTACCGGCAAGCGAATCTGGAAAGCGACCATAGGTAAACCTGCTGGGAAAGGCCTTAAGTTCTGGGATCGTCGTGATCCAGGATTTGTCACCGGCGGCGTCGGTGCAGGAGCCGGGCAGGTTTATATCGGCACCACGAGTGGCGATGTGGTCGCGCTTTCGGCGTCCGATGGCACAGAGCAATGGCGTATCGACATAGGTACCGAAAGTGTAGTGCCGCCTGTTTACGATGACGGCCGCATCTACATCCAAACCATCGACGGTCGTTTGCTTGCCAGGGAAGCGGATTCCGGTGAAGCCATTTGGGCATTTGATTCACAGGTTCCTATTCTTACGCTGCGCGGCACGGCCACGCCCATTGTTAACGATGGCATCGTCTACTCTGGCTTCGCCGACGGTATGTTGATGGCGCTCAACGGCGAAACCGGTGAGCGCTTGTGGGGGCATCGGGTGATGTTGCCACAGGGCCGTTCAGAACTTGATCGTATGGTTGATGTCGATTCATCACCGTTGGTTGTAGGCCAGCTGATCTATGCCGTCAGCTTTCAGGGTCGATTAAAAGCCGTGCGGCTCGCAGATGGCCGAGGTCTATGGGAGAAAGAAACCTCCAGTTATCTTGATCTGGCCGAAGGCTATGGTCAGGTGTATGTGATCGACGAAGACGACAAGATCGTGGCTATCGATCAAGAGAGTGCAGAAGAAGCCTGGTCGAATTCATCGCTTCTGCGGCGCTCGCTCAGCTCTCCAGTGGCTTACAGCAACTATCTGCTGGTGGGGGATGATGCGGGTTACCTGCACGTAGTCGCCCAGAGCGATGGTCGCTTCCTTGCACGCACTAAGCTCGATGGCGCTGGGTTGCGTTCTCCGTTTACAGTAGCCGATGGCACGGTCTATGCCTTTGGTACCGGTGGCTCACTCACTGCGTTTGAGATCGAAGCGCTTAACTAGCCGGATTTGTCATGTTGCCCACCGTTGCACTTGTTGGCCGTCCAAACGTCGGCAAGTCGACTCTATTCAATCGGTTAACCGGGTCGCGAGATGCGCTGGTTGCTGATGTTCCTGGCCTGACCCGAGATCGAAAGTACGGTCGTGCAACCCTCGACGATCGTCCCTTGATGCTTATTGATACCGGCGGTTTGCTGGGTGAAGACGACTCCGATGTGTCCGTGCTCATGGCTGATCAGGTTGATCTCGCACTACAGGAGTCAGACGTGGTTTTGTTTCTGGTAGATGCGCGTGATGGCCTGCTGCCTGACGACGAGCGTATCGCGCAGGATCTGCGACGCCGTGGCCTTGCGGTGTTGCTGGTCATTAACAAGATCGACGGCGCGAACCATGATTTGATTGACGCGGAGTTTGCGAGCCTCGGCTTCGCCACCACAGTGGCTATAAGTGCAAGTCATGGCCGCGGGCTTACGCAACTATCTGAAGCGTTGCAGGCGAGCTTGCCCGCATTTGTGTCGCAAACCGAGATCGATCAACAGGCAAAGGACGAGCGTCTGCGCGTGGCTATTATCGGTCGACCGAATGTTGGCAAATCGACGCTGGTTAATCGACTAGTTGGCGAAGAGCGCCAGGTTGTCTTTGATATGCCTGGCACCACTCGCGACTCTGTAGACGTGCCGTTTCAACACAACGGCCGAGAGTATGTGTTGGTTGATACCGCTGGTGTTCGCAAGCGCGGCAAGGTCACCGACGTGGTCGAAAAATTCTCTGTGGTTAAAACCCTACAGGCACTTGAGCATGCGCAGGTTGCAATCATTGTGATAGATGCCAGCGAAGGATTGGTGGATCAGGACTTGCACCTGCTTAGCTTTGCCGCAGATGCGGGCACCGGTTTGATCCTTGCGATTAACAAATGGGATGGGCTAAGTTCAGATCAGCGGCACAAAACAGAGACGCAGCTTGATCGCAAGCTGGTGTTTGCCCCCTGGATGCCCCGACGCACAATCTCCGCGCTGCATGGCACTGGTGTAGGACACTTATTGGGTGACGTGAACAAGGTATACCGCGCGGGTTCGTTTGACGTAAGCACATCGGTGTTAACGCGCATCCTTACCGAAGCCGTGCAGCAACATCAGCCTCCCGCACCGCGTGGCCGCATGATCAAGCTTAGGTTTGCTCATCCCGCGGGTTCCCATCCACCCACCATTCGCATTCACGGCAACCAAACCGACAGCCTGCCAGCGAGCTACGTGAAATATCTGGAAAACGTTTTTCGCGACACACTAAAGCTGGTTGGAACGCCGGTAAAGATTGAGTTCAAACGTACCGATAATCCTTACAAGAATCGAAAGAACGCGCTGACCCCCAGCCAGAAGAAGCGGCGCGGCAAGATGATCAAGTCGTCACGTGAAGCCCGCACCCGGCGATCCCGAGAGCGACGCTCGAAGTAGGAAGAGGAGCGACGCTACAAGTAGCTATTCGGCGTCTTGCTTTTGCGGAATTGCTTTGACCGCTTCCGGGGGCGTTTCAATTACGGCCGATGGATCTGCGAGTGCAGCCATCGCCTGCTGCGGGTCAACGCGAACGCCATTCAAGCTTACGTTCCAGTGCAGGTGTGGCCCGGTGACCCGCCCCGTCGCGCCCACCAGACCCAACAGGTCGTTGCGTTCAACAACATCGCCCTCCGCGACTTTAATTTCGCTCATGTGGCAGGTCATCGTAATCAGCCCATGGCCGTGATCGACGAATACTGTGTTGCCATTGAAAAACAGATCGCCGGTAAGTGTGACCGTACCCGGCGCTGGAGCAACAATAGGTGTGCCGGTCGGGGCCGCAATATCCAGGCCGCTGTGCGGATTGCGGGGTTGACCGTTTAGCACACGGCGTCGCCCAAAAGGGCTCGACACCACGCCTTCGGTGGGTTGGATAAAGGGTCGCAGAGAGCCGAGCGGTTCGGTGCGCAGAGCGTACTGCTTGCGCTGGGCTATGGCCTCGCTGGAAATTCGGGCCTGGTCCTGCTTGTAGGGATTTACCTTTCTATCGTCGGGTATCGTCAGATGTTGCTCAGGGTATTGTTTGAATACCACCTTAAACTCGAGGTCGTAATCGAAGCCGTCGGGTGAGGTGATGGTCAAGCTGTAGTTACCTGGCTTGGTTTTCAAACCTAACCCCAGAATAGCGATGTCGTCTTCAACTAGAACATGGCTCTCGCCAAATTTGGCCGTTGACCCCGGTTGCACTGGAACAGCCAAAACCCCGCCGGGAACGGCGGTTGGTTGAGCGGAGGCCAGCGCCCAATGGGGTGCGAAATTTACCAGGATTGCGGCTACACCAACGAAAAGAGAGCCTAGCGGCGACTTCAGAAATTTCTGTGCTGTCATTTTTGCGGTTATGGTCAAGATTGTAGTGGCTCCCCTTTTGCTGGGTCCGAGATATCTACGGGGTGTTTGCGAATTTCCTTAACCTCACAGGCGATAGTGCCGTCGCTTACATGCGCAAGCAACTCATCGCCCGCTTTCAGCCGCATTGCCGAGTCGAGTGTGCTGCCCCACGGCTTAGACGCATCCGCTGGTCCGGCGGTTACGTAAGCAAGTCCTCGGTCGAGCGAGGCCAGGGGGTTAACCGCGTCAAACGCGCGGACAACGGCGCTAAAGCGAAGCTGAGCATCGTGCAGATGTTGGTTGCCGGCTCGTCTTAATCTTGCGGCGATGCTTTCGAGTGTCTCAGTTTTGCGAATCAGGGTGTGCTTAGGGCTGACCTGCTTGAACCGCCTGCGGAGGCTGTCCAGTCGCTCATTGGCCATGGCTAGTGACATCTGTGTCTGACGCAGCAGTTTTGCATCAAGCTGGTCTGCGCGCTGCATGAGCTGCTGCAGAACTCGTTGCGGAGGTACAAGGCGCTGTGCTGCCTGCGTCAGCCTGCGCTGGTTCAGGCCAATCAATCGCTGCATATTGAGCGCAAGCGTCTGCTGCGTGGCCTCGAGCCCACGAAGCAACTCCGCGCCGTCTGGTGTCGCGAGCTCTGCCGCAACCGAAGGCGTTGGCGCGCGCAGATCGGCAGCGAAGTCAGTGAGCGTGACGTCGGTTTCGTGGCCAATGGCCGAAATCAGGGGAATTGGGCAGTCGACAACGGCGCGCACCACGCTTTCGAGGTTGAACGTCCACAGGTCTTCCAGCGAGCCCCCGCCGCGAGTGAGAATCACTGTGTCGGCATCGATGTCGGCGGCCGCTTCAAGTGCGGCAACCACCTCGGCTTCACTACCAGGCCCCTGGACCAGCACGGGCAGTAGTGACACCCGGGCAATGGGGTAGCGGCGGCCGAGTACCGATAGCACATCCTGCAGGGCTGCTCCGCTTTGGGAGCTGATAACGCAGATGTGTTCTGGGTATTCGAGGAAGTCCTGCTTTAGGTCTTCACGAAACAGCCCTTCGGCGTCGAGTTTGTTCTTGAGCGCTTCAAAGGCCACGCGCAGCGCGCCTTCGCCGGCGGCCTCTATGTGCTCGGCGATCATCTGGAAGTCACCGCGGCCGGTGTACAAGCTGAGATTACCTCGGACAATGACTTGATCCCCGTTCGCGGGTTTGAAGCGCAAGCGCCGGTTTTTATTAGCAAACATGGCGCAACGAAGCTGGCTCTTGTCGTCTTTAAGCGTGAAGTACCAGTGCCCGGAGCCGGGCCGCGCGAGGTTCGATATTTCCCCGGTTACCCACACCATCGGGTAGGTTTTTTCGATGAGCAGACGAACGTTGCTGGTGAGCTGGCTCACACTGAGTATGCGTTCGGATCTTGCGGTGTCCGTGCTTTGGATCATGAGCAGAAGGGTACAGGTTTTTTGCCTGGTCTTGCCCTAAAGCAAAGGGCACAACACCTTGAGCGCGTTTACACCCATTAACTACGTCGGTAGAATTACGGTTTTGGGGGTTCACCATGTTGCGTATCGCGCAAGACGCACTTACCTTCGACGACGTTCTGCTTCTGCCCGCTTATTCTCAGGTCCTGCCTTCCGAAGTTACGCTTGGCACGCGCCTAACCAAAGACATCACATTAAATATCCCGCTGATCTCCTCAGCGATGGACACCGTGACCGAAGCTCGGCTTGCAATTGCTCTGGCCCAGGAAGGTGGTATCGGCATAGTTCACAAGAACATGAGCATCGAAAAACAAGCCGGTGAAGTTCGGTTGGTTAAGAAATACGAAAGCGGCATTGTTCGCGATCCCATCACAGTGACGCCCGAGACAACGGTTGGGCAGCTCATCGAGCTGACCCGCGAGCACAAGATATCGGGTGTGCCGGTAGTCGAAGGCGCGCAGCTTGCTGGCATTGTAACCAACAGGGACGTGCGCTTTCAGCAGGATACGAGTGTGCCGGTGTCTGCGGTCATGACCCCTAAAGAACGATTGGTAACTGCCCGGGAAGACTCCGATCTGTCGGCCATCACAGAAATTCTGCACAAACACCGCATCGAAAAACTTCTTCTGGTAAACGATGCGTTTGAATTGCGTGGTTTGGTCACGGTTAAAGACATCAGTAAAGCGCAGGCTTATCCGGCGTCCTGCAAGGATGCGTTGGGGCAGCTGCGCGTTGGTGCGAGTGTTGGCACCAGCGAAGACACCGACGATCGGGTTTCTGCGCTGGTAGAGGCGGGCGTGGATGCGCTGGTTGTCGATACCGCTCACGGTCATTCCCAAAAGGTGCTCGACCGGGTTAGCTGGATCAAGCAGACCTATCCCAATCTCTCGGTGATCGGCGGTAACGTGGCTACCCGCGACGGTGCCCAGGCATTGATAGATGCTGGCGTTGATAGTGTAAAGGTAGGCATTGGACCCGGTTCGATCTGTACCACCCGAATTGTTAGTGGTATCGGCGTTCCGCAAATCACGGCCGTTGCCGATGCGGCTGAAGCGGCGCACAAGTCTGATATTCCGGTGATCGCAGATGGCGGAATTCGATATTCGGGTGATATTGCCAAGGCGATCGTTGCTGGCGCCAGTGCAATCATGGTTGGCGGGTTGCTCGCAGGTACCGATGAAGCGCCGGGTGAGGTAGAGCTGTATCAGGGGCGAACGTATAAGTCGTATCGCGGTATGGGGTCGGTTGGCGCCATGTCAGGCTCGAACGGTTCTTCTGATCGCTACTTTCAGGAAGTTGAGGGTGACGCCAGAAAGCTGGTGCCCGAGGGTATTGAGGGACGGGTGCCTTATCGCGGCCCTATAGGTCCCATTGTGCACCAGCTCATGGGCGGGCTGAAAGCCAGCATGGGCTACACGGGCTGCGATAGCGTTGCGCGCATGCGAAGTGAACCCCAATTTGTGCGGGTCTCTCACGCCTCCATGACCGAGAGCCATGTACACGATGTGGCCATTACCAAAGAAGCGCCTAACTATCCGCTGAGCTAGGCGTTTCAGAATGCACGAACACACCGCTATCCAGAGCCAACGGCTGTTGATCGTTGACTTCGGTTCTCAATATACCCAGCTCATTGCGCGACGCGTGCGCGAGGCGTCTGTGTATTGCGAGATATTGCCGTTTGATGTTTCTGCTGAGGTTATCGTTAAGTTTGCGCCGCGCGGCGTTATTTTGTCTGGGGGCCCTGAATCAGTTACCGAAGGTATGGCGCCACAGATCAACGAGACCCTCTTTGAGCTGGGTGTACCGATATTTGGAATCTGTTACGGCATGCACGCGCTTGCCTCGCAACTGGGTGGCGAGGTGGTTACATCCAGTGAGCGCGAGTTTGGTCATGCGGAAGTCACCACCGTCGAAGCGTCTGCTCTTCTAGGGGCGCCAGCCACGCGTAACGTGTGGATGAGCCATGGGGACAAGGTGGCTCGTCTGCCGGAGGGTTTTAAGCTACTCGCCCAAACTGACAACGCGCCCATTGCCGCCATGATGAACGAAGAGCGCAATATCTACGCCGTGCAGTTTCATCCGGAAGTAACGCACAGCGAGGGTGGCCGCGAGTTGTATCAGGCGTTTGCACGGGATATCTGTGGTTGCGAGCCGCTGTGGACTGCGCAAAACATCGCGGACGACGCCATCGAAACCATGCGAACCCAGGTAGGCAACGACAAAGTGCTGTTGGGCTTGTCGGGTGGTGTTGATTCAAGCGTAGTAGCAGCACTGTTGGCGCGAGCTATTGGCGATCAACTGACCTGTGTGTTTGTTGACAACGGATTGCTACGAAAGAATGAGCGCCAGCAGGTAGAGGCCGCGTTTGCACCCTCAAACCATCTCGATCTGAATCTGGTAGTGGTTGATGCAGCACAAGAGTTTTTAGAAGCGCTGTCGGATCAAGACGACCCCGAAACCAAGCGCAAGATCATTGGCGCCAAGTTTATTGAAGTGTTTGAGCGTGAGTCTGCAAAGCTCGACGGCGTGCAGTGGCTGGCGCAGGGCACGAT
>CAZFIA010000100.1:0-6409 GCA_964519335.1 uncultured Pseudomonadales bacterium
CTCCTGGCACCCGATGCGCCGATATATTCATCAATCTGTTCGACCCCCGTCATGGAAACAATCAACGCATCTACATCGGGGTTCGACAAGGTCCAGCGAAACGCCGCCTGCGCAAAGGTATTGCCTTCTGATTCGCGCGAACGCATGTCGTTAAGACGCGCACCCATCAGGGTTTTCATCGCCACCACCCCAATGTTCTTGGCCTTGGCCTTGGCGAGCAATCGGGGTAACTCGGGCTGTACCTGAACAAAGTCAAATGACTTCGTAAGTCGCTCATAGAACGCGGGGTCTTGACCAAAGTTGTAGGCTGCCAGAATCACATCCACTAAATCATTGTCGATAGCTTGGTCGAGCACCTCGGTGAGTCTGCCTGCGTGCCCAGAGATACCCGTGTACCCAATCTTGCCTTGTTCTTTGGCACGGCTAGTAAACTCGTACCACTCCGGGTTATCGAGCCTGGCCTTGTTGTTTACAGCGTGATTGAAGTACACCTCGATGTGATCGGTTCGCAGTCGTTTCAGCGATGCTTCGAGCTCATGCATCATGGCATCGCGTTTTGTTGAGGTGCCCGCAAATTGTTTAGAGGCTAATATCACTTTGTCGCGCTTGCCTTTCAGCGCGTTCCCAATTACTTCCTCTGACTGTCCGCTGGTGTAGCTCTCTGCCGTATCGATGTAGTTAACACCACGCTCAATCGCGTGCTCAACCAACCGTTCTTCGCCACTGCGCAGCCGGCTACTACCAAAAGAGATGTCCGATATCTTAAGGCCCGTTTTACCCAGTTCGCGAAACCCTTTAATAGAGGGAGGTTCCGCTTTAAGCAGTTTGGGATTGGGATCAGCCATTCCTGTCAGCTCTTTACCCACTTGCCCAGAAGCCAGCGGCGCTACGGGCAAACTGCCTGCCGCGATGGCGGTAGTCTTCAGAAATCGGCGGCGTCCGCCCTCTTTGTCAGACATAACGAATCTCCAGTAATCAGCGGCTAACTAAAAGGAAACAACTTCACTTTACGCCACTTTGACCGGTTTTTGGCGGACCGGCACTGGTATGCCGGGTGCCCGGCGGGTCTTGCGCCCATTGGGGGGCAGAGTCCCACTGATCACCAAACACCAGCTCAGACATAGGGCGCCGACGCACCGGACCATGGTTTCCCGCAGGTTTGCCCAACGTCAGGGTACAGGCGATAAACACCTCCTCAGGTATCCCCAGCAGCGACTTCAATTCCGCATCAACCGGGCCATGAAAACCGGTGATCACACCGCCGTAACCCAGCGCCCGGGCAGCCAGTAGGAGGTTTTGGACGGCTGGGTAAACCGACGCACCTTCCATGGGTTCAGGTGACCGATAACGCACAAGGCAAGGCAGTATCAGCACCGGCGCGCGATCAATCGTGTCTACATAGTTCTGCATGGTGCGAGCCATGCGAGATTTGGGCGAATTGGCGTCAGCCCCAGAGCCTTTGTCATAGCCGTCGGTCTTACGCTTTGCGGCCCAAAACTCCCGGGCACAGGTGCCGATCAAGGCTTTGGCTTTTTGTGCCCGCTCGCCATCTCGCAACACCACAAATCTGAACGGCTGGCGATTAGACCCGCTAGGTGCTCGGGTTGCCGCAAACAGCATGTCACGCAAGGCAGCATCCGGCACCGGATCAGACGCATAACGTCGTATCGCCCGGGTGGTACACAGCCCCTCAAGCAAACCCACATCGCAGTCCGCAAGCCCCAAATCTCCAAGCGACCCAGCCTCTGACTCAACCTCTGAACCGCTGTTCAACTCATTGAACGCCACTATTCTCTCCTTCTTACTGATCGACCGATCGCTTTATGCCCTAAAGCAGACCCTCAACCCTACAAAACCCCAGCATTAAAAACATACGCATCTATGATGCTAATCGGTATGATCGGCCACCGCGCAGCCGACCCGCCTAAGGGCGCACAATCAGCATAATCAAATGACAGACACAAATACGCTAGATCGGCCTGCCCAATCGGCGCAAGAGGAGGCTTCCGGCCTGTCCTTTTCGCAGCTCAAACTACCCAAGCCACTGCTGGCCACCCTCGAAGGGCTAGGTTATGAAACCCCGACGCCGATTCAGGCCCAGGCTATTCCACACCTGCTCGCAGGTCGAGATGTGCTCGGACACGCACCGACAGGCACCGGCAAAACCGCCGCCTTTGCATTGCCCCTGCTCGCACGCATTGATGACGACAGTGAAGCGGTACAAATTCTAACCCTCACGCCAACCCGGGAGTTAGCGATTCAAGTTGCTGAGGCGTTTCAGAGCTACGCGGCAAAACTAAGACACTTCCACGTATTGCCGGTCTATGGCGGACAGGAATACAACGGTCAGATCCGCGCACTCCGGCGCGGCGTGCAGGTGGTGGTGGGAACTCCAGGGCGGGTCACTGATCACATGCGTCGGGGCACCTTACGGCTCGATAGGCTGCGCGCTCTGGTTCTGGACGAAGCAGATGAAATGCTGCGCATGGGTTTTATTGATGAAGTGGAGTGGATACTCGAGCAAACGCCCAGCAACCGACAAACTGCGCTGTTCTCGGCAACCATGCCGAAAGAAATCGAACGAATCGCTCGCAAGCACCTAAACAATCCGCAAGAAGTTGCCATCAAGAGCAAGACGGCAACGGCAGAGACCATTCGTCAGCGCGCGTGGGTAGTTAGCGGCATTCATAAACTGGATGCGCTCACGCGTATTCTAGAAGTCGAAGACTTCGACGCTATCCTTATCTTTGTCCGCACGCGTTCAGCCACAGGCGAACTCGCTGATCGGTTGGCAGCTCGCGGGTATTCAACCGCCGCCCTAAACGGCGACATGCCGCAAAAACAGCGCGAACAAACCATCGATCGGTTAAAACGGAAGAAGCTCGATATTTTGGTTGCAACTGATGTGGCGGCTCGCGGCCTGGATGTTGATCGTATTTCTCATGTGATCAACTTTGATATTCCGCACGATACTGAATCCTACATTCACCGCATCGGTCGCACGGGACGCGCCGGCCGCACCGGCGAGGCGATTTTGTTTGCAGCACCTCGCGAACGACGGATGCTTAATGCCATAGAGCGAGCCACGCGCAAAGAAATAGAGAAGCTCGAGCTCCCCACTATCGATCAAGTGAACGAAAAACGCATCGACCAGTTTAAGCAGCGTGTGGTCGAACGCCTGACTGGTGGCGATCTGGAATTTATGCGCGACATCATCGCGCAGTTACAGCAAGAGCACGAAGTCAGCGCCCAGGACATTGCGGCAGCGCTCGCACACCTGTCACTAGGTGGACAACCGCTACTGCTCACCCCAGGCAAGCGTAACCATCGCGATCCCGACGATCATCCGCAGGGGCGCGCCGCTAACCCCCGCCGGGAGCGTGGTGGAGAAAAAAGCCAACGCCGCGAACCTCGCGCCACTCGAGAACCTCGCGAACGAAAACCTCGTAAGGCTAGCGCCGACAACGAAATGTTTCGCATCGCGGTCGGCCACGAACACGGCGTTGAACCCAGCAATATTGTTGGCGCCATCGCTAACGAAGCGGGCATCGATGCCCAGCATATTGGCCACATCTCAATTTTCGACAGCCACAGCGAGGTAGAACTGCCCAAGGGCATGCCCCGCGAGATATTCGAAGACCTGAAAAAGGTCTGGGTGTGCGGGCAAAAACTCAATATCACTCGAGTGAACAGCGGCAGTGATTCCAAGCCGCGCGAAGCCAGCAAGCGAGCGAACCAAAACACAGGCAAGATCGTAAGCAAAAAACCGAGCAAAAAAGATTCCGCCAAGGGCAAAAACAAGAAGACAAAAACTGCCAAGCTCGACCACAAAGACAAGAAGAAGAACAAGAAGCCAAAGCCCAACAAAAACAAGGGCAAACGGCGCAAACCCGCAGACTAACCCCCCTGCAACATCACGCTCGCGCGTGCTATCTTCCCCCCTGAAATGGTTCTAAACCGACACCCTGAGGCCCATTCTTCATGCGCGAAAATACTGCCCTTAGCGCCTGGCGCAATAACCAGCAAACCATAGGTTGCTGGCTTTCTGTGGCCAATGCCTACACCGCGGAGGCCATAGCCAATCTCGACTTCGACTGGGTATGCGTAGACCTGCAGCACGGCATGATCGACTACACCGATCTACGCGGCATGCTGCCAGCCATTTCAACCACCAACACGATACCTATAGTCCGCGTTCCCTGGAATGAACCTTACGAGATCATGAAGGTGCTCGATGCCGGCGCTTATGGGGTTATTGTTCCTATGGTTAACAACCGGGAAGAGGCAATGCGCGCGGTGCATGCCTGCCGCTACCCACCGTACGGCAACCGTTCTTTTGGGCCCATTCGCGGCGCGCTCTACGGCGGTAAAGGATACGCGCAAGAGGCGAACAACCAGATCGCCTGTATTGCGATGATCGAAACCAAAGAAGGCACCGAGAAGCTGGAAGAGATCGTTACCACGCCTGGCCTCGATGGCATTTACATAGGCCCGGCAGACCTTGCACTTTCAATGGGCTTGCCGGTTCGTGGTGATCAACCCGAAGAAGAACATCTGGAAATGGTAAAAACCATCCTCGCAACCGCAAAACAACATGGTGTCGCTGCTGGCATTCATACCTCGAGCCTTGAGTACACCGAAAAATATCTCGCCCTGGGTTTCCACTTTGTGACACTGGCTACCGATTCTGTGCACATGGTAAAAAATGCGGCTCGCGAACTCGCTGCCGCAAAAGGGGCAAAACAGACCGAACGCGAAAGCACAGGGTATTAACTATGAAAACAAATGAAATCGTACACTTACTCGCCCAGCCCTTAAGAATCCAGAGACAGCAAGGCTCGATCCTGGTTCCGGTCCTTATTGTTGCCATAATAGTAGTGCTGGTGTTGATGTGGCAGGCGGGGATGTTTTCCAGCGCTCCGTCTACGCCTTCTACTGCAAACAACCTTCAACCAGATACTGCATCTTCCCAAACAAACGCTGATTCGCCTGACGCAATCAACGAGGCTTCAACAGCTGCCGCTCCAGCTCCACTCGAAGCCCCCGGCCCAGACGCTTCCCCTTCTGAAATTGCCCAATATAGAGCAGCTAACTTTGTTCCACAGGTAGAGCGCACTGCAGATAGCGAAAGCAAAAGCGCAAACGCCAAGCCGATGATGAGCGAAACCCAAACTGCAGCTGCCATAGACGAGGCTGCAACACTACTGATCACGAACAATACGCCAGACTTTTCAGCCTGTAGATCAGAAACTAATGCAGAACTGGCTTTACAGTGCGCCGCTAGCAAACAAAGCAAGGCCTTGCAGAATGCGTTTCGGACACACAATGAGCAGCGACATAGCGGCGATGACTTCGTGATAACCAACAGTACGGCGATCATGACAAAGGTTGTTGAGAATCTGCAGAATAAACTCACCCCCTTCGTAGAGGCAGCAGACGGTGCAGCAGCAATAATCGATCGATAGCGGAAACCTGTAGATTTGGTTAACAAAGTACCAGACAAAAAAACTCACCGGTCTCCAAAAAGCGCTGGTTTTGGCACCCTTGCGTTGCATGCAGGTCAATCGCCAGACTCAGCCACTGGCGCCCGGGCAACACCGATTTATCAATCTGCGTCCTTTGTCTTCCCCGACACCGACACTGCCGCCGGACTATTCAATATCGAGCGGGCAGGACACGTTTATTCCCGGCTTTCAAACCCAACAAATGCCGTGCTCGAAGAACGCATGGCGGCCCTCGATCTGGGCGTGGGCGCCATCGCCACGGCGAGCGGCCAGGCAGCAGTGCATCTGGCCATCACCACTATTTTAGGAGCAGGCGATCACATAGTGGCATCGCGCTCGCTGTACGGCGGCACTCACAACCTGCTCGAGTACACGCTACCGCGATTCGGAATCACAACCACCTTTGTTGATCCACGCGATCCAGCTGCCTTTGCTCGTGCAATAACCGACCGCACTCGCCTGTGTTTTGGCGAGGTGCTAGGGAATCCGGGCCTGGAAGTACTGAACATTCCGGAAATCGCTCGGGTTGCCCATGAGCGACAGATTCCGCTGTTGGTGGATGCCACCTTCACAACACCCTACCTGTGTAAGCCCATAGAGCACGGCGCTGACATTGTAGTGCACAGCGCTACCAAATTTCTAAGTGGCCACGGCGTGGTAATAGGCGGTGTAGTGATTGACGGAGGCACCTTCAATTGGCACGCCAGCGGTAAGTTCCCAACCCTGACCGAACCCTACGAAGGTTTTCACGATCTCGTTTTTGCTGATGAGTTCGGTCCCCAGGCATTTATTACCCGGGCTAGAAAAGAAGGTATACGTGACTTTGGCGCCTGCATGGCCCCCATGACTGCCTTCCAGGTATTGCAGGGGCTAGAAACACTACCGCTTCGTATGCAGCGCCACGT
>CAZFIA010000100.1:6509-8896 GCA_964519335.1 uncultured Pseudomonadales bacterium
TGGTACGCTTGTCGGTAGGCCTCGAAGATCCAGCGGATCTGATCAGCGATTTGAAACGCGGACTTAGAGCTGCCAAAAAAGCATCCAGCTCATGAGAGTAAACCTCAATAATGCTTCTGTATTTGTGGGTACCGGTAGCGGTACGCATAACACCGATGCGCCTACACTGATGTTCATTCACGGCGCGGGTATGGATCACACCGTGTGGGTATTGCCCGCCCGCTACTTCGCGCGCCACGGTTACAACGTGGTGGCGCCCGACCTGCCGGGCCACGGACAGAGCGAGGGCGAAGCGCTCACCAGCATTCGCGCTATGAGCGACTGGTGCATCGCTCTGCAGGATGTCTTAAACGCAGACAAGGCCGCTTACGTGGGCCATTCGATGGGTTCATTGATAAGCTTTGCAGCCGCCACAAGTGAACCTCGACGCGTGTCACGCATTGCACTGCTCGGCACCTCGTCACCTATGCCAGTATCAGACGGATTGCTGGATGCCTCACGAGACGACGATCACGCAGCGATCGACATGACGAACACCTGGAGTCACAGCGCCAAAGGCGCGCTCGGCAGCAGTGGCCACCCCGGCAGCTTCAATTTACATACCGGCATGCGACTGCTCGAGCGGTCAAGTGCCGGGGTTTTGCACAGGGACCTGGCTGCTTGCAACGCCTTCGACGTTTCGGAGTTTGGCGCCTTAACCAACATGCCCGCACTTGTGATCGCAGGTTCGGGTGATCAAATGACGCCCGTAAACTCAGGTCTTGCAGTGGCTGCATCTATCCCCGATTGCCAACAAACAGTGCTACCGGGCTGCGGCCATTCAATGCTGTCAGAACAGCCCAATCAGGTATTGGATGCTCTGGCGGGTCTGCTGTTACCTCTGTAATCGATATTACCTAGTTGATTCGCAACCGTAGCGGCAACGTATCGCCAACAGGTTTGTCGCGAACCTGGGTAGTGAACCGCCTGCCGTCCCATTCATACTCAACGCGATAACCCGTGAGCTCATCTTGTGCACCTTTTGCACTGGGGGCTCTACAGCGCTCTTCCAGATCCCAGCGCAAGGCGGCAACCAGGCCTGCAGAACGCGGTGGAGGTGGCACGTCGCAAATGGGTTCAGCGACTTTGAAAATAGGCCTGACAGCCACAATAGGCGCATCGACCGTTAACACGCCCGCGCGAGCCATGGGCACGTGCAACCCGCCGATCGCTACCGAGATCAGGACGAGCGCTCCGACGGCGGTAGCAAAGAGGTTGAATCGATTCATTGTGCAAAAGCCTCCCGTGGGTTGAGGTAATCAAGGATTGATAAAGGTGTTGGGGTCATCCGGTCCAACCCAGAGTGGCAAGCAGTGTGCGGTCATCCAGCGTTAGCGCACCTGGGTTACTGGTCAGCAGTAACGCATGCCCCCGGAACCGAGATTTCTCTAACTGAAAACCCGCCCGGGGAATCTTGCGCTGCAATAGCTTCAGATAACGATTCGCACGTATTCTCGATGAAAAGGTTGCAACTAACTGTTTATTCGAATTTTTCTTGAACTTTGGAGAATTCTTCTTAGGGACGTCCGGAGCCGCTTTCGACGGCCTTCGCCCGCCGCCACCTAACAGGGCCAGCCGATGCCGTTCCACCGTTGCCACGTATTTTCGCGCGCCCCTCGGCAGGATTCCTCTGGCTTTGATGCGGCCTGGTCCGTAGTTGTACGCAGCCAAAGCCCTGCGTTCATTACCTTTGTATCTGTCGAGCAGCTCGCGCAAGTAGCGAGCGCCCAATTCAATGTTCTTACAGGGGCTGTAGAGCTGGGCCAGTCGACGCACGCCCAGATGTTTTGCAGTGCCCGGCCACTGAATTTGCATCACGCCGTGCGCGTTAGCGTGAGACCGCGCGTTAGGGTTGTAGTTACTTTCTGTAGCGCCCACCGCTTTCAGCAACGTAGCCGACAAATTATGCGCCGCAGCGGAGCGCTCAAAACAGGAGGCATAGGGAACCATCGCCGCGTTCGCAGAAGACACAAACAACACAGGTACAACCAGAAAAGGTCCAACCAACAGCACAAACCAGGTCGTTGTAGAGGCGTGCTTTAACATCCTTAGATCAGGCTAAACCCGGTGAGCGCTTTAACCTGGGCGCGCAGCATCTCGCGCTGCTCTTCAGACCCGTAGTCGAATACTACATGGTACTTTGCAGGCCCCTCACGAAGCGCTCTGAACGGATAACCGAGCTGGGTACTCAAGCGGCGAGCAAATCCATCGGCCGAGACCTCGCTATGGAAGGGCTTCCAAACCACCGCAGTTTCCAGGCGTTGTCCGTCATTAGCTGCCAACTGGTCTGCTGATTGGAGTTCTTGTTTTGCTGGCTCCTGTGTACGCGGCTCATCTGTAAATGGCTC
>CAZFIA010000100.1:8996-11291 GCA_964519335.1 uncultured Pseudomonadales bacterium
AAATGGCTCCTCTGCAAATACCTCCTCTGCAACTGGCTCCTCGGCCTGGACAATAGGCTGCGGCAGTTCTTTGGGTGCAGGATCTGCAGGCAAGGGCTCAATAGTGACGCTCTTTATTGGCGGGCTAAATGGCTCACTCTGAGTGATACTTTCAGACACCGGAGTTATGGTGTCGCTCGGCACAGCCAATTCAGTAAAGTTGCTACGTTTCGGCGGCTGCCATGAAAAATCTCTGGCACTCGCTAACGCCAGCACCCCCAGGGTGCCGATAAGCAATCCAATGACAAACTTCATCTGCGCAACTCCTGTGCTTTAGGGTTCGTGGTCTGGGCTAGAACTTTTGGCGAACGATAAAAGGCTTGCCAGTAGATTTCTTCAGGTGCTCGACTCACCATCGCATCGAGGGCGGCCAACCAATCAGTGGTCTGAGCACCACCAGTTCGACCACAATTATCGGCGGCCCGTAAAAATTCACGATGCAGCTCGATGGCCAGCTTTCTATCAAGCGTCGCCACTGCGTAAATGTTAGTGCTCTCCCCCGCGGATAGGTTTGCGGATTCTCTACCAAGTTCGGAGGTCTTGAATCGATAGCGTTTGGCGCCGGACGTTCGCACCGGCTGTTTGCAGCTACTCAGATTGACAGCGCCAGAACCAGTACTCAAAACCATAACGTACCCCGGCGCCGCCATATCAAAACCAACCTCTGTGCAATTTGCCCTGGGCGAAAAGCAACGCTCCCCGGGCTCTGGGGCCACGGGCGTAATCTCGCCGAGTAGATTGCCTGCGAGTGGGGCCGATGCGTTTTTCGTAACGCCCGAGGGCTTCGATCCAGAGCGGGCCACTCTGGTAGGGGCTGCATCGCGCCTGATGTAAACCGCCGCCAGACGTTGCGTAGAGGTATCGTTCGCGCCGGAATCGAGCGTCGCCACTACGGATTCACCAACGTCCTGAACGGCCGCAAGTTGTAACTGCCAATCAGCCGCTTCTGCGTCCTCGGCAACGGTTAACCAGGCGCTATGCAGTACCCGTTCCCGCAGCTTTCTAGAAAGCTCCACAAGCAAGGTATCTTTCTCATCAGCGGCGGCGATGTAGACGCTACCGTCTAACCCACCCTGCAACGAGCACTGAATGCTCGCCAATAATTGCTCGACAACACTACTGCGGTTGCTTGCGGCCAGGGGTTTATCAATAGTTCCGGACTGCCCATCAACGCTAGCCGTTAGTTTCGCCCGCTGTTCCGCCTGGTTGAGCTGACCCCGCCACTGCAGGTTTGCACCACTCACCCAAATACCTTCCTCAACATCAACCATCGCAATGCGCACCAGATGTCGGCTTCGACTCTCTTGCGTCACCTCAACGCCCAGCAAATAAGGCGTGTTTCGCGGCACCTGGCACCCTCTTGAAGTCTCACCCCAAACCAGCTGTACGTTATCTATCTGCGCAAGTTTATGCGTAAGCTGGGCCCGTATTGCCTGGGTTAGCCCATCTGATTCGGTCGCCGGCTGACCCTCGCGCATAACAACCACGCGAATGCGTTCACCATGAAATCTAGGATGTGAAGACAAGAGTTCGGTGAGCTTGGTCTGTGCATCGCGGCGCAGCCAATCACCAAGCGCTCCACCGAATAGCTCTTGAGAAGCGGCTTGGGAGAACGGCGCTATGGCCATCAAGCCCAAAAACAGAAACAGAGATAGGGTGGCTCTCAGCGTACGCCGATAAGAAGGGGTTAGATCGGTTCGCTTCACTTCAGCCTCCTGCCAACGAGCGCGATTGAGTTGTTCGATGCTGTACTTCGCCGTAGCGATTGATCACGAGCTGCCCCGTGCGCTCCACGGCTACCAGTGCTGCAATACGGCGCGCAATGCGCTCTGGCATCACAACACCCCAGCTGAATGCAGTGCTGTCACCCACGGCATTGTTGGCCGAAGCCTTGATAGCGTGAGGAATAGTTTCAGGCATCAACTCATAGAGCTTGCCTGGTGCTGTGCTTCTTTCGAAGCTGTAGTCTTTCTCAAGCTGGTAAACGTTCAAGGTATCAAACAGAAAAACATCAACCGACCCTTTGGCAATCAGCCGCAGAAAATCCTGATCCGAACCAAAACGCAGCGACAGTCCTGGCTCTTCTACTGGCTCTTCTACTGGCTCTTCTATTGGCTCGTCCACTGGCTCTTCCACTCGCTCTGGGGGCGCGGCCTTCGCAATTTGTCGAACAGGGAGCTCGGGAACAGCAATCGGCTGCGCGGCCGGCAATTCTGCAACTGGCTCTGCAACTTGTTCTGCAACTTGTTCTGCAAC
>CAZFIA010000100.1:11391-15283 GCA_964519335.1 uncultured Pseudomonadales bacterium
TCTGCAACTTGTTCTGCAACTTGTTCTGCAACGACAGGCTCTATAGGTGTTGGCGGCGTAGCTAGCTTCGGTGTCTGCGGAACCTGTTGTGGCACCGGTGCTTTCACACTAGTGTTTTTTGGGACCGGCGCGGTTTTAGCAGGCGAAATCAACGCTGTGTCGCTGGTTGGCACGACATCACGCACCAGAGCCATTATCGCGACCAGACAAAATGCAATGATCGCCATAAAACGCATGACATCCGCCTGCAGACTCTCACCATCAATCGCCGTACTAGTGCGGGGACGCATGGCTTTCCTTTATCGTCGCGCCACCCTCGAAAACGCCTTGCTGCACCTCAAGCATTCGCGATTCTATGCGCTCGGTTGCCGCAACCAGGGCCTGTACGTCAGATCGCTGCTGCTGTTCAAACAACGCCTGCAATCGCGAGCCCAACAGAACTGTTTTGCCCAAACGCATGAGATAACCACCAACGCCGCCGACGATTGTGGTTGTGAGCGCCAGCAAGATGCCGCCATCAACCAACTTGCGCAGCACGGTATCTGCGGAATCAACCACACCGGCTCCAGCGGCCCCTGCATCGCCCAACGCGGCTTGCAGCGCACTGCGCATACCTACCGCCGTCCAGATTACCCCGATGCCAACAAACAGATGCATCCAAACATCCGACAGCTGATCCAGCTCCGTAACTCGAAGGCTTTGAGGATCGGTTCGCAGCAATCGACTCAACTGCTGCAGGTTCATAAGATACAGCGCGAACACTAATGAAAAGAACCAGAACGAGTGCCCAAGATTGAGGGCGACCCATTGCATGATCCCCTGCGACTCTAAAGCGTCGCCGCTAACCCCAGTTTCAACTGAGGGTACACCTATGCCCAAAGCTGCCAGAGTTAAAAGGGCGCCAACTACCAGGCCCGAACCCACTCCCCAGGGGCTTGGGGGTTCTGGGTGCCCTGCTGCCGATGTCTGAGCAATCGGGGAATCTTCTTTGGGTGTCGCCATCAGCAGTCACTCAGCGACTGGCTGTTCCACCAGCATCACAAGCTCGGCAAGTCGCTGCGAGCACCAACTGTGTTTCCTGCAGAAGAGTGTCGGCCCGGTAGTAACTGGCGTTGTCACCGGTAACACGCAGCAAGCCCAGCTCTTTGTCTTGCAGCTCAGTTTTCATATCCGAAATAACTCTGTTCTGCACAGGACATGTTTGTGAGCAGGTGTTGTAGTCGCCGGACAGCGACACAAACTTCACGTTGAAATATCGATTGTAGAGTTCCTGGGCCTGACGTTTGCTAATGACGCCCATGGCATTCACGCGCACCAGGTGATCGCTAAAAGCACGCTTGTTATCCGCATCCGGATTAGCTTCTGCGGTTGCCAGATTCTCTCGAAAATAGCTATCAAATCGGTATTCGCAACCGCTAGCAAGGCGCCGTTCCGTTTCACTAAATGCACTATCAAGATTGATGCCAAGGCGACCGTCGCACAGATCTGAGACGGGCGCAGGCGCTTGAGTGGCGCACCCTGCCGCTACGGTTACAGCGAACAACAGCGTGAAAATCTTAGGGCCAAATAACTTTGTGTTCATTGATTGCACTCCAGTGCCTACAGTTACAGTTGTATTAAGATCGTTTACAGCTCGAGGGGACTAACAAAATCGGTTTGACCAATCTGATACGGCGGCGCAGAAATGGGCATATCTTCAACCGTTTCACCAAACAGAATCTCCTTTACCCCGCCTACAACGGCGGCCATCTCAGGCGTAATCACGCCAAACGATTGGTTGAGTTGCTCCATAAGCGAGGCTCGACCAATCTCTTCCTGAGTTGCGGCAATTAGTTGCGACGCCTCTTCCATGTCGAGGTAAATATCCGAGGCCACTACCGCAAGCGATCCTCCTGGACCCTCTTTGTTCGTGGCAACGAGAGAGTAGTACTGCTTAAAGCGATCGCTTAGGCGAACCCCGGAGCGGCCGCGCATTTGTGGTCGATTCTCGGCAGTTGAAGCGGCAACACCCGCTCTTCCGAGCAGCTGATCCTGCAGCGTCGACGGTGTGGTGCGCTGGCCCAGTTCTTTCCGAAGGCGCTTTTCCAAACTCACGCGTGTGCTGTTTACGGCTCGCTCCATGCTTGGCAGGCGATCGCCCATAAGCTCCAGCATCTCTAGATAGGTGGCGCCGATTTGCTTGGAAATCTGCGCGCAGCCTTCATCTCCGTCGGCCCCCTGACACTGACTGTCCTGGAACAACTGCTGCTGCAGGTCGAGCCGATGAATAACCTCCTGCAAACCGTTTTCCATCTCCTCTGCAACCGCGCCAGTTTCGCGTATGTCCTCGAGTACGGTGGTAGGAAACAATCGCATGACTGGACCGGAAGGACCCGCCCCGAACGCGGGTACCGCCGTGGCTACAACACCCAGCACCCCAAGTGCCCCAAGTGCAGAGATGAGCATCGTTTTCGTAAAGTGACTGGGAAATTCTTTAATCACAGTGTTCTCCTGGATGAACGGAATGAGGAAGTTGAGCTAGCAGAGGAAATAGACGGAACCACCTGGGTTTCTGTTGAAGGCAGGGGTTCAGCGGTTACGCGCAGTTCGATAAATTCGCCGGGGTCATAGGACATGTTTCTGACATGCAGGGCACCGTTGTATTCATAGGTAACCTCATAGCCTGTTACCGTCTCGACGACGCGCTCAACCGTGGATGTTCGGCAAACGTATTCCGGCTCACAATCACGCTCATAGCTGCCATAGCTGCCGCGATCGCGACCATTTCCGGCATCTCGAGCAAGTGAAGACCCCACCAGCGCACCGGCGATTGTTAACGCCTTGCGGCCATTACCTCTGCCAAACTGATTGCCAACGGCGCCACCAATAATGCCGCCGAGGATCTGTCCACCGATGTTGTTGCCGCGTCCACCGCGATACGAAGGATCACCGTCGTATCCGGAGTAGCGCTTGGTGTAGCGCGAGTTATATCTATCCCCATAGCGGTTGTCATAGGCGCTAGAGTAGGTTCTCGACTGTACCGGTTTGCAGATGCGTTCAGGAACGGATTCGGTACGACTGCTTAATATGGGCGTAGATGAGACGACCGGCACCCGGACGCTATAGCTGGTTGCACCGCCCGCGGCGCTGGCCGCGCTGGACACGCTAGTCCCTAATAGCATCAGCGCAAGCCCCATAAGTACCGCTACGGGCCTATCGATTCCTTTCGATCCTGGTTTTTCGAATCCCTTCGACCCGGATTTGCTAGGCATAATTGGTCACACACAATGTCCTTGAGGGTTCCCATGCTACAAATCCATTGCTAAACAATTCCTGAACACAGAAAATAACAGTGCTCGCTAAGGAAGGCTGGTTGGGTAAGAAACCCTTTTCTGCAGATTTACCAATAAGGATATGGACACCAACATGACCGAACTCACCTGCTTCAAGGCCTATGACATTCGCGGTCAGGTACCTAGCGAGCTGAATGAAGATATCGCCGAACGCATCGGGCGCGCTTTCGCCGGCGTAGTAAAACCCAGCAAAGTGGTGGTTGGGCACGATATTCGGCTTACTAGCGTTGCCATCAAAACAGCTCTGACAAATGGCCTGCTCGCCTCAGGTGTCGACGTTGACGATATTGGCCTGTGCGGCACCGAGGAGATCTACCACGCCACCTTCGCGGGTAACTACGACGGCGGCATTGCTGTCACTGCCAGTCACAATCCAAAAGACTACAACGGCATGAAGTTTGTTCGCGAAGGGTCAAAACCTATTAGCGGCGACACCGGGCTATTCGACATCAAGGCACTGGCTGAGAAAGGCAAATTTGCCGACGCCGCTTCTCACGGCAAACGCAACGAAATCGATTTTTCTACCCAGTACAAGACTCACCTCTTGTCTTATATAGAGG
>CAZFIA010000101.1:0-15202 GCA_964519335.1 uncultured Pseudomonadales bacterium
CGTACCTGGGTTCTTTTGAGTTTGGGATGACTGACACCTTTGACCGAGTGACGCAGGATAAGCTGATGGATGACTCGGCGCTGCTCGCGCAGTCCGTACCCGAAGGCTGGATCCGAGTGATGGATGCGAGTGCTGATGAGGCTGCAGCGCTTGGCGCTGTTCCAGTCGCGCTTGATGTGGCCGATTTGCTTGCGCTGACAGTGCAAGCTCTGGCCCGGGGTGATGCATTGCCTCCAGAGGGTGCTCAGCCACTCTATGTCGAGGGCGATACGCCATGGCAGCCGAAAGAGTCCGCGCAATAGATACCTCACACGCTTCTTCGAATAAACCACCAAGCTTTCGTCACCTGTTGCTGGTGTGTCGGGCGCCGGCTGTCATTCCCGCATCGCTTATCGCGGAACTCCCTGGCCTTAAACTCGTCACAGAAGTTGATATAGCGGACGCGACTACCCTGCGCAAGGTTATACAGCAGCATGAGCTTGAGCCTGACTTCTTGCTGAACTTCGAGCGCGATCAGTTGCTGTTGTGCAGAGCCGATGAGAAGGGCCGCTTTGATAAACAACGGATCGCTCTTGAAGCCTCGGCTGTAGGACGTCGGGTCGGCAGCTCTACCGAATTACATCGCGCCTGCCTTGGCGGAAACGCAGGCGATCGCGTGCAGGTTCTCGATCTGTTTGCAGGTTGGGGTATGGATGCGTTTTCGTTGGCGGCGGCCGGTGCACGCGTTACCTGCGTTGAACAGCAGCCTGCTATGGTTGCGCTGCTGCGAGATGCGATGCGGCGCGTCCACGCCGATATTTCTCAGCAGGTAAAGATTGTGCACGGCGATGCGCTCGGCTTTCTTGGCGCTCTGCGTTCTGGAGAGTTGGATGTGATCTATCTGGATCCGATGTTTCCGTCTCGGAACAAAGGCGCGCTGCCAAGCCAGCGCTTGCAGTGGCTTGCTCAGTTAACGGCCGGTGATTTGGTCGCTATAGACACTCTGATCGAGATCGCATTGAGCAAGGCCAAGAAACAGGTCGTGCTTAAGCGGCGTCGAAAAGACCCCATAATTGGCGTGCCTGGGAGGCAGATATCAGGATCGTCGGTTCGCTACGACGTATATAACTAGTGTTGTTACCCTCGCGAGAGACCCAGGCGGAAGTCCTCTCCGATCACTTTTGTAGCGGCGCTCGCAACCTGATGAACGGTATCGGTGAAGTTGAGTTTTTCGTCTGCATTCGCAAACAACACGCCGCGATTAAACATCTGAGTCACTAAACCGCGAATCAGTTTCATATCAAAAAACTCAGGTGCGTTTAGTCCTTGCAGGCGCGACATGCGCTGGGCTTGTGTCTGGCAGCGTTCTTCGAGTTCGCCGCGGGTGAGCGCGCCTTGGCCTGCGTTTGCGAGAGTTGCTACCACTATGTACTGGCGCTCAAGGGTTTGCATAATCACTTGCGAGAGCCCGTACAACCGGTTGCGTTGATTGTTGTTATCGGGAGGTGCTGTAAAGCTACGTTGCCCCGAAGTGTCGGCCTGTCGTTGCAGCAAACCTTGATGTGTCAGAACGTCCAGCCAGTGTTGAGTGTGGGCGTTTGCGTTATCCGGCATAGACAGTTCCCGGCGCAGGTAGGGATAGACCACGGCGATCTGACTTTCGAGCTCAGATTCTTCCATCCCCTCAGCCTGATGCTGTATGAGACACGCGATCAGAGAGGGCAGAGCCAGTAGGTGCAAGACGTTGTTGCGATACCAGGTCATAAGCACGGCAGTGGCGGGGTCGTGGGACAGTATGTCGTCGCCCGGGGCAGACAGCGCTCCCGTGGCGCTTTCGCGCTCCAGTATCTGCAGAGATTCCACGTAGCTGACTATTTCTTGCGCAGGTTTGCTGGTGAATGTGTATTCCGCGCCTGGTGGTGGTGCAGCTAGAATTTCCAGCATCGATTCAAGCTGCAGCAAAAGCTCTGCCTCACTAATTGCGATGCGCGGGGTTGCCAAAGTGATAAGCGATATGAGGTTGATGGGCGTGACGTGTGCTACGCCGTTGATACGTTGATTTATAACCTCTCCCAGGCGCTTGGCTACCTGGCTGCGCGGCAAGTCTGCATTGTCCTCAATGAATTCATTCAACTTCATTGGGGTCCCAAAATTGACGGTTACTTCCCCAAAAGGTTGTTTCAGTAGTTTGAGCGAAGAAAACAAGCCGCCGAGTGATTCGCCTTTCTTTTTGGCGCCGCGTAACTCGTTTAGATAGCTACCAGATTCGATCAATCGTTCGTAGGCGAAATACACGGGCACAAACACCAGCGGTTTGGGTAAGCCGCGCTCATTGTGCTCGAGTGTCATATTCAAAATGCCGGTTTGAGCCGGTAACAATCGACCGCTTCTAGAACGACCGCCTTCGATAAAGTATTCGACGCTGTGGCCGCGCCGATACACCTGGTACAGGTACTCGTTAAATACGGCGCTGTAAATTCGATCGTCGCGGAACCGTCGGCGCATAAAAAAAGCACCCCCGCGCCGCAATAGCGGACCAACGATGGGCATATTGAGATTGTCGCCTGCGGCTATGTGCGGCAGCGAGAGCCCGGCGTGGAAGAGCTGGTACGACAGCAGCAGATAGTCGATGTGGCTGCGATGGCAAGGCACGTAAACCAGTGTGTTTTCTGGCGCATGTTCACGCACCCCCTTTATGCCATTGACAACCACGCCATCGTACATGCGCGTCCACAGCAAACGCAGTAGACCATCAAAGAAACGAATGACGGTGTAGGACATGTTCGAAGCGATGGACTGTGCGTCCTTTCGCGCCTTCTGCGAGAGCTTTGTTTGCTGGCGCGTTGGTTTTGGTTTGTCGCTGTTGACAAGCGACGCGATAGCCTGGCGCACGGCGCTACTTGCAACAATCTGGTCGACAAGCGTGCGTTGGTGAGAAAGGTCCGGGCCCAATGCCGAACGCCGCTGGTTGGCAAAACGCCGCCGCAGCAGACGCGCAGTCCGCCGCGGCGCCATGCCTTCTGCAACATCGTTGGCCATCATTTCATTGAAATCTAATGGTTCGCCAAGCTGCACAAGAATGTCACGACGATTGAAGATGATCGTAAAGAATCGCCTGAAGCGCGAAGTCACAGCCCATTGATCCGATAGCATCAGACGGAAGATCGAACGTTCGCGATCAGGAATGCGCCCCCAATGGCAGGCCACGGGCACCAGGATGATTGGCCTAGTTTGCTCGCCGGTTTCGTGGAGACTGTGCAGGTTTGTAAGGCCAGGAGATAACTGTTGCATGGTGTTACGTCGCAACAAAACACCTGACGCGCGATTGAGACAGAAGAACCGTCTTTGCGGCCTGCTGGCTTGCGAGTCAGGCAACCACTCCATGGGTGACGGGAAGTCATTAGCGGTTGCCACTAGATCCAACACAATCAGATCTGTGAGACCCCGATGGGGTAGCACATAGACGATATCTGCATCGCCTTCAAAACTGGCTCTGGATTGCCTTAAGACTTCTTTCCCGGTGCTGGCAGGACGGGTAAGCCAGTCGAGGATGCGCCGATTAGCCCGATAGATCAGGCCCTTAATACGTGCTGTGACGGGGTTACGTGGCATGGCCTAAGCTTAAGACAAAACCTGGGTTGCGAAACCCCTCAAAGCAGGAAATCCCTCAACGCAGGTTTAAAGCAGAACGAAGCGAACTGCCTTTAGGGCCCTTCCTGAATTAGTTCCTGGCCCTGTCGTTGGCCTTGGACCTGGTCTTGGAATTGGTCCTGGGTTTGTTCTTGTCTTCGTTCTCGTCGCTGCCGGCGACGACGTTCCCGATCGGTACCCCAGTGACTATCGAGGTGTGGGCTATCGAACAGTTTTCTGTCCATTTGCTCATCAAGTGGAACCTCATCGAGCGGCAGTTTCGAACGAATTTCCACTTCGTAAATACTCTGGTATTTGTCACGAGTCATTTCTGCCGCGTCTTCCTGATTGCGACTAATAGAGGCGCGCAGAAACACCAGCAAGGTACGCTTTTCACGTGTACGGATATCGGTTCGAAACAGTCGGCCCAGTAGGGGTATATCGCCAAGCAGAGGCACCTTTGACTGGCCTTCCACGATGTCATCCTGGATGAGCCCACCGAGTACAATAGTCTGACGGTCTTCGGCGAGTATGGTGGTTTCTATTTCGCGCCTGCTCGTGACGAGGTCAGCAGCAGTGGGAGGACCGGGAACGACGTCTTCGATCTCTTGCAAGACTTCGAGTCGAATAGCGCTGCCGTCATGCACATGTGGCGTAACGGTCAACTGGATGGCAACGTCCTCGCGTTGAATCGTCGTGAACGGGTTATTTGCGCCGTCGGTCGTGGTGGTGAAGCTACCGGTTAGGAAGGGTACTTCCTCGCCCACAACAATTCTTGCTTCTTCGTTGTCGAGTGTCAGAACCGACGGTGTCGATAGCAGGTTAACGTTCGAATTGGTTTCCAGCGCGGTGAGGATCGCGCCAAAGGAAATTGCGTCGGTATCTATTTTTGCCAGCGCGATAGAGGGGTCAGCTAATGAAGCGGCCCCAGTCAAGAAATCGACACCGCCGTCTGCTGTATCAGGCAAGAGGTTAGCCAGGAGCCCGCTTAAGGCGCCGCTGGTAGGGGAAGATATGAGGGGGACCGATTCTCCCCTTGCATCAACTGCGGCAAGATCGACACCAAGTCGGAAGTCGTCGTTGAGGCTTATCTCCACGATAGCTGCCTCAACCAGAACCTGAGTCCGGCGCACATCGAGCTGATTCAAAATGCCCTGGATTTCGCTCATGACACCCGGCTCTGCCCGAACGATCAGCGCGTTCAGTGATTCGTCGGCCTGAATGGATGTGGGGCTCGGCGGGCTGTTATCTGCGCCAGCAGTACGCTGTTGGTCGCCAACCAACCCGTTGATGATCTCTGCGAGACTGGTGGCGTCCGCGTGTTTTAAATAAAACACCTGGGTTGAGCCGATAGTAGTTGCTGGTTGATCGAGGGATTCGACCAGCTTGAGGATATCGGCCACTGGATCTGGCTTGCCGCGCAGGACGAGAGTGTTGTTACGTTCGTTAGCGATGAGCTGAATGCGTTGCGGACCTTTGCCGTTGCGGCCGAGTTGCTCCGGGGCAATCTGCTCAAGGATTGCCACTATGTTGCCCACCCAGGCTTCTTTGAGTGGCACTGTAACCAGTTCTTCTTCGTCTGATACGTCTATCTGTTGGATGATGCGGATGAGGCGCTTAATGTTGTCTGCGTGATCAGTGATGATGACAACGTTGGGGGTCGTAACCGCTGCGATGTGTCCGTACTGCGGTATCAAGGGCCGCAGTATTTTCATGAGCTCGGTAGACTCTACATTTTGCGCGGAGATTACTCGGGTAACCAGTTCGTCCGGCGCAATGTTTGAAATGTTCCCGGATGCACCTGGGTTTTGCTTGCCTTTGGCCTGCTGCTCGACGCGAATGGTGTCGCCGCTCTTAACAGCGGTATAACCGTGGGTGCGCAACACAGAAAGGAATAGAGTGTTTACGCCATCCGCATCGAGGTTGGCACTTGAAACAACTGTTACCTTACCTTTGAGTTGCGGCGCAACTACTATGGTATTGCCTGTTATCTCGGCAACCTGAGCAACAAACTCTTCAAGGTCGGCGTTTTTTACGTTGATCTTCCAGGTTTGTTCCTGGGCGTAGGCGGGATTCTCGAAGCCGGCACCAGGGGCCAACAAAGTCACGACAATTACTGCGGCCGCAAGCACGCGGGCCGTCAGATGCAGGTTGCGTTGCCGCAGATTCCCACCAGTCGTCGGCATATGAGCTGTGCGAAAAAACTCTCGCAATCTAAACTTCATGTCCGGGTCTTGTCCTTCTTAATTCTTCCTTTGACGACGCCTGCTGGTGACAAAGAGCACTCCCTTAAACGGCGATAAACGTTGATAAACCGAGATTAAGGTTGATGTACGCGTGCTGCTGCACACCTGTTGGAAGTCGTCGAGATAAGTGTCCTGATTGATCGCTTCGGTGTCTCTTTTGAGTTAGAGCGCCGTCGCCTTTTTTGTATCGGTCTATTATGCCCGTCGGCGGGCCGGAACAAATCATTTAATTTGTGTGTCGGATAATCATATGAGCTAGCTATTTGCCAAAAGTGGCTCATGTTGAAGGCTATACGAACGCTTAAGGCAGGGCTGCGGTCACGAAAAATCGTCGGTCTCCGCGCATGACCTCAAGCCGTGCAGATCCTTCGGCTAATACACTGTTAATGCGCAATCGGTCCTGAGCGATGTCGCCCACGGGTTGGCCGTTAACTGACAGCAGCACGTCTCCAGACTGCAGTCCGGTATTTTGCAGCAGAGGCGAACTGGCCAGAGGCCCAAGTTTATAGCCCTGTGCGTCGCCGGCCGATACCGGATCAACGCCAATCGAATTCAGTGTGCCTTCCGGGTCGGCATCTAACTTGTCGCGATACTGCTCCACCACCTCTCTTGTCGACGCAGAGGCAGTGCTATTGCCAGAGGGTTGTCGAGCCTGGGCGGCCAGCCGACGATCGGGCGGTGTAATCTTGGCCTGGCGTACGGCGCGCCGTGACCCATTGTTGCCCGGGTAGGCCTGATCGGGAACGCTTGATTGCCTGGCTTGCTGAGGCTCAGGGTCATCCACAGCGTTGATCATCGTATCGCTTTTAGGAAACCGCAGGGTTTCTCTGACTCCAGCGCGCCGCAGGATGATGTGATCCGCAAGGACTTCTGCCAGCTCTGCGTTTCCGGGCATGGTTTGGCCCACCGCGTAACGTAAACCAGCCTTACCTTTTTGAGCGACGATGGCAGCCGAATCCTCGGCGTGCTCGGCTTGAAACACGCCGAGGAGGGTAAGCGGCAGCCGGGTTTCCTTGGCGGGTTCGTTGCTGGGCTCTGGTTCTTCTGCGACCACCGGGACTTCGCTGATATCACCAAAAATGTTGGCGCCAATAATGGACTGGATGTTGACGACCCGTGCAGTTGTGGCGCTGCGGTCAACCCCCGCAATAGGCTGTTGTGAACCGTCGCGCTGAGGGCCAGATACGAAAAACCATACGGTGCTTATCAGCGTGTAAGCGATGCCTACAAACAAGAGAATCTTGATGATGTCGGGAGATCTGGCGGCGAGTCCATTCATGCAGGGTGCCTTTGTTTTGGAATCTGGCGCTTGAAGCGCCCCTTATTTTAGTGAAGCTGTTCCTCGACCTCCAGAACAACAGCGTGATCTGGTTCACTGCCCGGCCAGGGCTGGCCTGCTAATCGGGTAAATCCCTTTGTTATGCCAATTGCCGCACTTCCGGTAGGTGTTAAACGCCCGGTTATCAATAACATAGCATTTTCTTCGCTGGTTACTTTTAGCTTCGGCCAGCCGGGATTTTGGGCACTGTTTTGGGGGCTGTCGATAGTCCCGAGCATCGGGGGTAGCTCAATATCGTAGGATTGTCCGGCCAGACGATACCGGACGGGGCCGCCCGCCCAGCGTGCGTCGCCGGATGCGGTCACCTGACTAGGCCAGTTTTGTTGCTCGTTGAGCTTTAAGTGGGTGATATCGAGGTTTGCGATCGTCAAATCGCCCGACGGTGCGATGTCGTAGCGGCCGAGGGTAGTGCGGAGAAATTGCTCGCTCAGCCTGGCCTGTACGGCGCGCAGATCAAACTCGTCGCCGCGGGCGGCGGCGGTGCCTTGTGCGCTGAACTCTTCGCCCGTTAGCTGCCAATCGACAGCAGCCTCTAATGCAAGCAGTCGAGAGCCTTGCACCTGCCAACTAAGATCACCCACCGGAATGCGGTTCACCAGCAGTTGGCCTGCGCCATTCCAAAGCGTGCCGGTTGTGCCTAGCAAGCGTATCTCGGGAGCGGCCCCCTGTTGAGAGTTGACCAAATTGTTTTGCCCAAAAGGCGCTCTTGGGAATGTCTTTTCGAGTGCGGTTGATGCCAGTCGAGCGGGTGCGAAAATGAGGCCAAGCGTGATCAGAAGTAAGCCAAAACCCAGCGCCAGAATTACTTTTCTCATGCGCTGGCTGATTGGCCGGTCTGTGTTAGTAGCCGCCAGGCGATGTCACAGTAAATGTTTTGCAAGGGTTCCAGATCGGCGACCGCAACGCATTCGTTGATTTTGTGGATGGTTGCGTTGCAGGGGCCGAGCTCTGTCACCTGTGTTCCCGTTGGTGCTATGAATCGACCATCGGAGGTACCCCCGGATGTTGACAGTTCTGGTGCGTAGCCGCATTGGTTGGTAATGGCCTGCGTTACAGCGTTTGTTAATACGCCTTTTGGAGTCAGGAACGGATCACCGGACAAAGTCCAATTGATAGTCCAGTTGCATTGAAGGTCAGCGAGGGCTTCCGCAACCCGAGCTTCAATGCCGGCCGCGGTTTGTTCTGTGTTGAAGCGCAGGTTAAACAGCGCCGTTAGCGTTCCCGGCACGACGTTAGTCGCGCCCGTGCCTGAGGTTACGTTTGAAACCTGCAAGCTAGTGGGAGGGAAGTAGTCGTTGCCTTCGTCCCAGTCGATCGCGAGTATGCGTTGCAATACTTGTGCGCCGTGATGAATGGGGTTGTCCACCAAATGCGGGTATGCAACGTGGCCTTGTACACCCTCAACCACAAGTTCAGCGTTTAGTGAGCCGCGACGACCGTTGCGCACTACGTCACCCAGATTATCGGTAGATGAGGGTTCGCCAACGATGCAGTAGTCCATGACTGTGCCCTCTTCAGAGAGTGCCTCAACCACCGCTCGAGTGCCGTGAATGGCGGGTCCTTCTTCGTCTGAGGTAATCAGGAATGCGAGCGTGCCCGGATGGTCTGGATGCTCGCGGGTGAGATTTTCCGCAGCGCCAACCATAGCGGCCAGGCTCGCTTTCATATCTGCCGCGCCGCGCCCATAGAGCATGCCGTCCTTGAGTGTGGGACGAAATGGCGGTGTGTCCCAATCCTCTATATTGCCGGTCGGTACGACATCGGTATGGCCTGCGAATACCACCAGCGGTGTGCCGGAACCGCGGGTTGCCCAGAGATTCTTAACCTCACCGAAAGGCAGGTTGCGAAGCTCAAAGCCACAGTCGGCGAGCGCGTTGGCAATCAGTTCCTGGCAGCCTGCGTCCGCGGGTGTAACAGACTCTCGCTCGATGAGTCGGCTCGTAAGGTCTACAAGTTGTTCTGTGTTCATCTAATTGTGGGCATGCAACGCATCATTAAGTTCAATGGCCGACTGATTGGTTCGGCACTGCACTTCACCGGTGGCGCTGTGCCTGATAAACAGCAGATCCGACGCTCCCGCAAGTTCCCGCGCCTTGATCTGGCGACTATCGCCGTCCGCGTCAAGCAAGCGGACCACTGTGCCGGCGGTGATGTAGAGACCGGCTTCGATCGTGCAACGATCCCCGAGCGGAATGCCTGTGCCGCCATTAGCACCAACCAAACAGTTTTCGCCCAGCGAAACCCGTTCGGTGCCGCCGCCTGACAGCGTACCCATGGTGCTCGCGCCGCCACCAAGGTCGGTGTTTGCACCAAGAATTACGCCCTGGGAGATACGTCCTTCGACCATGTTCGGTCCGACAGCCCCAGAGTTAAAGTTGATCTGACCTTCGTGCATAACAGTTGTGCCGTCGCCCACAAAAGCGCCGAGCCTCACGCGGGCGCTATTGGCGATGCGAACGCCGGCAGGCAAAACGTAGTCGGCCATTTGAGGAAACTTGTCGAGGGACCGAACGTGAAGGGCTGTGCCAGAGGTTCGGGCCTCGATGATGGCTGCGGGGACATCTGCAGGATCCATTGGGCCCTTGTTCGTCCAGGCCACCGTAGGCAAATGGGCAAAAATGCCGTCGAGATTTAGGGTGTTGGGTAAACACAGGCGATGCGATAACAGATGCAATTTGAGATAGGCCTCGGGTGTAGAGGTGATCGGCGCATCGCTTTGGAGAGCAACACAGGTATTCGGTTTGCCCGTGTCAGATAATGCTCGCGAGAGATTGGCAGCCTCGGCGTGCCCCGCCTCTTCTAGAATCTGCGCAATCGCTCTGGTTTTGGCACTATCAATTTCGCTAACTCCTAGGTCGGCGACATCTTTGATGGCGCCTGAAAGCGCGGCGTTCAAGTTAATCAGCGGCGCAGGAAACCAGGAATCGAGAATGATATTCGCCTTACTGCGGGTGGCGTGGCCGAGTCCAAACGCAAATAGAGAGTTGGTGTTTTCTTCAGGCATAGCTAAAAGTTGCACTTATTGTTAGTTGACTGTCGTTAGTCTACCAGCCCGCTGGCGGCTCAGGCTGAGACAAATCGGCGGATGCGTTCCGCGGCTTCAATGCACTCATCGAGTGGCGCAACCAGCGCGATACGTAGATGGTTGGCTCCTGGATTTACACCGTCCTCGCCTCTTCGGCTTAAGAACGAGCCTGGCAGGGCAGTTACGTTTTCTGCCGCGAACAGTTGTCCGGCAAAACGCTGATCATCATCGGCCGTTTGCGGCCACAGATAAAACGCGGCGGCGGGCATCTCAACGTCTAGACAGGATTGGATGATGGGTGTGACGGCAGCGAACTTCTCGCGATAGGCGGTTCTGTTGGCTTTGACGTGAGCCTCGTCTTGCCAGGCCAGGGTGCTAATGGCCTGGACCTGGGCAGGCATTGCGCAGCCATGATAGGTGCGATATTGAAAATACGGAGCGAGCAGTTGAGCGTCACCGGCGACAAACCCGGACCGCAATCCGGGCAAATTCGAGCGCTTGGACAGGCTGTGAAATACCACGCAGCCCGTGTAGCTGTCGCGACCGGTTTTTGTGCAGGCTTCAAGGAGCCCGGTGGGGGGGGTTGTTTCGTCTTGATAGATTTCTGAGTAACACTCATCAGCGGCGATAACAAAGTTGTGTCGATCACGCAGCTCGAGCAGCACTTCAAGAGTGGGCATGTCGAGCACGGCACCCGTTGGGTTGCCCGGAGAACACAAATACACCAGCTCGCAGCGTCGCCAGGTGGCATCGCTGATTGCAGAGAAATCTGGCACGTAGCCATTTGCCTTGCTCGTGGGCATGAATACCGGCTCTGCACCGCGCAATACAATGGCGCCCTCGTAGATTTGATAGAACGGGTTGGGAAGCATGGCTGCCGCACCTTGTTTACCGGACAGCACCGCCTGGCCAAAGCTGAAGAGAGCCTCGCGCGTGCCGTTCACCGGCAGTACTTGAGTGGCCGCGCTAATTTTTGAGCCAAAGCGTTTGTGCAACCACTGGGCGATTGCGCCGCGAAGTTCTTCGCTGCCGAGAGTGGCCGGATAGGTGCCGAGCCCGTGGCGAACTAGTGCCTCGTCCTGCAACGCGTGCACCAAAAAGTCAGCGGCTGGGTGCTTCGGTTCTCCAATCGATAGCGCGATGTGTTGCTTGGATTGTGGGGGGGCGGGTAGTTCTGCTTTCAGTGCATTTAAGCGTTGAAATGGGTAGAGCTGCAGATTGCTCAGAGCGGGGTTCACGGCGTACGGGTCCTGTTTGTTTCTTTCTGATTATTGGATTCAGGGATCGCGACCTAAAACAGGTCGAGGCGCTGGCGAACGGTGTTGGTGATCATGTAGACCTGTTCGGGGTCAGTGTAAGGCGTACCATCGGCCTGCGTTATTTCAAAGTAATCTTCGACGCGATTACCCAGAGTGTTGATTCTTGCGCTGGTAACTTCTATCCCGATCTCGCTAAACAGCTCGCCGAGGCGAGCCAGCAGTCCTGGCCGGTTAGTTGTAAAAACGGTGAGCTCTGAGGTTTTTGAACCTTCAGGCGTGTGCAGGCTGATCTTACTGGGGGCAATCATCTGCTGCCTTGGGCGAGGCAGGCGCTGGAGCGTGGTCGCGGGTTTCGATTTCTGTGTGCCCGCTACAGCTGCCTTTATCGACTGCTCTACCTGTTCTCGCTGTTTGCCTTTCTGATTTATAGAAGTGCCGTCTTCACTTAAGACGATAAAGGCGTTCAGGCAGCGCTCGTCGGAGGTCGATTGAATAAAGGCGTTGTAGACCGCGAGTTTGTTTGCAACTAACGCATAGACGCTATCGCGAAACAAGCCGACGCGGTCGGTTGCGTAGAGCAGTATCTCGGTCACGTTCTCGTCGGTGAGCTGGCCGGGTAAATCTCTGATGCTTATCATTGGCCCCTTGCTCAGATCGTGCAGGTAGCAGGCGACGAGGACATCGGCGGCCACTTCGGGTTCGTAGCGGAAGCAAAATTCTTCGCCCATCAGTTCTTGGATTTCGGCAGGCAGTTGATCTGTCTTTGTTGCGGAAGGTCTAGTCGCATTAGATTCTGGGCTTGCGAGACGAGCTGAAAATTCCTTAGCGATAATTTCGCGGCGCTCGGCGAGAAGCGATTCTCGATCGCGCTTGGCGCCGTCTTCAAGAAATTGTCGCGTATGCTGATAGAGCTGGCGTAGGAGCGATGCACGCCAGCTATTCCACAGGGTAGGGTTAGTCGCTGTGATATCGGCTGCAGTTAGCGCGTAAAGGTAATCCAGTCGGGTAATTGATTTCACCTCGCCGGCAAAGTCTGCGATCACGTCAGGATCGTGAATGTCTTTGCGCTGTGCGGTAGATGACATGAGTAGATGGGAACGCACTAGCCAGCACACGAGATCCGTGTCATCTGTGGTCAAGCCGTGACGCTCGCAAAACAAGGCCGCATCCACCGCACCTAGCTCCGAATGGTCGCCGCCACGACCTTTTCCAATGTCGTGATAAAGGCCGGCAATGTACAAGAGCTCAACTTTTGGCACGTCAAGCACGCACTGGTGAGCGACCGGGTAAGTTTCTTCGGCACGGCGATAGCGAAATCGACGCAGATTGCCTATCAGCGTCATCGTGTGAGCGTCTACGGTGTAGATGTGGAACAGGTCGTGCTGCATCTGCCCGACGATTCTGCCGAATTCTGGTAAATAGGCGCTGAGCAGGCCGTAGCGGCGCATGCGTGTGAGCTGCGACACCAACGAAAAGGGTGCTCGCAGAAGGTCTAGAAACAGCTCGGCAACATCTGGGTCGCTGCGAAAGTCGGCGTTAATGGCAGGCAGGTTCTCTCTTATCTCGCGAATGGTGCTGGCGCGAACACCAGTGATGTCGCGGCGATTCGCCATGATCACAAACATCTCAATCATCGCGCTCGGTGTTGTTGGGAAAACCTCGGGGTCGACCGTTTCTATGTATTGGTTGCGCAGCCGAAATCGTTCGTTAATGGCCTCCATACGCGGGCGACGTTTACCCCGGACAATGGTCTCTTCAAAGGTCTGCAACACGATGTCGTTCACTTCGCGCAGGGCGAGCACATGGCGATAGTACAGCTGCATAAACCCCTCAACGCCGCGTTTGGCGTTGGTATCTGCATAGCCAAAGCGCTGGGCCAGTTCTCGCTGGTACTCGAACTGCAGGCGGTCTTCCTTGCGCCCTGCGATTAGATGCAAACCGTAGCGCACCCAGGAAAGAAAGCGCTTGCCTTCGACTAGCCAGGTCTCTTCTTGCTCGGTGAGTACGCCCTGTTCGCGCAGCTTTGCGGTTTCTGTCGTGCCGTATTCTCGCCGTACGATCCAGAATACGGTGTGCTGATCTCGCAGACCTCCGGGAGAGGTTTTGATGTTGGGTTCGAGCCCGTACTCCACGTTGTCGTAGGTTGCGTGACGTTCAATCTGTTCCTCGCATTTGGCGGCGAAGAATTTTGCGCTTGGCCATAAGCGCTGCGCTGCCATGACGCGTTCGAGACTGGTGATGATTTTTTGATCGCCGACAAGCAGCCGACGTTCGAACATAGCTGTAGCGGTACTGATGTCGGCGGCTGATTCACGACGACACTCACGCACCGTGCGAACACTGTGGCCGATCTCGCATCCCAGATCCCACAGCGATTGTACGAACGCAGAAATCTCAGCGGCCCAGGTTTTGCGGCGTTTTACGACGATCAATAGGTCGATATCAGAGCCAGGGTGCAGTTCTTTGCGGCCGTAGCCGCCAACCGCGTAGAGTGCGGTTTGTTCACGAGCGGCCGGCGGTAGGTGTGCCTCCCAGAGTTCTTCAAGCACACCATCAAAGAGTGCGGCACGCTCGGCCAGCAACTGATCTATGTCGGCGTTTGCCCAGAATCTGTCTGCGAGTTTCTCATCGGCGGATTTAATTCGCTCGCGCGGCGATGATTGCGCCTGGCTCACAGCGTGACTTCTTCATCCCTGCGGGTGAGAACTTCAACGCCGTCGCTAGTAACCAAGAGGGTGTGTTCCCACTGCGCCGACATCTTGTGATCTTTGGTCACCGCGGTCCATTGGTCGGGCAGTATCTTCACGTCTCGCTTGCCGGCATTGATCATTGGCTCGATGGTAAACGCCATGCCTTCGAGCAAAGTCTCTCCGGTGCCGCGGCGGCCATAGTGCAAAACCTGTGGTTCGCTGTGAAAGGTGTCGCCGATGCCGTGCCCGCAGAACTCGCGAACCACCGAAAAGTTGCTGGCTTCTGCGTGCTTTTGGATGACGTAACCAATGTCGCCGAGTTTGGCGCCTGGCTTCACTTCGTTAATGCCTTTGTAGAGACACTCTTGAGTGACTTTAACCAGCCGCTCGGCCAATACGGTTGGCTTTCCTACGAAGAACATTTTTGAGGTGTCGCCGTAGTAGCCTTCGTGAATGACCGTGATATCGATATTGAGCGCATCGCCGTTTTTAAGCGTTTTGCGGTCAGAAGGGATGCCGTGGCAAACCACGTGATTGACGCTGGTGCACACCGACTTTGGAAACGGCGGGCTGGTGCCGTTGGTGTAGTTAAGGGGCGCGGGAATGCAGTTGATCTCGTTCACTATGTACTCATGGCAGAGCCGGTCGAGCTCTCCGGTGGTGACGCCCGGTTTTACGTGGTCCCCGATCATGTTCAGCACACTGGCAGCCAGCTTGCCTGCTGTTCGCATTTTGGTGACTTCGTCCGGATTCAGGAGCTTTATAGTCATTTAGGTAGATTTCTTGTCATAATTCTTGTCACTTTCTCGTCATGCTTTCCCGGTCGTGCAGGACCCGGGTAATACAGGTGTTTGGAGAGTGGCGGGGGGTCGGATGGTTTTACCTGCCAGCCCAACATGTTATAAAGCGCGCCGCCTCAGGGCAATCTGGACATGCTCTTTAATGGATATGCCGGATACCTGTGGCAGCACTGTAAATTACTTAAAATCCACACGCTGTTCGTCACAAAGCCGTGGGTGTCCCAAATCGAATCT
>CAZFIA010000102.1:0-9851 GCA_964519335.1 uncultured Pseudomonadales bacterium
CTAGATAGTTTAGGCCGAAGTTAAAGCAAGAGGCGTTAGATTCGCCTCTTGCTTTTTCGCAACTGGGAAATAACCCAGTGCCGCTCAGCTCTTCCGAATTCTTACGACCTTCATGGTCTCAAAGTCCATCCCTGCAACCTTCTCAAGCTCTGGGTAGTACGTAAGGTTTACCGGCGCGCCCTCGAGGCTTTTGTAGAGCTTTTTGCGGCGGTACTTAAATGGCACATCGTAGCCTTCGAGCATCAAAATATTCACCACCCAACCGTCACCATCATCGTCACGCTGCACGTGGCTGGTTACTTTAACGCCATCGAGCTGGTTGAGTTTTTGATTCTTCTTGAGCAGTTTGTCTACATCTGAGGGCATGTGTCGGGCCGCTAGGTCTTAGTCAGTACGAGATTCTACAATCTCGATAATATCTTTTCCAAAGCGTTCAATCTTTGACGAGTTCAGCCCATCTATCTCGTAGAGATCATCGGTGGTTACTGGGCGTTGTTCGTCTATCTCTACGATGGTTTTCTTCGGCAACACCATATGCGGTTTCCAGCCTAGCTGCTTTGCAGTTTGCCTGCTGAAGGAATCCAGCGCGTAGCGCACGCTGCCGCTCGAGGATTTAGACACAAACTTCTCAGCACTCTTCTGTACTTTGCCTGGTACCCAAATCGCACGGCTGTTCGACCCGTGCCGAACCAACTGACCACCGGCAAGCATGTCATCAACGGCAGCTACTACCGAGTCTTCAGAATAAGCTGCAAGCATGGCGTATTCCGGCATGCTAAGCAGCCCGCCACGCGACAAGTTCTTGGCGCGCCCGCCACGCAGGGCCTGGACAAGCTGCATTTTGTCGACTGGGCGACTTAGTCGTTCTACTGCAGATTCGATTGACTGTAGTTCCGCGTCGGTAAGCGACTCTATAGTCTCCTCGATCTCATCCTCTTGTGCATCAGCAACTACCGCAGTCGCGCGGCCTTCACACACATCACAGTGTCCGCAGGCGGGTTCGTTGATATCTGCCGTGAAGTGACTCACCAAAGCCGCGTGCCGGCAGCCTGCCTGGGTAATAAAGTCTTCTACCTCTGTCAGCGCCAGCTCACGGCGCGCAAGCTGTATGGCGCTGGCATCACTGTGCTTCGTGAGACGTCGCTGGGTGTCTAGATCCTCCGGGCCATACAGGCAAATACAACGCGCTGGTTCGCCATCACGACCGGCTCGACCCGCCTCCTGATAGTAGGCTTCAAGACTGCCTGGGGTTTGGAAGTGAATGATCAACCGCACATCAGGCAGATCAATGCCCATACCAAAGGCGTTAGTCGCAACCAGTACCGGTGTTCGCCCTCCTTCGAACGCCGCTTGCGCTCGATCGCGGGCTACCTCGGTTCGACCCGCGTGATAAAACCCGGAGCGCACGCCATGGTCGCGCAGTAATTTGGCAACACGCTCAACAACTTTGCGAGTACTGCAGTAAACCAATGCACGGCCAGAGCCCTGTAGGGTTGAACGGCTAGAACCGCGCAAACCCAACCGGTCGAGTTCAAATAGGGTGGCCGCAATACGCGTATCTTCGCTGCTGTGGCCTTGCACTTCAAAAGCAAGATTCGGACGATCAAACCCACCCCGCACTTCCACCACATTCTTTAGTGCGAGCTGTTGGCTAATGTCTTCCATCACCGCATTGGTTGCGGTGGCTGTTAGTGCACTCACCGGCACATCGACGATGTCGCGTAAGTCTTTGAGCAACAAATAGTCCGGCCGAAAGTCATGGCCCCATTGGCTCACGCAGTGCGCCTCGTCAATCACCAGCCGAGCGATGCGCAAGTCAGCAAGGCGTTCGCGAAACCTGCTTTGCGCCGCCCGTTCGGGCGACACATACAGCAACGCCAGTTCCCCACTGTCGAGCTCAGCAAGCACCTCTGCCTGTTCATCCGAACTTTGATGGCTGTTGAGCGCTGCCGCTGCAATGCCTCGCGACTTAAGCGCTGCCACCTGATCGTTCATAAGCGCGATTAAGGGTGATATGACGAGTGTAGTGCCGCTTCCTTCTTGCGCTGCAACTATCGCCGGTACCTGAAAGCACAGCGACTTGCCTGCGCCGGTGGGCAACAAGACGCAAACATCGCGCCCCTCAATCGCCGCAACCACAGCATCCGACTGGCCGGCTCGAAAGTCAGGGTAGCCAAAGTGGGTGGTGAGCGCCGCGCGTGCGAGCTCCAGAGAAGATGACGGTTGCATGGGCGCCAGAGTAACAGCCCCCTCTTCGCTCGCGAAGAGTTACTCGCTAAGGTTTACTCGCGAAAGCTTCCATCTTCTACGTTCGCCTGGGCGGCCGCGATCCGCGCCACCGGTACCCGATACGGGCTACAGGACACATAGTCGAGCCCCTGCTCGTGGCAAAAACGAATCGAGCGAGGATCACCCCCGTGTTCCCCACAAATGCCGTACTTAATCCCCTTCTTTTGTGCGCCCGAATCTTCGATGGTCATTTTGATGAGCTTGCCAACGCCACGCTGATCAAGCGATACAAACGGATCGTTCTCAATGAGCTTCTTGTTTAGGTACTCCGGCACAAACTTTGCCGAATCGTCTCGAGAGAACCCATAGGTCATTTGCGTGAGGTCGTTGGTGCCAAAGCTCATGAACTCCACTTCGCCCGCAAGACGATCGGCACTCAGGCACGCGCGTGGCGTTTCCATCATGGTGCCGATGCGGTACGACACAGAAACGCCTTTTTCACTCACCATGCTATGCACACACTGTTGCACCAGCTCGCTGATCAAGCGAATTTCGCGCACGTTCACTACTAGTGGAATCATGATTTCAGGGAATGGCTTAAAGCCTTGCTCCGTGGCCTCAATAGCCGCACCAATGATGGCCTTTACCTGCATCTCTGTGATTTCGGGGTACACCACCGACAATCGGCAGCCTCTAAACCCAAGCATGGGGTTTACTTCTGCAAGGCCTGCCGTGATCTCTTTGATCTTTGACAGCGGCTTACCCAGCACCTGAGACAATTCAATCATGTCCGTTTCGGTGTGCGGTAAGAACTCGTGCAGCGGCGGATCTAGCAGCCTTACCGTAACAGGCAGGCCATCCATCGCTTTGTACAACGCCAGCATATCGTCGTGCTGAAACTTGATGAGTGTGTCGAGATGGGTAAGACGTTCTTCTTTAGTTTCCGACAAGATCATCGCGCGCATGGCCAAAATGCGTTCCGCATCAAAAAACATGTGCTCGGTGCGGCACAGGCCAATGCCCTCGGCACCCAGCTCGCGTGCCTTCTCGGCATCTTCTTTAGTGTCGGCGTTGGCTCGAATCTTTAACCGTCGATGTTTATCGGCCCACGACAGAAGCGCAGTAAAGTCATCGTTGGCGCTGGCTTCGGTTTTGGGTATGTCGCCAAGCATCACATCACCTGCCGTACCGTCGAGCGTGATGACGTCGCCGCGTTTGATCACCACGCCGTCTTTTGTGGTTGCCGTGCCCGCATCATAATTAATAGTAAGCGCGCCGCACCCCGTAATGGCGCAAACGCCCATGCCGCGCGCAACAACAGCCGCGTGCGAGGTCATGCCGCCAAGCTCGGTAAGAATGCCTTCGGCGGCCTTCATGCCGTGAATGTCTTCGGGCGTGGTTTCGCGCCGCACCAGCACAACCTTGGTGCCGGTTGCCGCAACCGTTACGGCTTCGTCTGCAGAGAACACCACTTCACCTGTAGCGCCACCTGGGCTTGCTGGCAAACCAGAGGCCACTATGTTTGTTTTAGCCGTTGGATCCACCATGGGATGCAAGAAGGTTTCTACGTGCTCAGGCGATATTCTTAACAGCGCCTGTTTTTCGTTAATCAGGCCTTCCTTCACCATATCGACGGCAATCTTCACAGCCGCACGGCCCGTGCGTTTGCCGCCGCGGGTTTGCAGTATGTAAAACCGGCCTTCCTGAATAGTGAACTCAATGTCTTGCATGTCGCGGTAGTGCTTCTCGAGCATCGCCTGGGTTTCATACAGCTCTTGATACACCAAAGGGCTCTTAACCTTCAGGTTCTCGATGGGTTCCGGCGTTCTGATTCCCGCTACAACATCTTCGCCAGCGGCGTTGAACAGATACTCGCCAAAGAATCGGTTTTCACCATTGGAAGGATCGCGGGTAAAGGCAACGCCCGAACCAGAGTCTTCACCAAAGTTACCAAACACCATCGCCTGCACGTTTACCGCAGTACCCAATGACTCAGAGATGTTGTTCATCTCGCGGTAGATGTGCGCGCGCGGTGAATACCAGGACAGGAACACGGCCTCGACCGCGCGTTTGAGTTGTTCAAAAGGATCTTGCGGAAACTCGGTGATGGTTTTGAATACCTCAATCACCGCTTTCCAGTCGTCTGCACTCAGGTCGACATCAAGCTCCAGCTTATGCGCGGCTTTGTACTCGCTGATGGCATCTTCAAACTTCTCGCCTTCTACACCCAGCACCACACCCGCAAACATCTGAATGAAGCGCCGGTATGAGTCGTAGGCAAATCTAGGGTTGTTGGTTTTTTTGGCAAGTCCTTCTGCAATCTCGTCGTTTAAACCCAGATTGAGAATGGTGTCCATCATGCCGGGCATGGAAACGGCCGCACCGGAACGCACAGAGAACAGCAGCGGATTTTCTGGGTCACCGAAACGGCCGCCCATCTCTTGCTCAACCAGGTGCAGCGCGATTCGGTATTCCTGCTCAAGCAGGCTTGGCAAGCTGTTGCCGCGTTGGAAAAACTCATTGCAGGTGGGCGTGGTAATGACAAAGCCAAAAGGTACGGGCAGGCCGAGCTTGGTCATCTCGCACAGGTTTGCACCCTTGCCGCCTAGAAGATCGCGGTCTTCTTTTCCGCCTTCATTGAATAAATAGACGCGCTTCGCCATGTGCCGCAACTCTCAACCAATCAACCGCTTAATATAAAGGGATCGAGCCCAAAGGATGAAACTGGTTGTAAGGGCCTTGAGCGATTTTTTACAGTCGATTCGCGGTTATAACCGTTGTGAATGCAAAGGCCCGGTCGACGGGCCCTGGAAATGACAGCAAATTTTTTGCCTAGTTTTTAGCCAGGCTCTGGGCCTGATCAGGAACTGCTTTTGCCCCAGACATCAGCCACCCGATCGTCACGCCCGCAACCGTTACGGTACAACTTGTAGCGAAGCGGGTTTTTCTTGTAGTAGTCCTGGTGATAGCCCTCGGCCATCCAGAACTTGTCGAGCGCGCGCACGGGAGTTACCACGCTTTGATTCAGCTCGGCCTCAGCATCAGCCACGGCTGCTTTGGCAGCGGCCTCTTCTTCGGGCGTGCGATAGAACAAGGCGGTGGTGTAGCTGTGGCCGCGATCGCAGAACTGACCGCCGGCATCCAGCGGATCGATGTGGCGCAATACATAGGCGGCAAGCTCAGCATAGGTAATTACCGAGGGATCATAGGGTGCTTCTACTACTTCCAGATGATCTGCATGATTGCGATAGGTCGGCTCCGAGGTACCGCCACCGGCATAGCCCGAGACCACATCACCCACACCGGGCAGTTTCTCCAGGTCTGATTCGATGCACCAGAAGCAGCCGCCGGCGACCACAATGCTTGCCGAGTATTCGGCATCGGCCGCCTCTACTGAGCCGTCAAAGTTGATGGTGGGTTCTGAGGCCTGGGCGCAACCCAACAGGGCCGTGAGTAGCAGCGTTATCCCAAAAGAGGCCCCAACAGAGGAAAGGAAGGAAGACCCAAACAGCGGGCGCTTAATAGAGGTAGACATAGAAACTCCGAGCAGGTTGTACTACAAAGACACTGAGCCGCATCTGAAGTTCCAGTTTCTGCCCTAATCTATGGACTAGAGCTCACCAGGAGGTTGCATATGCAACGACTCTCTCTGCATCTACTTGTAGCTAGCAGCCTTGTAGGCAGCTTTGTTTACGCCCTGCCCGCTCTGGCCGAAATAACCCGAACCAAAGGCGGCAAGCCCGACTTCTCCGGCGTCTATGACACGGGCACGCTCACACCGCTGAACCGGCCCAAGCAGTTTGGCAACAAACAATTTATGACCCCGGAAGAGGCCAACCAGGTCACCGCGGCAGTGCTCGGCCGTTTTGAGTTTGCAAACCGACAAAGTGCTCCGGATCGCGGCGCGCCCAAGAAAGGCGGTGACGGCAACAACACCGCGGGCGCCGGTGGCGTGGGTGGTTACAACGCGTTTTGGATTGATCCGGGCAACAAGACCTTTCAGATCGACGGCAAGTTCAGAACCTCAATTATTTACAGCCCCGAGAACGGCCGCCAACCTGAACTCACTGATGCGGCCAAGGCGAAGAGGGCCGTCGCATTTGCTTCTTTTGGTCATGACAACACCGGCACCGCATCGTGGCTCGCAAGCGACGGGCCCGGACCGTTTGATGGCCCGGAAAGTCTCGCGCCTTCTGAGCGTTGCCTCATCAGTTTTGCTTCGACAGTGCCCACACTTCCCAGTCTCTACAACAACTACAAGCGCATCGTGCAAACCGAAGACCACATCATGATTCTGCAAGAGATGGTTCACGACGCGCGCGTCATTCGCATGAACGCCGAGCACGTCCCGGCTGCTGAGCAAAAGTGGCTTGGCGATTCGGTGGGTCGCTGGGAAGGCGATACGCTGGTGGTAGAAACGCGCAACTTTAAAGACTCAAGCGGACTGATTGGCGCGGACAAAAATCTGCACGTGACGGAGCGCTTTGATCTGCAAGCCGATGGTCATCTGGTGTACAACTTTACCGTTAACAACCCTACAGCCTGGACCGCTGCCTGGAGCGGCGAGTACCTGTGGAACGCAAGCGATAAAAAGGTCTATGAATACGCGTGCCACGAGGGCAACTACGCGATGAAAGGCATACTAAAAGGCGCCCGCCGCCTCGAAAAAGAGTGGGTCGCCCCAGAATAATGCATACTATTGGGACAATTGGAGGACCACATTATGGCTAAAGCGATGATGGCGAATCCCGAACAACGAAACCCGTTCGAGACCTCGCCAATACACCCCAAGGGCAGCACCACCCTGCTGTACCAGGGCAGAAAGATAGTTCTGTCAGAAGCTCATTCTGGCGATGCGCTGCTTATTCGCCCCGAAGACCTCACGCAGGTTAACGGCTTTGAGTTGAAGCCAGAGGGCGCGTGTTACAACGACTTGTGTATTCCTCTTACCAAAGAGCTAATGGTTAGCAAGAACGGTCGCGAGTGGTTTAACTTAACCGCCTTTGCCGACCTGCTCGGCCAGCCCTGGGTAGCCGATAGAGATGCCGCCGTCTGGAGCTTTGCAGAAATTCCCGCCAAACGCGAAAACACCATGGAGCATGCAATGGCTCCCGACTTTGAGGTGACCGACCGCAAGGGCAACGTGGTTCGCATGGCCGACCTTAAGGGTAAAAAAGCGCTCATTGTTACCTGGTCGTCGTGGTGAGGATGCTTCATGGATGTGCCCGTGTGGCAACAAGTGTATGAAGAGCTTAACGATCCAAACTTTGTAATCGTTTGCGCAGCCGAAGACGTTGGTGGCGAGGCGGCAGCCGGCCCCATATTCGATGCAGCCAACCCCACCTACATTCAGGTGATTGATCCAGACCACATCGTGAGTTCCGCGTTTAACTTTGTGAACGTGCCGTCTGCGGCCTGGATTGATGAAGAGGGCCGAATCGTTCGCATTGACGAAGGCACCTACCCCAAGATCCATACCTTTGGCGAGGGCGAACAGAGCATTTCGTTTGGCAACGACGTGTATACGCCTGCACTTAAAGACTGGGTTAAGAACGGCAGCGAAAGCGTGCACGTGCAGCCGCCAGAAACCGTTGCCGCGAACATTCGCAGCCACAGTTTTGAGCAGTTAAAGGCAGACGCTGCGTTTCGTTTGGCCAACCTGTTTCGAGAACACGGCCTACCCGAACAGGCCGACCGCTACTGGGCCATGGCCCGTGAGCTTAATCCAGACAGCGTTAACTTCATTCGTCAGGACCTAACCCTGACCGATGAAGGCTCTGCGGGAGAGACTTTCCTTAAGATGCGCGGCGAGTACGAAACCCAGGGCAAGGATTATTACCGTCCGCTGGATTTTCAAAGCTAGGAGCCTAAACGTTCATGTATCCGGGACACTGGAGCACAGTTAAACCGGATACACCGGCGGTGATTCACGCGGACACCGGGCAAAGTACAAGCTGGCAAGAACTGGACGATCGGTCTAACCAGCTTGTAAATCTGTTCCGGTCCCGCGACATCAATGTGGGCGATCACATCGCCCTGCTGATGGAAAACCATCTGCAGTATTTCGAGATTGCCTGGGCGGCCTTTCGCTCGGGCGTTTACATCACCTGCATCAATCGCTACCTCACCGCAGACGAGGCGGCGTACATCGTTAACGATTCGGGCGCGAAGGCGGTTATCTCTTCTACAGAGATTGCTGCAAGCGCCGAGTTGCTTGAGCATCTTGAAGATTGCCCGCATCGATTCATGGCCCGGGGCGCAGCCGCTGGTTGGGAGTCACTCGACGACGCACTTGAAGGGTTTGATTCCACTCCGCAAGCCGAGCAGCTGCAGGGCGACTCTATGCTCTATAGTTCAGGCACCACCGGACGACCGAAGGGCATAAAGCGTCCCTTACCTAATGCCTCTGTCACTCTGGGCATTCCGGGCGCCGACACAAACTCGCCGTACGGCTTTGACGAGCACAGCATCTATCTGTCACCGGCACCGCTGTACCACGCCGCACCCTTTGGGTTTTGCATGCGGGTGCTGTGTTTCGGCGGCACAGTGGTGATGATGCCCAAGTTCGATGAGCAAAAAGCGCTGGCCCATATCGAACGCTTTCGCATCACCCACAGCCAGTGGGTGCCCACCATGTTTGTGCGCATGCTAAAGCTCGACAAAAACCTTCGCGAGAGCTTCGATCTATCGAGCCACCAGGTGGCCGTGCACGCGGCAGCACCCTGCCCTGTCGAAGTGAAGCAACAGATGATGGACTGGTGGGGGCCGATCATCTGGGAGTACTACGCCGGCACCGAACGCAACGGTTCGACCATCATTGCGCCGGACGACTGGCTGGCTCACCCAGGGTCGGTTGGGCGGGCTGCCAGCGGCACCCTGCGTATTTGTGATGAGGACGGCACAGAGTTGCCGCCCAATCAGGAAGGGCTCATCTACTTCGAACAAGCCAAGCGGCCCTTCGAGTACCACAACGCACCCGACAAAACGGCAGAGTCTGGTCACCCCCAGCATGCCAACTGGACTGCCCTCGGCGACGTGGGCTATGTGGATGACGACGGCTTTCTGTTTCTTACCGACCGCAAGGCCTATCTGATCATCTCTGGCGGGGTAAATATCTACCCGCGCGAGATTGAAGATGCTCTCATAATGCACCCGCAAGTCACTGATGTTGCTGTATTTGGTATCCCCAACCCAGAATTTGGTGAGGAAGTGAAAGCGGTGGTGCAAGCAGCACCTGGCGTGGATACCGACTCAGCCCTTGCAGACGAACTGAGCCAATGGGCGCGGGATAATCTGGCCTCGTTTAAGGTGCCCCGCTCGTTCGATTTTATGGACGAACTGCCGCGGCTACCGACCGGCAAGCTGTATAAACGACTGCTGCGCGACGCCTACTGGAAGTAGCGCTACTTCGCCTGAAAATCGATATGCAATTCGTTAAGGGCCCGCAGCGAAAAGCTGGGCTGTACCGAAAAATCGTTTTTCCCGGTCGTAAAACTCATGCTATCAATGCGATCGACCAGCGCGCGGAAACTCCAATACAGTTCTCGCCGGGCCAAGGGCGCGCCAAGACAGTGATGAATACCCGATCCAAACGCCAGGTGTTTGCCGGGTTTGGTGCGCTC
>CAZFIA010000102.1:9951-15201 GCA_964519335.1 uncultured Pseudomonadales bacterium
GACAGTGATGAATACCCGATCCAAACGCCAGGTGTTTGCCGGGTTTGGTGCGCTCCAGGTCAAGCTCGCCGGGTTGATCGAACTCACGCTCATCCAGGTTAGCAGCGCCGTAACGCACATTGATCATGGCCCCTGCGGGAATAGTTGTGCCCGCAAGCTCAACTTCGCCACTGGTCTTGCGAAACAGTCCCTGAACGGGGCCTTCGAGGCGCAGAACCTCTTCGATAAAGGCGCGCAGGTGGCGATCTGGATCAGACTTCAGTTGTTGCCAGGCCAGTGGATTATCAATAAGCAACTTCACGCCATAGCCAATGGCATTGGTGGTGGTTTCGGCGCCACCCACAAAGGTGTCCGCCATCATCTCGGCGTGCAGTTCGTTGTCGTTAAGTGGGCGATCCCATTCGGGAATGACGCGATTCACCATATCTGACAGCAGCGAATCATCGGGCTCTTTACGCAATCGTTCGAAGATAGGCTGAAAGTAGTGCTGCGCCTCAATCTCCATCTCTACCGACCAGCGTTCTTCTTCCTCGGTCTGCATCATGCCAAGGCGTTGAACCCAGGCGTCGGTCCACTTTTTGATTTTCCAAATGTCGGCTTCGGGTACGCCAACTTGATGGCCAATAACAATGAGCGGTAACGGCACCGCAAACTGAGCCACCCAGTCGCAGTGCCCGTCCTGAATAAAGGCATCCATTAGTTTGTAGGCGGTATCGCGCACAAAGGGGTCCATTGCGTCGATGCGTTTGGGACGGAAGGCCTCGTTGAACATTGCACGCATCTGCTTATGGTTGGGATCGTCTCGGCCGGCAAGCGTAACGCCAGGGACCCACCCTTCGGTTTCATACAGTTTGAGCATGCGCGCAGCGCGCTCTTCATCCAGCGCGCTGCGCGTTCCGCCCTGACCTTCAATCGACATGTTGCTCGAGAAGTCTTTGGGATTAAGCAACACCGCCCGCACGTCTTCAAAACGCGACACCACATAAAACCCCGTGACAGGGTCTTGCCAAACCGGTGCCTCGTCGCGCAGTTGCTGATAAGCGTGATAGGGGCAATTCTGTAACCCGGCATCGAGTAGATTAATGTCGTCAAGCGATTCGGGACGAACCGCCTTATAAGGCACCTTAGAGTGATCACTCACGGCCACTTCCCCCGCGTAAATTCCTGTCCCATTGCAGCACTTCTCAGTACTCCCCCGACAAATTATGGTGCGCGTACCAAAAATTGCAGTCAAGCGGGACGCGGTGTACGGTAAATCGGCGCTACAAAGCTTGTTTTCTTTTTTTGGGAGAGGGGGAAGACCACATGAGCCAGCCAGATCTGGAAACTCGACTCGCGATTCACGAGGCCCTCGCGCGCAGCGCCTACGCCCTCGATGAACGTCAAATGGATGTACTGGAAGCCGGGTTTGCTGAGGATGCGCGCCTCGAGATTGTCATCGCCGGTGCTGATCCCATTCAGTTCGACTCGCGAGAGACCATTATGGGGCTCATGCGCGATTCAGCAGATACCCAGACCGACATACGACGCCACGTTACCACCAACGTGTTTTTCGAAGACACTAACTCCACTACTGAAGTTCGTAGCATCGCCAACCTGACGATCACCTCTGTTGAGAACGGCGCGATCAGACTGGTCACCAGCGGTTACTACAAAGACCGATTTGTTCTTAACGGCAATAGCTGGCTTATCGCCCATCGCGTAATTGCGCTGGACATGGCGTACTAGTGAACCTTGCCGACATCACCGCCAAGTGGGCGGATCTTGATCCTCAGCGCGAAGCTCTGGTAGATACAACGACGAGCGAGCGCCTGACCTTTGGCGCGTTGCACGAGAAATCAACCCGGCTGGCCAATGCCTGGTTAGGCGCTGGGCTTACTAAAGGCGATCGCGTTGCTGTGCTTGCCAAAAACAGCATCGACTACTTTATTGTGTATTTCGCTTGCGCACGCGCTGGCCTTATCGCCCAACCGCTGAACTGGCGACTGGGTGCAGAAGAACTGCAACGCATCCTTGCAGACGGTTCGCCGACGGTGTTGGTAAGTACCTCTGAGTTTCGGGAGTTGGCCGCAACGTTGCGCGAACAGGTGGGTATTGCTCATGGCGTTGAGTGCGACTCTGATGGCGACGGCAGCTTTGCCAAACTCATCGACAGTGGCGACCCAACATTGAATGCGAACGCCGCGACTGTGGGCGAACAAGATCCTGTGCTCATACTCTATACCGGCGGCACCACCGGCTTATCGAAAGGCGCACTGCATTCTCACCACAGCCTGTACATGGGCATGATCAATCAAACGGTGGCCGAGCGGATTGTGCCCACCGACGTATATATGCTCACCGGCCAGATGTTTCACATCCCTGTTGCGCTTGCGATGAACTACCTGGCCCACGGTTGCCCTGTGGTGCTTATTAATTTTGAGGCACGTGCGGCCCTTGAGGTTATTCAAAAGGAACGGGTATCTGCCTTTTTGGGCATCACCACCATGCTCAACTGGATGATGGCGGTTGAAGACTTCGCAAGTTTTGATCTATCGAGCCTGCGCAACATTCAGTACGGCGGCGGACCCATGCCACAGACGGTCGTTAAGGCGGCACTCGAGGCATTCCCCTGCACGCTGATCCAGGGTTACGGTCAAACCGAAGGCATGACGATGACCTTTCTGGCGCAGGAAGATCATGCGGCCGCCGTATCTGGGAACCACCCCGAACGCCTTAAGTCTTGTGGTCGCGAGGGCTTTGTCACACGGGTAAAGCTTGTCGACGAAGACGGCAACGACACCCCCAAAGACAGCACAACGCCTGGCGAGATTGTGGTGGCCTCAGAAGCCAACATGCAGGGCTACTGGAAAAAACCCGAACTCACTGCGGAGACTATAAAGAACGGCTGGATGCACACCGGCGACGTGGCGGTTTGGGATGATGAGGGCTACATATTTATTGTTGATCGCGCGAAAGACATGATCATTTCGGGCGGCGAGAACATTTACTCAACGCAGGTAGAGGCCGCCATCCACCAGCATCCTGGCGTACTTGAAACCGCGGTCATTGGCATACCCGATGACGAATGGGGCGAAAGTGTTATGGCTTATGTAGTTTTAAAACCAGACGCAACGGCCACCGAAGAAGACATCATCGATGCCGCCAAAAATCATCTGGCCTCCTATCAAAAACCTCGAAAGATTGAGTTTGTTGATAGCTTGCCGAAGGCACCGACGGGCAAGATATTGAAACGCGATCTGCGGGACAAGCACTGGCCCAGCGCCGGCGGCCAGATTTAGAGAGAGGCAGCCAGACATGACCGACAACGCGACTGGGCTCCTGCGCGACGAAGATCTTGCCCACATCGGCAAAGCCTCAGAGCCCCAACACGAAACGGTTAACCGGCGCGACATCAAAAAATACGCCATAGCCACCAACCAGATTCAAAAACGGTATCTGGAAGGCGACGTTGCACCACCTTTGTTTCACGTCGCGCTGTTCTGGCCCGTAGTCCCCCTTACCGAGATGACACCCGACGGTGTCGCCATCGACCGGTTTGTGCCCACCTTCCCGCTCACCCGGGCTATGGCCGGCGGCTTACACATCGAATACCACCAGCCCATCAAACCGGCCGATGAATTGATAGCGGTGAGAACGCTGACCAACGTCTACGAAAAAGCAGGTCGATCTGGCGCGCTTATTTTTTACGAAGTAGTTTTAGGGGTAACGAATAAGAGCGGCGCGCCGGTGGTGACTGAAACCACCACAAGGATTCTGCGATGAGCGCAAGCACCGCGAGCGATCAACGCCTGTCAGATCTAAAAAAAGAAGACGCCCTGCCGGAGCGTAACCACACCCCTTCTAACGCTGAGTTGTTTTTTTACAACGCGGCCCTGTGGAACGCCCATCGCATTCACTACGATTTGCCTTACGCGCAAAACGACGAGGGCTACGACGGCCTGGTGATCGCCGGCCCACAAATGGGTGACTGGATGACTCAGGTTATTGATAACCTGATGGCAGACGCCGCCGACGGCGATGAGTTTATGCTTGCAAACCTCGCCTATAGCAACCGCAGTGCCGCTTATATCGGCGAAACGCTGCTAACGGGCGGGGCGGTCACTGACGTGGTTCTCGACAACGCCGAGCCGCCACAGGTGCAGCAGATCGACGTTGAACTGTTTGTGAAAAACCAGCAGGGCGAAGTGATTACACCAGGCACCGCGGTTCTGAAACGAATCGCAGCCGGCTAGGGCAGTTCGAGCATAAGCAGCAGGTTACCGGCCATATGATTGTAGAGGCCGTAGCCCGAGCTAAGCACCACGCGACCGTCTTGTGCAACGGGTCCGGCAGCGCCGCCAAACGAACCTCCTGTTGTGGTTCCTCCGCTTGCAACATCAAAGGCAACGGTGGTATCGAGCTCATACACTTGCTTTCCTGTTGCGGCTTCGTAGCCGTACATTACCCCGTCCATTCCACCCGCGAGCACCATGTCATTAATCACGCTAATCGATTGCGATATTCCCGGGTGACAAAAATTGCGACCCGCGCAGGCATCCGGTGTTTGCGCATACCAAATCGATTCGCCTGTTTCTATGTCGAGCGCGTGGACGCCTGGGCGGTCCGGTGTTGGGTAGCTACGGCCATCAGCCATATCTGAGATGGGCACGTAGATGCGTTCGCTGTCTGCCGCTATGCCAAAGTGCACGCCACCTTGAATACCACCCCGACCGACACGCTGTGACCAAACCAGCTTTCCTGTGTCTGCATTCACTGCATGCACCAGTCCAGATTTCTGCCCACCAATCACTAAGTCTTGGCCGGTATCGGTGGTGACGATCAAGGTCGCCGCACCAAAATCGTAGTCAGGGCCATCTTCTTCTGGGCAGTTGTCTGGCGTGTTGGTTCCGCACGCGGTGTTCCAGGCATCATTTGCAGTGCCCTGCCAGATCCACACCGTTGCACCGCTGTCGAGATCTATGGCAATGAGCGCATCAGAGGTGTCTGTCGCTGGCGAGGAGGCGTTCTCTCCCGTGCCGACGTATAGGCGCCGACGTTTCTCATCAATGCTTGGGCTGTTCCAAATTACGGCGCCAGAAGGACCGTATTGCGTCGTACCCGACGCATTTTTGCCCAGCGCCGCCGGTACTTGCGCAATGGTAAAGGTTTGCCAATCGATCTTGCCTGAGCGTCGATCCATGGCCACCACTGAACCGCGGAACGTGCAGCATTCGTATTGAGGGTCCAGTGCGCTACTGACTTCGAGTG
>CAZFIA010000103.1:0-9161 GCA_964519335.1 uncultured Pseudomonadales bacterium
CGTTGCGCACCAGTTCGCGACCATCACACAGGGTCAGATCGACATCGCCGCCCTGAACGGCAAACACAAGATTGTGGTGCAGATTAAAGTAGTCGCTGTCTGCGTCATCGAACAGCGGTCGCATGCGCGGAGTGTCTGTTCGTACTGCGACAAAATCGGCCAGTTTGCCGGGTTCAAGAGAACCCAATGTGTCGCCCAACCCCAGTGCCCGCGCGCCCTCGATGGTTGCCATTCGCAGCACCTGCCAGGAGTCAGCCGCTGTTGGATCATTCTCGCGGGTTTTCGCAAGCAACGAAGCAAACTTCATCTCCTCAAACATATCGAGGTTGTTGTTTTCCTTTTCGCCGTCGGTGCCCAGGCCGACATGGACACCGGCCGCAATCATCTCACTCACCGGTGCCATGCCACTCACCAGTTTCAGATTGCTGGTGGGGTTGTGGGCAACGCCAACATGGCATTTTGCAAGTCGATCAATTTCTGAAGCATCGAGCCATACGCAGTGGGCAAACAGCACCTTGTCGATATCCAGCAAGCCAAAACGTTCCATCGCTTGTACAGGTCTCAGTCCGTAGCGTTGTTTCATGATGTCGATTTCTGCGGCAGATTCGCCAACGTGTGTATGCAAGCCCACCAGGTGCCGCTGCGCCATCTCAACCACGCGGGCGTAGTGCTGTTCTTCAAAGTAGAACATGTGCTCCATGCCTACCCAGGGCATGATTCGGCCATTTGCCCGGCCATTGCAAGATTCGATTAGCCGCTCGTTGTCATCCAGACTATCGAAGTAGTTGTAGTCCGGGTGCTCACCCACGTAAGACACCAGCACGGCTCGATTGCCTAGCTGTTCTGCAACAGCTGCACTGCCTTCCAGAAAGCGCCACATGTCTACGAGCGTAGTGGTGCCAGAGAGCAACGCCTCTGCGTAGCAGAGTTTTGAGGCGATGGCTGCGTCTTCCGGCTTTAGCACCCGGTGCATTGGGTCTATATATAGACGCAGCCAGTCCCAGAGTTTGAGACCCTCGGCGGTACCGCGCAGTAATCCAGAGTGCATGTGGGTGTTAATGAGTCCGGGCATGAGCAGGCGCTGATCGAGCGTCAGGTGCTCGGCTTCGGGATAGGACGCCAAAATCTTCTTGGTGTCATCAACAGCCACTATCTTGTTCTCATCGACGGCGAGTGCCCCCTGTTTGATGACCCGATTCTGGTCATCCATGGTCAGCACGTAATCCGCAGAGTAAATCTTCAAGGCTCTCTCTCGCTCTCTCTTGCTCTCTGTAGTGCCGATTCTCGCGTTTTGTAGGCGCTGTGGATAGCTCGTGTCTTCGCGAATTTTGTTTGCGACCATCAGGCGTAAAGGCGTAATGTCAGGTCATTGCCGACAGGTTCAGCAGCAGGTCAGATCCATGAAAAACCTCCTTCTATTTGTATTAGTGGCGGCCGCCGCCTGGTGGGCCTTTCGCTACTTTTCAAGCCCGTCGCCACACCCTCATCTGGTGGATGAGCGGACCAGGGTTACGCTGGATAGCGGCTCTGTGATTGGCTTTGTCGATCGGCTGGGCAGTCATGCGTGGCAGGGTATTCCCTTTGCCGCGCCGCCGGTTGGAGAACTGCGCTGGCGGGCGCCGCAGCCACCCGCGCCCTGGGAGGGCGAGTACTCCGCGCTGCAAACGGGCAATCTCTGTCCGCAATACGCCTCTCAGCTTAGCGGTGATGGTGATGCCGCCGCGGGCAGCATTACCGGCTCTGAAGACTGCCTTTATCTCAACGTATGGGCGCCTGATGATGCGACTAATCTGCCGGTAATGCTCTGGCTGCACGGCGGCGGCAATAGCATAGGCCATGGCGGCAGCTACTCGGGTGATGCGCTCGCCACCCAGGAAAATGTAGTGGTAGTGACCATCAATTACCGCTTAGGCCCTCTCGGCTGGTTTAGCCACCCGGCACTGGCGTCGGGTGATGCGCTCGACGACTCAGGTAACTACGGCACGCTGGATGTCGTTGCGGCGCTTAAGTGGGCCCGCGATAACATTTCAGCCTTTGGTGGTGATCCGGCAAACGTCACTCTGTTTGGAGAGTCTGCGGGGGCCGCTGATACGCTGGCGATGATGTCTTCGCCGCTGGCGAAGGATTTGTTCCATAAAGCCATAGTGCAGAGCGGCGGCTATCGCACCAGCACCATTGATACAGCACAGAACTTTGTCGACGCGATTTCACCCGGACACGCCTTTAGTGGCAAAGAGGTGGTGAACAAACTCCTGGTGCAAGACGGTACGGCCGCCGATCGTAGCGCCGCTAAATCGCAGCAAGAAGACACCGTCGATACTGAGTTGCGAAACTATCTGTATAGCAAGAGCGCCGAAGAAATTTTGTCGGTCTATGACGGTGGCGGCTTTGGCATGATCAACTTTGTGCAGATGATTGCCGACGGTCATGTGCTACCCGAAGGCACTATCGCGGATGTGTTTGCAAGTAAAGACAGCTACAACGCAGTCCCGGTTATTCTTGGTACCAATAGAGATGAGACCGCCCTGTTTATGGCGCGTAGCCCGCAGTATGTAAATAACCGTTTGGGCGTGTTCCCCAAATTGAAAGATCCAGTCGCCTATCGCACCGATGTCCGCTACGGCAGCCTCGCTTGGAAGGCCCGCGGTGTCGATGACCTCGCGCGGCTTATGAGTGAGGTGAGTGAGAACGAAGTATTTGCTTACCGCTTTGATTGGGATGAGGAAGGCAGCCTGATGGGTTACGACCTCTCAACCGCGTTGGGTGCAGCACACGGACTGGAGATCGCCTTTGCCTTTGGCGAATTTGAGGGCGGTATGGGGCTTAAGTACCTCTATCCGGAAACGCCAGAACGCGACGCTCTTGCGCGCAGCATGATGGGTTATTGGGCGCAGTTTGCGCGCACCGGATCACCCGGGCAGGGTACCAGTGGAACTGAGGTTGATTGGACACCCTGGGGCGAGGACGGTAAGCGAATGATTGTGCTCGATACAACAGCAGATCAGGGAATTCGCATGAGTGCAGAAGAAGTGTCGATGGCAAGTATCAAGTCAGAACTTGCGCAGGACACCTCTATTGCGAGTAACGAAACCCGCTGCCGGCTCTTTGTGCAGAGTTTTATGCGTAACGAGACGCTAGATCTCGATGAGTACAACGGCTTCGGCCCAGAAGGCTGTTCCCAATACGATCCAGCGTCGTTCGCGTTCTAAGTCGAATAACCCATAGCGGAGCAAAGCATTGGCGATAGATTGGCAAAGCCTCAACGTACGCAACGCGCTAGTCGTTGCGATTGTGGTTGGCACACTTCTAAATCTGATCAATCAGCCCGAAGCGCTGCTGGGTACAGCGCCGATCGTCTGGTGGAAAGTGCTGCTTACCTACTGCGTGCCCTTTGGCGTTTCATGCTACGGCTCGTGGGCAGCGCTGCGAAGGTTACGCCAGAACGACTAGGCGGCTTTCTGATCCGATGCGTCAAGCTCAAATTCTTCGCTGCTGCGCGCAAAGATAGGCAACGTTGGCTCTGAGAGATTGCGCATACCCATGGGGGCGTTGGGGTCCATTTCCAGATCGGTCAGATAGTTCGCCACAGCGCGCCTTTTGAAAGGGCGCAGTTTATCTAGGATCCGATAGGTCATGCGCTTTATCGCGGGCATGAGGCCATCTTCTTCGATGCTGCGGTTCTTGATGCCGAGGTTTCTGAGCACAAATCGATTCGCGAGTTGTACGTACTGACGCTTGTAGATATCTGGGGTGTAGTAGCTGGTGGCCAGCGACACGTTGAGATCGACGTTCTGAATGCGATGCGGAGCGTTGTGTGGCCAGGAGGCTGCTTCGCCAGGTTGCATCAGGTGATGCATGGCAAGCTTGTCGTATTCCGGCTTGTACGGAATGTCCTCATCTATCTCGCCAGAGTAGATGTCTTCCAGGAAATCTTGCGGCGTAATATCCAGGTCCATTGCAGGATACATCCAGATGTGTTTTTGACCCCGCATGTGCCAGATCATGTTGGGCTCTGCATCCAGGTGAAAATACACCTGCGCGCCGGGTGAGCTGATGAGCAGCGCACTGTGGGTGCTTCGCGGTTGGTTCAGATGTTCGCAGTGCTCGTCGAGATGCTCATACATGCCGTCGATAATTTCTGCGTAAGTCGAGTTGTGCTGTTCGATGTGAGTAAGGTTTATCCACATGCGACCCTTGCGTACAGCGGCAAGCATTTCTTCGCCAGTTGTATCCTGATGGATGTTCACCTGTTTCCAATCTTCATACCGACACGGGTCTTCACCCATAGTGTGGGCTTGCAGATTCTCCCGCGGATAAGCGTTCAAGATTTCGATCAGTGCCTCGTCGTTAAACAAAGGCAGCTCATGGTAAGAGTGCGCGTTCACCTGCGGCTTTATGCCAAAGTCGGCGTATTCCTGAGGGCTCCAATCTATGGGTTTGAATGATGAATTCATGATTATTTACCTAAGGTTTAGATCAACTGAAACGCGCACGCATTTCAGGAATGTTGGTTATTGAAACGAGTCCGGTTATCGGCATAACTACTAGCAGCGATATACTTGCAAACAGGGTCCATAGAAGACGGCCGCCATAATCTCCAGCCTCTGGTGCAAAGACGACAAAGCCCACCGCCGCAAGAGCAACTACTGAACCCTGCCACCAACGGTAGCGAATGGGTGCCAGTGTTTTTCCATCTACGACGTAGCCGACGATTCTTACGGTCTGCGCAATCACTATGGCTGCGATCGCGCCGTGTGCTCCGTAATTTGGTATCAACAAAACGAAACCTATGATGGCTACTACGGCACCGACGACATCAATTAGAAGTACCCGATAACCAGTGTCGCGAGCGTAACTACCGACCTCGGTTATGCCCGAGATGGCGTGCATGCACTGTGTGATCACTAGCAACGGTAGCAAGGCAATAGCGCCGAGGAAGGTAGCTGGTAAGAACGCGTGAATGAAAATGGGTACAACGAGTGAAACGCCCATCGCAGACAAGACCAGAATGCCCAGGCCCATACCCCATACCTCAGCGCTGCGTTCAAGTCCGCCCGGTTCTTTGAGGGCGGCAATGCGCTTTGGTAACCACCAAAGCTCCAAAGGGTAAAGCAACAATATGGTCGCAAGCGAAAAGCGAGCAGCCAGACCAAACTGGCCTAGAACGTCTGGGCTAACTGATTGGGAAAGGAATAATCGACTGGCACTGCCTAGCATGAACATGGCAATCATAGCGCCCACCACCGGGGCGCCGTAGCTGCCAACCTGAGCGAAGCGTTTGCCAGAGATTCGAAAGGGTGTGCTTTGCGCTTGTCGGTAGGTAAGCCAAATAGAGAAGGCAATCAGAACAACGGCGTTTGAGATCAGCACACCGTCTGCGCCATAGCCTTGCGTCAGGGCGAAAGTCATGCCCGCTACCTGACAGAACGTTCGTGTGACAACCACCTGTAGATAGCCGATGGCGTCATCCTGCAATCTTAGCCATGCGGTGGGTAGCGCCATCATATTGTTCAGGCAGGCCGCAACCAGCATGAATTGGATGGCCGGTAGTCCAATTTCCAGCGAGAGTGCTGCTTTTAGCTCTGGAGCTACGAGTAATGCGACAAGCGAGCCTAAGGTGGCCGTTACCAAGGCGCAGCCCATCACCTCACCGACACAACGTGTTTCAGCTTCTGCGGAATCTGCGGTGCTTGCGAAACGTATGAGCTGCTCGATCATGCCCAGCCCGACGATCATTATGGCGAGCTCTGAGCAAGCTACCGCAACATCAAAGTTGCCGTAGGCCGCAGGGCTCAGGTACGCAGCCATAAGCGGTATGGTTATAAGAGAGAAGCTTCGCTCGAGAGCGACGCTTGCTGCGTAGATTAATGGCGCAGGCAGCTTCGCCAGTCTGGCGAGCATTAGGTACCGCTAAGCCGTTGGTTGTCGGTTTCTGCGTTCTCAGAATTTTTCAAAAGCTTAGAGGCGCCGCGAGCCAAAGGCGCGACCTTGTACTTCATGGCATAAGCCAGCGACGCCCTGGTCCCGAGCGAGAAAAACTCGAGATCGATATAGGTCAGTATTTCGTCGGTCCAACTCAGCAAATAGTCGTAGTCATTACCGCAGCAGTCGTAGGTGTGGTATTCGCCGCGCTCGAACAGCAATTGCAGCACGCGAGCCATTAGAATTGAGCCCGGACCCAGATTCGAAAACTTTTGATCGTAGTCGGCGCGGATTGGATAGATCACTCCGTGGAAACTAAGATGCAACTCATACGCGATGAGTGTTCCGGCCTCGTACAATAACCAGGCTGTGGCATCGCCCTGTGGACCGAGCTCATCAATTAGCTGCCAAAGGAATTTACGCCCTTCATGATCGCTGCGTAGATCTGTATTTAGTTCTGCCTTCCAGCTTCGTTCGGATACGCTCAGAATCTCTTCTAGTACAGGATTTTCTCTGCTCTCCAGAGACACCTCGCGTACTTCAAGACTATTGCTGTCTCGCAATCGATTCAGTTTGCGTCGGATTGATTTGCGTGAGGAGCGCGAGCGAGACTGCAGAAAGCCGTCCCAATCCTCACGGAGACGTATTATGGGGGTGCGAAGGTTAGGTTGAACGCCCACGTTGGCTGGGAGCTCAGATTGTTCCAGGGCGCGATTGGCGATAACCCCATCTGCAGGAACTTTCGGTAAACGCAGCACATCGCCCGGGTTTTCTATTAACAACAGCCTGAGAACCTGATCGATTTGATCGGCACTGAGCGCCGGATCTAACAGAAGGTCGTTAAAGGGGGAGTAGCCATTACCCGATAGCTGGGTGGTGTGCAGAGAGAATCCGTGTTTTCGCTCGTGACTTGTGTAGAGAGGCGCGATAGCAACGATTTTGTCGTTGCCAAAAACGCAGCCGAGGCTTAGATCAAGTTCCTCGCCGAAGTTTTGCCACCAGGCCAGGTGCCAGACGTGAGCCAAGGGTAATAGCTGTTGCGGCTGATTTGCATGTAGCTCACGCCACTGAGGGCCGAGTGCCTGCAGCTCTGCGCCGCTGCTTACGCGCTGGTATGTGAAATCGACTTGCACTAAACATGATCCCCAAAAGGCTCTCCCACCTATGAGAATCAGTTTGGTTGACAGTTGTGTTTAGTGTTGAGAGCGCCATCACAGTATCCGTTTTAGGGCAGGTTACGGATTCGAAAGCTGTGAAGGGTTTGGCGAATTTTGACACCGGCGGCCCGCTAGTAATGCGGTGCATTCGCGGCCATGACTGGCTAGTATGGTGGCGAATCCAGTCTCTACCAGCCAATTGGCGGTGCACCAGGAGTTGATATGAAGCCACTAGAAGGCATAACCGTGCTCGAGTTTTCCACGATGATTACCGCCTCGTTTGCGGCTATGCAGCTTGCTGAGCAGGGTGCCCGGGTGATCAAGGTCGAGCCCCTTAATGTCGGTGATCCAATGCGCTATATTGGCGCGACCAAGGGCGAAATATCGTCTCTGTTTGCCAACTGCAACCGCGGTAAAGAAGCCATTCGGGTGGACATCAAGTCTCCGGAGGGCCAGGCACTAATTCGTGAGATGGTGCCGGGGGTCGATGTGGTTATTCACAACTTCCGTCCTGGGGTGATGGATAAGCTGGGGTTAGGCAGCGAAAGCCTCAGAGCGATTAAACCCACGCTCATTTACACCGCGATTTGCGGTTTTGGACACTCAGGGCCAAAGAGCGGCGAGCCTGCATACGATCCGATCATTCAAGCGCAATCGGGAATAACAGCGACTCAGGGCGGCGGTGAACCGGCATTTTTCCGAACCTTGATCTGCGACAAGATAACGGCTTATACCGCTTGCCAGGCAGTAACCAGCGCACTGTTTTACCGAGAGAGAACGGGTGAAGGGCAACATATCGACCTGTCGATGCTCGATGCAGGACTGTTCTTCATTTTTCCCGATGGATTTCAAAATCACACGCTGCTGGATGATGATGTGGCGCCGCAGCCGTTGTTGATCGATATTTTGTATGACCTAACGCTTACCAAAGACAGTGCCGTAACTATTTCGGCGGGAACGCCCGATATGCAGATGCGCTCCCTTATTGCGATGGGCATGGAACATCTGCTGGTTGACGAGCGCTTCGATAGCATGGAAAAACTGGTTGCCAATATTGATGAGTTTAAGTCGTTGGTCGCTGCTGCCTATCTGGAGTTCACAACAGATGAGGTGATTGCCAAGATGAATGAGGCGGATGTACCTTGCGCACGCTTTCTTGATCATGATGAGGTGTTGGCCCAGGAACAGCTCGTGGCCAATGATTCGATTGAGGTTATCGATCACCCCGCAATGGGTTCCATGAGAGTTGTGAAGGCACCACCGAGATTTGGTGGTGAAGTGCTTGAGCCCGGGTCGCCAAGCCCGGGCCATGGTGAGCATACACGTAGTGTGCTTGAATCTTTTTCGATCGCTACCGCGCGGCTGGAAACGTTGTTCGAAGAGGGTGTTGTTGGCTAGTGTTCTTGAAAGCCTATTCTATGGCAACACGCCAACACCCACATACTCTGTTCCGTCGATAAAGGTCACACAGCTGGTAAATCCATTCGGATGCACTTCGTTATCTGCGCCCAGTGGTGAGAATGTCTCATCGATGGCCATCACGCCGAATTGGTAGTTTCCTGGTCGCACGTTGGGCATTTCGAACACACCGTTATCATCGGTACTGGTCTGCCCGACAATTCCCCAGGGGGGCTCACATCGATAGGCGACTATTTCCTGACCGCGTCTGGGCAATTCGCCCGCATTTCGTACGCCATCTCGGCTTTCATCTATCCAGCTAATGCCTCTCAAAACAACGCGGTCTGGTTCGGTAGCAAGTAATCCAACACCAACCTGGGTAGGCGTCTCGCTAGCAGTGACACAATTGGTAAAACCATTGGGATGGAAAAGATTGTCGTTCCCCAATGGGGAAAATTCCGTGTCCGCCGATGCTGTACCCATTTGGTAAAGCCCTGCTTCAAGGTTACTAAATACCCAGGTTCCCAGCGGTGCTGTTGATACTGTGGTGCCCGCTATGCCCCAGGGGGGGTAACAGCGAAACAAGGTAATCTCGCGTCCAACCGTACCGGATTCATCATCATCTCGAACCCCATCCCCGTTAGTGTCGAGCCATACAAAACCATCAATGCTCAAGCCCTGCGG
>CAZFIA010000103.1:9261-15133 GCA_964519335.1 uncultured Pseudomonadales bacterium
TGAGACGGTGGTTCAGGCGGCGAATCAGACGGTGGTTCAGGTGGCGAGTCCGATGGTGGTTCCGGTTGAGGTGCAGGTGGCAGATCGGGGGCCGTTACTTCCAGCAGTGCTCCTACAGAACACTGATCTGTCACTGTCTCCTCGTTGGCGAGTGCGGTAACACAGCCGCCGAAGTAGTAGAGCCCTGGCTCATCCGGGACTTGCACCGGTGCCCAATGTCGCGATGTCCCTCCCTCTGCTGCAAGTACTGGTGTTATATCGATGCCAAGGAACTGATCCGATGGGTCAATAAGTTCATCTATCGACAAGAAGAGCTTCACCGTCGAACTTGCTGCTTCCAAGGTGCCGTTGTTCACAACGGTTACACTACCTATGAACGATTCGCCAGGTGCAAGAACTGCAACATCTAGTGTTGGATCTATTACCGTCAAATTTGGCACCCCCGCAGGAGCTACATTAACGGTGCTAGTAACAGTCGCCGTTGCGTCATCATCGTCGGTGATGGTCAGCGAAACCAGATAGTCTCCTGGCAATTCATACGTATGCGTTGGCGTGGGACCGCTGCCGATTGCGCCATCGCCAAACGACCACTCATAAGTTACAAGATTGCCATCTGAATCAGTTGAAGCTGTAGCATCAAAGTCTACGGTGGTAGCCCCGACGCGCTGAGTGGCACTGAACTCAGCCACCGGGTTCTGGTTGACTCTGAAACCACAATCCAGCAGCGGGTAACTGAGTCCACTTGCTGCAATAGTCACCGACTCGGTGCCGCCTTCAAGCCATTCCTCTATCTCGTCAACGGTTTCGAATCCGCCCTCCTGGATAAGCAGTGCAGCACAACCCGCAACGTGCGGAGCTGCCATGCTGGTACCTTGCAGTATGCGAAGTCCTCCATCGTTCCAGGAGGAGGTCACAGAAACCCCCGGCGCAAAAATATCGGTAGTTGGACTGCTACTGGTAAAGGATGCAGGAAAACCTACGTCGTTGCTTGCCCCTACCGAGACCACGTTAGTTAGGCACGCAGGGAAACCCATCTCGTTCGGGCGGCCGTTATTACCGGCAGATGCAACAACGACTACACCCGAGGCGCGCAACGCATTCACTATATTCGCTCCGGCTATTGCATAGGAGGTAGCGGTATCACAATCACCGGGGAATTGTCTGAAGGTGCCAAGGCTCAGATTTACTACGCGAATATTCAGTTCGGGGTGGCTGAGCACGTAATCTAGAGCCGCTACGATCTCCGATGCAAAGTGAACGAGGCCATTAGAATCTAGAACCTTTATGGAAACGATGTCGGCTTGCGGTGCAACGCCGCTGCTATTCCCAGAACCACTTAATGAAACTATTCCTGCAACGTGTGTACCGTGTCCTCGATCATCCTCAGCAGCCCCGATACCCAGTTGTCGGCTGGTACCGTTTGGACAAAGACCTTGGCCAAAGGGGAGATTTGGGCTCTGGAGAAAGCAAGCCTCATGCACAAGGCTGTCGCTCAGGTTCGGATGATCAGAATCGCTGCCGGAGTCGATAACAGCAACCACCACCCCAGAACCATCGTTCTGTGCTTGATGCCGTAGGTCTGCCCCAATGGAAGGCACCGAACTTGCGAGGTCTTCTGATCCGCCGGAATCTAAATCAATGCGTACAACCCGGGGGTCTTCCGCCAATGCACGCAGACCCGCCATTGATGACAGGGTTCCGATCAGTGCGGGCACCGTTTGCAGCGTGTTTCTCTCGCTAAAATCGTATTGTGTAGAGTTTGCAAGCACGCTCTGACGCATGGTCTTCGCATTATTCTGCATCGCGGCAACGCGGGCAGCCTGGGTTGTCGCGGTGCCACCCTTGGAAAACGCTACACCCTCTGGGCTGGATTGGAGAGCCACTACCACCCGTGCAGAGCCCTTGGTGCCGATCTGCTTCAGCAGATCTGTACCCACTTTGTCGAGTGGCTGTGCGTTCAGTGATTTTGGAGAATCAGCGGCAAATGCAGATGTAGTGAATGCGCTGGTGACAAGAAGTGCAGCGGAACAGACTAGGCTAACGTTACGAATCCAACGATGCGGCAATTTGGTGTTCAACGTGCATGTCCCTTTGTTCTCGCTGATCAGCCCTTATACCTTGCAGCGTTAAGGCGGGCGAGTGAGAAATTGTGTGGAAATGTAAGTGTAAGCTACTATTGGTCTGGACTGATCGATCCAATGTTCCTGCCTGCGAAAATCTGGGGAGTCGACATGCCCGCGTTAAAGCTGATTATGTTAGCGTTAGTTATCCTACTATCGATTGGTTCAACGACCACTCGATCCTCTGAGCAGGAAGCTGACATCATCGCTGATATGAATGACAGCCTAGGAGTTGCGGATGTCGTGTTCGCCCGAAATTTGATGGAATTTTCGGGAGATCGTAACAGTGGCGGCGCTTCTTCTAGCCTGATCTCTATTGACGACAAGATTTACGTCTTAACTGCCAAGCATTTGCTAACAGATGCAATGGGCATTGTGCCGACCGTTAGGCCAAGTAATTTCAATGCAGAATTAGAAGATTGGATCGTAATGGATAACGTCTCTATGTTCTCAGGAGACCTTTTTTACTTCGCCGGTCAGGTAACCGGCATGCACCGCCCAAACGATGACATGGAGATGGACGTAATGGTCCTCGCTACGGACATCGACGCTAAGGAAGTGGCAGACAACATTCTTCCTGTCTCGAAAGACGACGTAAGCGAAGGCGACAGCGTTTATGTCGTGGGATGCCCTTATTCGTTGGAAGATAAGTGTTTGCAAATCATCTATGCGGGAGAAGTAACGGACGTTTCCAATGAAGAAATCTATTTCTCTTGGAAGAAGGAGCCAGACCAACTTTCCGGATTTTCGGGCGCAGCCGTGTTGAATGGTGACGGTGCAATTGTTGCCGTCCTTTTCGGTGGTACTACGGATAGAGGAATTGCGACACTTCTACCCCATTGGCTGAAAGAGCAAGGCGAATAACCCGCAAGCGGATGGAAAACTGGGTGTTCAGTTCATTTTGGCCACCAGATCTTGTTGTAGCGTTTTGCAGGTATACAGATAGATAGCACCCGCCACCGCAAAGATCGTCACTGTAACAAGAATCGCGCGCCTCAAACCCTCGGCACTCGCATGGGCACAAACGGCGGCTTTATCGGCACCAAGACTGTTTAGAAGTTCAGCTGCGGAACCTTTACACAGAGCGGGACTGAGTTCAGCGGCGTAGCTCGATCCTAGAAGCGTTAACGTCATGAAGTAGTCGCTGGCAAAGCCAACAAACAATGGCCCTAAACCGTAGCCAATCATATTTACCGCAAACAGAAACAAGGCAACCGCTGTGGCTCTTGAGTGAGCGCTCGCGACACCTTGTGCAATAGTGTATTGCGAACCGAGGTACCCGTAGTGCACAAAGGCGCCAACAATTAGTGTAGTAACGGCCACGGGCACGCTTTGCGTCGTGAAAGCTACCCAATAGAAAGGCACACAGATAATCAGCCCCCAGCCTGGCAACCAGGCCACGGCGTTCGGATAGTTCGCGCTTAGTCTTTCGGTTAAGACACCAGTGACGAATGCCCCGGCTGCTGCGACCAGGCCCACTGGTACCGAAACAAACAAGGCGATATCTGTCAGGGGCATATCAAAAGCGCGTTGAAAGTAGGCCACTTGAAAACTTGTGTATCCATAGCCTACAAAAGCAACGGTTGCTGCGGCCGCCATGTTCAGCCAAAAGCTCGATTTGGGGGTTAGCTCCTTGAGGGTTTCTGCGAGCCCAGTTTTATCGGGTAGCGTAGTGCCGGGCGGATCAGAGTAGCCTCGTGGTGGCTCCTTCACTGAAAACAGAAAGATCAGTCCAATGAAAATACCCGGCACGCCTAATGCGATAAAGGCTGTGCGCCAGGAGAACATGTCAGCCAGCGGGCCGCCGAAAGCGGCCGCAAAAACGCCACCGAGGGTGACGCCCATAGCGTAGGTGCCCATGGCCCGTGCCCGGCTCTTTGGAATGAAGTAATCGGCAATGAGCGAGTTAGCTGGCGGGGAGAGGGCGGCTTCGCCAACGCCAACACCCACTCGGAATATCAGCAGCGAGATAAAGCTTCCGGCTAAACCGCATAACGCAGTCATTAGCGACCAGAGAATAACACCGGCCGCGATAATGCGTACCCGGTTAAGCCGTTCGGATAGGCGCGCGATGGGAATACCCAGCAGGGTATACATGAAGGCAAAGCCAAACCCCGATAGAAGGCCAAACTGCCAGTCTTGCAGTTTGAATTCTTCAATTATGGGTTGAGCGAGGATTTGTATGAGCACTCGATCAACAAAGTTGAGCGTGTACAGCGTAGTTAACGAAATTAGAACGTAATTTCGGTAGCCGTTGGAGCCGAACGAGGTTCCGGTATGAGTTGCGAGAGTTGAGGTTTGCGAATTTGCAGTCATTAACGCACTGACCTTGCAACTTGCTCGAGCCAGCGATCGACCTGCTCCCCAAGCTTCTTCATGGGCAGAGGCCCAGACCCAAGAATCAAATCATGAAACGCGCGTATGTCGAAATCGTCACCCAACGTTGTTTCTGCTCGCGCACGCAGTGCCTGAATCTCCAGCATGCCAATTTTATACGCCGTCGCCTGCCCTGGAATATTAAAGTAGCGTCTGATTTCTGAGCGTACCGATAACTCAGGTCTGGAGGAATTTGCCAGCGCATACTCAACTGCCTGAGCTTCGGTCCAACGCTTTGTGTGAATGCCGGTGTCGACAACCAGGCGTACCGCGCGCCAGATTTCCCCAGACAAGCGGCCAAAGTCGGTGTAAGGGTCCTGGTAACCGCCCATTTCCTTGCCCAGCCACTCAGAGTACAGTCCCCAGCCTTCGCTGTAGGCGGTGTAGCGACCGTTGGCACGAAATAACGGCAAGTTGTTTTGTTCCTGCTGGATAGATAGTTGCATGTGGTGGCCGGGCACGCCTTCGTGGTACGACAGATTTTCGAGTCGGTTAACGGTCATGGCGCGCATATCGATCAGATGGGCGTAGAACGTGCCCGGTCTTGAACCGTCTTTGGTGCCGCGTGCGTAGTGTGCGGCGCCCCCTGCAGTTTCTCGAAAGGCTTCTACTCGTTTTACCTGCAAACTGGCCTTTGGCAGAATGCCAAAATAGTCTGGTAGCTTCTTGTACATCGCCGCCAGATATTCATCGGCCAGGCGTAAGTATTCCGCTCTGCCGGCATCGGTATTTGGCAAATAAAACTGATCGTCTTCGCGCATGAACCTGAGAAACTCGTTGAAGCTACCCTTGAAGTTAACCTGGGCTTGAATGCCACGCATTTCCTCTTGAATACGCGCAACCTCTTTCAACCCTAATTCATGGACTTCGTCTGCCGTGAGTGGCAGCGTCGTCATTGCTGCGAGTCTTTGTTGATAGTAGTCAAGGCCGTCTGGCAGTGCCCAGGCGCCGGTTGCTTCCTCACTTACGTTTATTCTATCTGCAACATGCCAGGCTGCTACTTCTTCAAGCGCTGGTTTGAATACTGAAGTTAGCGAGGTGCGGGCGTCATTCTTTAATGTTTCTGCCTCGTCGCTTGCAACTAAGGCGCTATCAACAAGCGTTTGAATCTTGCCGGTAATGTCTTCCCACAACGCAGACTTTCCATCGTCGGGGTTGGTTGTAAAGGGTTCGCCGGTGGTAACCCGTTCGATCTCGCTCAATGTCCGATCGTAGTCGAAGTAGGGCGCTCGTACGCCGTCTTCAGCCGCGAGTTTCGTTCGATCGAGATACTGGCCGAGGTATCGACCCGATTGGTTGAGCCGCGATATGTAAGCGCGCATATCAGCGGCGCTATCTACCTTTTGGTAATTGATGAGGTGATTGGCTAGGCCGGA
>CAZFIA010000104.1:0-15068 GCA_964519335.1 uncultured Pseudomonadales bacterium
CGAGACAAGAGCGAGACGGCGCACAGCTAGCCTCCGGCGATCTTTACGTCATGACCAAGCTCAATAAGCAGCAGTTTCACTTTGTCACGATCAGCAGTTTGCAGCTCAATGACACCGTCTTTAACTGCACCGCCAACACCGCAGCGGGTTTTTAGAGTCTTGGCAATGGAGGCAAGTTCAGGATCTGGAACCGCTAAACCCTTAACCAGGGTCACGCCCTTGCCCTTACGACCCTTCGTTTCCCGATGCAATCGCACGATGCCATCGTCTTTTTTGTTGCCTTTTTGGACCATGCTTACCCAAAGGTTGGCAAAATAAATGCAAAGCGGCGCTTTAACAGCACCACGCGCTGATAGGCATCACGCAGCCTTGCTATGCCCAGTCGATGTTCCTTAATCGCGCGCAACACCCAGTCGACTGATTTATCCGGCAGATCAGGATCGTAGTTTAGCGAGTTAGACATGAGAATCAGATCGTTGCCAGCCTGCAGCGATCGCACCACCGCATCTTCGAGCGAATAGGTTTTTCGAATCGCTCCCATATCAAGGTCATCGGTAATGATGGCCCCAGAGAAACCCAAGTGATCACGTAACTCCGACTGCAGTGCGCGAGTAGAAAAGGTGATGGGTAATTCTCCGTCACTGAAGCGCGGATGAAACAGATGCCCACCCATAACAACGTGAGCGCGCTCGGCAAGCCTCTGAAACGGCACCAGCTCTTTTTCTGTCCAGGTAGACGTTATATCGACAAAGCCGTTATGCGAGTCGCCCTGTGACGTGCCGTGGCCGGGGAAGTGCTTCAGCGTTGCGGCAAGACCGGCGCGCTGCATACCTTCGATAAAGCTCGTCGCGTAACGTTCAATAATCTCCTGATGGCTGCCAAAGCTCCGGCCATGTTTACCAATCACCGGGTTTTGCGGATCGTGCCAATCTACCGATGGCGCAAGATTCAGATTGAAGCCCGCCCGACGCATCTCCTCGCCAGCTTCAAAGTAGAGCTCCCGGGCCTGCTGTCTAGACAGGTTAGTCGCCACCCAACGCGCCCGCGGTAGCCGGGTGAAACCAAGTTCTTTTGATAGCCGCTGTACCAACCCGCCTTCCTGGTCAACCGCATTTAAAACCTCGGGATTTGCCCGCATAAACATATCGGTTAGGGCGAGTACCGAGTCGCGATCTTTGATGTTGTGCCGCAACAAAATACTGCCGCCAACTTTACCTTCGGTGAGTTGTTGTGCGAGTAGCTGAGCAGACTCATCGTTTGGGGTTTTGGCGGGCAAGCCAACGATGAGTAACTGCCCCACCATCGTCGCCACTTCTTCGCGTGTAATCAGGTGCGAAGCACTCGCGCCAGGGCTAAAGGTGGCACTGGCCACCGCACCTGCCGACACTCCTGCTTTGTACAGAAGCGCGCGGCGACTGAGTTTGTTGTTCACTGGGCTGCGCGCCACACACCAGAGGCGTTGCTTTCGTAGCCTATAGATTTATAGGCCGCATCAACCAACGATTGACCACGCTCGTTCATGAGAATTCCAGCGCCCATACGATTCATGGTGTAACCAAAACTCATGCGTTGGGACGGATCAGCAAATCCAATGCTGCCACCCGCGCCTACATGACCAAAGGCTGCCGCACCGAGAATGGCACTGTCACGGCCGATTCTGGGCGCATTACGATTGTCTATCGACTTCATAAACCCAAGCGCAAAGCGCGAGCCGATAAGCAAGGTGGCATCTTCGTGCGTGGCCATCGCCACTTCACCCATGCGGGCAAGCGTATCTGGTGATACAAAGTTGTGTCCGTTCAGGCTGCCGCCACAAGCAAAGGGCGCGTAGATTTTTGCAAGACCCCGGGCATTGGAGATACCGCCACCCCCGCCAATTTCGGCGGCGCGACATTCTCGGCTGTTGGGACTGAATCCGCCGTTGTTAAACAGCGCAAGTGATTGAATGGAGCCGCGCTCATGCATAAGCGCTTGAGTGAATTCGCTAACAGGCGCACCCTTCTCAGGTCGGAACGGCACCATAGAGGCTACTCTGGGTTCTTCGCTTTCGGGTAAACCGATCCAGAAATCAGCAGAACTGGGCGCAGCTATCGCCTCTTGAAAGTAACTGCCGAGAGACGCCCCACTCGCACGACGAATCAACTCGCCCACCGTCCAGCCAAAGCTCATCATGTGATAACCGTTCCGCGTGCCCGGTTCCCAGAAGGGTTCTTCCGCGGCGAGCTTATCTGTCATGAAGTCCCAATCACAGCACGCGCCGTCGGGAAGCTTTTCGCGGATGCAGGGCACGCCTACAGAATGATCAAGCATCATCCGCACGGTGGCCTTCTCTTTTCCGTTGCGGGCAAACTCGGGCCAGTATTTTTTTACCGGTGCATCTAGTTCCAGATCGCCGCTGTCGACAAGCGTGTGTGCCGCGAGCGCAACTGCGCCTTTGGTGCTGGAGTAAACTACTGAGACGGTGTCTTCTTCCCAGGCGTCATCACTCTTGCGGTTTTTTCTGCCGCCCCAAAGATCAACAACACTTTCGCCATCGAGTGTTATAGAAACAGACGCGCCCAGCTCGTCCCGGCTTACGAAGTTCTCAACAAAAGCTTCAGCGACGCCAGCAAAGTCAGAACGATAGCTGCCCTGTAGCTCACCTGCGTCCAGCGTCTTTTGGAGTGTTTCCATCGATTTGTCCAAAATAGGGAGGCGCCATTGTATACGAGGGCTACCCGCAGTACCGCCCGCTCAGTATCCGCCCGCCTGAAGCCCAGCTGGCAGGCCCTCTCCAGCAAGCCCGAGGGTCATACGTACCTGATCGATGAGCAATTGTAACGGCAGAGCACCATTGGCAAGCACGGCCTCGTGGAAGGCCTTCACGTCAAAATCGTCACCTAGCGCGAGCTCTGCTTCACGGCGCAAACCAATAATGGTGAGCTCCCCCAGCTTGTAAGCGAGCGCCTGGCCGGGCCAGCCGATATAGCGATCTATCTCGTTCGCTACTTCAAGCTCAGATAAAGCTGTCCGACTTCCTAGATACTCAATGGCACGTTCCCTGCTCCAACCGCGGGAATGAATACCCACATCTACTACCAGCCGACATGCTCGCCACATTTCGTAACTCAAGCGACCAAAGTGTTCGTAGGGGGTTTGGTAGATGCCCATCTCTTCACCGAGATACTCTGCATACAATCCCCAGCCTTCGCCGAACGCACTTATGTAGTATTTGTTGCGGAAAGGATGAACATCAACTAACTCGCTTGTCCGCGCGTGCTGCAAATGATGCCCAGGCACGGCCTCATGCAAGGTAAGCGCCGGCAAGTTAAACAACGCACGGCTCTCCAGGCGCGTGGTGTTTACCCAGTAGATGCCGGGGCGCTGTTGCTTTTTCTCGCCGGCAACGTAGCGACCAGAGGTGTAGGTTGGAGCGATCGCAAGCGGCACAGGTTCAACCGTAAACGGCAGCTGATAAAGCGGATCAAACCAGCGCGGTAACTTTCCTTCGATGGTTTTTGCAATCCACGCGGCTCGCTCAAGCAGTGCCTGTGCCGACTGCGGATAGTGTTCAGGGGCCGTCCTTAGCTCTGCAATGAAGTCTTTCTTGCTGCCGGAGTAGTTGAGTTCACGTAATACTTTATCCATCGCGGCCTGAATGCGTTCAACCTCGCGCTCACCCAGAGCAAATACTTGGTCGGGCGTTAGATCCAAGGTGGTGAAAAAACGCACGCGGTTGTTGTAATAGTCTGCTCCTCCAGGCTGGACCAGAAGCCCGGGTTGTTCTGGGGCTTGCGGCGCATACTGGTGCTTAAAGAACTCGTGGAGTGATTGATACGCCGGAATGAGTTTCTGTTTGAAAACATCCTCACCAGCGCGGCGCAGACGGTCGCGTTCTCGCGAACTTAATGCGTCTGGCATGGTTGCAAAGGGCTGCATGGCCGGATGCGAGTCAAAACCCTGGGTGCTTAACGGCTTTAGCATGCCGAGCGCATTGTTCACCACCACCTGCGGCGCCACTCGACCGGTTTGCAAACCTCGTTCAAGACGGGGGATGTGGCTTTCCAGATAGCCTGCGTACTGCGGTAACCAGACCAGGAAGGCGTCGTAATCGGCGGCCGTGTTAAACGGCAAGCGCTCAAGCACAAAACCAAGGCGGTTATAGAACCCGCCTTCGGCATTAAACGGAATTAGATGGGCGCCAAATTCAAGCCGATCGATAGAGTCGCTGAGTTTGAAGCGCATTACCTGCTGACTCAGCGCCTCCTGCCGCGTGAGACGGGACGCATCAATACTCAGCAGGCGCTCACGTAGTTCTTTGAGCTGCTGAAGCTCGCGATCGACGTTCTCGAAGGCCAGCGCCTTGATGCTCTCAACATGTTTGCCCTGGTAGAGCCCAGACAAAGGCTGGCGTGTTTTTTCCCAGGCCTGAATTTCATCGAGCAAGTCGCTGATCGACTGCGCATCACCAGCAGTCTCTTGTGGGCTTACTTGTGGAACGGACAAGCCTTTCGAACTTGCGCAGCTCGAAGCCAATGCGGCCAACAGACACACAGCAACCCAACGGCGGACAGATCGAGGTTTCACCGCGTGCTCCAGTCGTCTAATTACTGAGCAGATCGCGCAGTAGCTGCCGCAAACACGCGCAGGAAGTTACCGCCCCAGATTTTTGCGATGTCTTGTTCGCTGTAGCCGCGCTCAAGTAAGCCTTGGGTTATGTTCTGAGCGTCTCCTGCATCATTGAAGCCGGCAATGCCGCCGCCGTGATTAAAGTCGTTGCCGATGCCGACATGATCTACGCCAACGCGCTCGACAATATAGTCGACGTGGTTTAGCAAAGCGTCGATGCTACCCGGTCCGAGAATGCCTCGAATCGCATTAATGTAGGTGCTCTGAACAGTGGCGTCATCTAGCTCCCAATACAGCTCGTAGGGGTAATCGTACTTATCGGGCAGCCCAGCCACACGCCGCGCAGCCACAATCTCCTGGTGCATCTCTTGATCATCGGAGTCAAACAGATAGCCACCAAACGCGGCCACGTGAATCACGCCGTTGTTTGCAGCGATCTGATCAATCTCTTCATCAGACAGGTTGCGCCGCACATCGCACAACGCCTTTACGTTTGAGTGCGTGGCCACCACTGGCGACTCTGTGAGTTCTAGAACCTGTAGCGTTGCAGCCTTAGATAACTGAGACACATCAACCACCGCGCCGAGCTCATTTATGCGTTGGATAGCCTCTTTGCCCAGCGGAGACAAACCGCCATGCTCTTCATTTACCTCGTAAGATGAGGTTTCCGCGCGATAAACCGGACGGGATGAATCTGCAAAGTCGTTGTGACCCATATGGGTAAGCGCAAACACTCGCACACCGCCTTCGTAGAACTCGTCAATCGCACTCACCTGCGTGCCGAGTATTCGTGCGTTCTGAAACCCAAGAATGACTGCGGTGTTGCCGCTATCTGCGGCTTGAGCAACGGCGTCTGCAGAGGTAGCTAACACCATTTTGTTGGCTGGATTAGAAACCAGCGCAGCCACTTCCTGCAGCTTCTTATCCGCGGTTGCGCGGGCCGCGGTATAGCCTTCGGCATCGCGAGGCCCGGGCCCGACAGCAACCGCCATCACTACCGCATCAACCTTGCCGGCCTGAAGTTTTTCTGGGGCAACCCGCGACACTCCACTGGGCAGCGCATAGCGCGACGGCGCGTCAGCGTATTCAATGTCCGCATGCGCATCCAGCACTAACATACTATCGTGCAGGCGTGCGGCGCTGTCTTCATCTGAAGAAACATCTGATGCAGTTCGGATTGAGCTGGCTGTCGTGGTGGGTGCTATCTCCTGCAACGCACATCCAGCGGCAAAGAAGAATATCGCCGCCACCAGGCTCCGGGCTGAGTATGTCCAAATCTGATCCATAAGCTTCACTATATCGTCATCCCCGAACTTGTGTAGTTCTATACTATAGAACCCCGCCATCAGGAGCTCGCCATGCAACGCCGTATATTTCTGAAATCTGCCGCTCTAAGCACGCCTGCCCTGGGGTTAACCGGTTGCGCATCTACGCTGACCAACCCGATCGTCGCCGGAGAATCCCCGTTCCAGCACGGTGTGGCCAGCGGCGATCCGCAAAGCGACCGCGTGATTCTCTGGACACGCGTATCACCCCAGAGCCCAACAGAAACCGAACCCCGGCCCGTTCGCTGGTGGGTGGGCCTCGACGAATCAGGCAGCAACCCGGTGTTAGAAGGCGAGTCTCAGGCACTGCCAGAACACGACTTCACGTTTAAGATCGACGCCATTGGGCTTGAGCCCAATCAAAGCTATTTCTACGGGTTTGAGCACCAGGGTTTTCGCTCTGCCACCGGGCGCACGCGCACCCTACCAAGCCCTACACAACAAACCGCCGACAGCGATGGCGTGCGCCTCGCCGTTACCTCCTGTGCAAACTATCCACAGGGGTACTTCAATGCCTACCGACACATCGCCAGCACCAACGATCTAAACGCGGTGCTAAGCCTTGGCGACTACTTCTATGAATATGGCGATGGAGATTATGGCAACGGCGAAGCCCTTAACCGCATTCCAGAACCGCCGCACGAGACACTGAGCTTAAGTGACTATCGACTGCGACACGCGCAGCACAAAGCAGAACCAGATCTGCAAGCCGCGCACGCTGCACACCCGTGGATTGTTATTTGGGACGACCACGAGAGCGCTAACAACTCCTGGCAAGACGGCGCCGAGAACCACACACCCGATGAGGGTGACTGGCCAACCCGCAAGGCCGCGGCCATTAAGGCCTACTACGAGTGGATGCCGATTCGCGAGCTGCCGACAGGACTGTTCAGACACTTTCGTTTTGGCCAGCTCGCCGACCTGGTGATGCTCGATACCCGTCTCGAAGGACGCGACGAACAGGCAGAGGCGAATGATCTGGATGCCGCACGCGCACCAGATCGAACCCTGCTCGGACCCATTCAGGAAAAACTGTTTCTCGATCATCTGACCAACAGCACCGCAGACGATGTGCGGTGGAAAGTTGTGGGCCAACAGGTTGTGTTTGCGCCCTGGTCAAACGACGACACCCTGCTCAATCCAGATAGCTGGGATGGTTACCGGGCCTCGCGACAAAATGTGCTCGACCATTTACAGGAAGGTGACATCAACAACGTGATCATCCTTACCGGCGATGTGCACAGCGCCTGGGGCATGAACGTGCCCAACAAAGACCGCAGCGAAAGTCAGGCGATAGAGTTGGTTACCGCCGCCGTGAGTTCGCCACCGCTGGCAAGCTCTTCGCCGCGTACCGCAGAGCTGGTTAATCGCGCAAGCACCGATCAGCCACATGTAAAGTACGCGGAGGGCCTGAATAACGGCTATCTCATTGTGGATCTAAACCAAAGCCGGGCCGAAGCCCAGTGGTACCAAACCGGCCCTGCAACAGAGCGCAGTGCAAACAGCGTGCTCGACAAAGTGCTGGTGAGCTTGCCCGAATCCAATGAACTTACGGAACCGGGTTAATATAAAGGCCAACAATCTCAGGAAACGACTAGTGAAAGACTTTGCAGGTAAGACAGCGGTAGTGACGGGCGCAGCCAGCGGCATGGGCCTGGCACTCACGGAGAAGTTTGCCGCCGCGCGCATGAACGTGGTGATGGCCGACATAGAAGAAACCAGGCTCAAAGAAGAAGCCGAGCGACTCACCGCGCTGCAGCTTAACGTTCTACCTGTGGTTACCGACGCGATGCGCCGTGAATCAATAGACCAGCTGCGCGACGAAGCCATCAACGCCTTTGGCAAGGTGCATGTGCTGTGCAACAACGCAGGTGTTGTCAGCGGCGGTACCGCACAGCCCATATGGGAGCTTCCCGACGCCGACTGGGAATGGGTGATGGGCGTTAACTTTTACGGTGTGTTGCATGGCATCCGCGCCTTTGTGCCACATATGCTGGAGCACGGCGAACCCGGGCATATAGTAAACACCGCCTCTGTCGCGGCCTTTATGCCGGGCAGTGGTACTTACGGGGTGAGCAAACATGGCGTACTTGTGCTCAGCGAGGGCTTGCACAACGACCTTGCCATGCGCAACAGCGCAATAAAGGCATCAGTGTTGTGCCCGGGCTGGGTAAACACCCAAATCGCCGAGGCCGAACGCAATCGTCCGCAGAACCTGACGAACGATTACAACCCAAAAGGCGAAGGGCTCGATATGGGTGATGCCCTACTTAAGGGTCGACAACCTGCAGACATCGCCGACCAGGTGTTTGCCGCCATAGAAAAGCAACAGTTCTACATACTGCCGCATAAAGACTGGGATCAAGTAGCACTTGGGCGCACCCAGGCGATCGTAGATCGAGGCGATCCCTACGTAATCGATATGGTCAAAATGCGCGAAGAAGGGCGCGCATCAGGCATGGACTTTTAGGCGCCCTACTCGGCTGAGGCCGGGGTAAGCGACAACCAGGCCACCGGCGCATCGCGATGGCCACTGTGAGAGCGCACCAGCTCCCCCACCCGCCAGTTCACCTGATTTTTCATCGTGGGTTCAATGTCGTGCATTAGCAGGTTCTTAACTTCCAACGCTTGCGGCAGTTGGCTAAGGCTCGCTCGTTGATAAACAAACAAGCTATCGCCCTGCAGGTGGGCACCATAGGGCTCAAGCTCGAGCGTCCCGCTTTTGGTCGTGAGCGCAAAGCGCTCATCGATATAGTTAAGAAGCCGAGCGCTTGCCTCAAGATCGAGTACGCCATCGCGCGCACCCAGTGTCGCAAGCAGCGCTAACCCATCTTCAAGATGCAGGCGATGCGATACATCCAGCGTTTTATTTTCGACGCGCCATTCAATATCTGAGGTAATCAGATTGAGTCGGTGGGCTGATGCACTCTGGGCGATATACGCGAAGACGCAGAGAACGAGAGCGATTAACGGTTTGTAGCTCATTGCGCTTCGAGCGGTACCGCTTTGTCTTCTTCGGCGTCTTTCAACTCCACCATCATGTCTTTCATCAGGTCTCTGGTGTCGTTGGGCCACTTGTAAAGCTCGAGTCGAGACTTCACAAGCTTCCGCGGAAAGCTGTTGTCTGCAACATCGACATCCGCCGTCTGGTGATCAGGATCAAACTCGATGGCTGTAAGCGGCGAGCTGCTGATGAGTAGTTTGGTCACCCGGTCGTTATTGCGCCGCCAGATTTCCGCCGGAACCTCAAGACGCTCGACGCGACCATCGGCCAGGGTAATCGCAAGCGGTAGTGGTGTGAGCAGCCCGCCCTCATTCTCGAAATCTACAAAGTAGATATAGTCTTGATCGCGCACCGCGCGCTCTAGCACCTCACGCTCTTCCGGTTTCAACGCCTCTATATAGTCTGCGTAATCCTTTTTATCCTGGTTACTCGGCGTGTACTTGTCGTTCTCGTTGTAGAAATCACGCAGACCCGGTACCCGGTCTACTCTGGGCGTGAGGCCATCTTCACGATTACGCCGTTGTTCTATTGGCTCGGGTTTTTGCGCAGCATCAAGTGCTGCGTTAGCAGGCAGATCAATCTCTGGATCACCGGTTGCCACGCGGTATTCCCGAACGCTTTTCAGGTTAATGTCTACGTGATCGGTGGTGTAAAACCAGCCGCGCCAGAACCAATCGAGGTCAACGCCAGAGGCGTCTTCCATGGTGCGGAAAAAATCAGCGGGCGTTGGGCGCTTAAAACGCCAGCGTCGCGCGTATTCGCGAAACGCAAAGTCAAACAGCTCGCGCCCCAATACCGTTTCTCGCAATACCACGAGTGCCGCCGCCGGTTTGGTGTAGGCGTTAGGGCCAAACTGCAGAATGCTGTCGGATTGAGTCATGACCGGCACCTGATTTTCGCTGGTCATGTAGCTGCCAATAAGATCGAGGATCGACAACTCTTTGTCATAGGCGAAGAAGTTGTCTTCCCATTCAAGCGAGGCGACATAATCGAGAAAGCTGTTGATGCCTTCGTCCATCCAGGTCCACTGACGTTCATCGGAGTTCACCGTCATGGGGAAATAGATGTGTCCTATCTCGTGAATGATGACGCCAATCAGCCGATGCTTGGTGGACCGGGAGTAGCTGTAGTCTTGTTTCTCTTTGTCGTCGGCGTTATCACCATCTTCTTTCGCTTTTTCGCCCTCTTCCTCATCTTCCTTGATGGGCTCCGGTCGATAGCCATTGAACGTGATCATCGGGTATTCCATGCCCCCGCGCTTCCAGGTGTTTACGCTTTGCGCTGTGGGATAGGGATAAGGAAAAGAAAACCTCGAGTACACCTCCATGGTGTGCACCACCGCCTGGGTGGAGTACTGACTCCATATTGGCTCAGCCTCGTTGGGATAGAACGACATGGCGAGCACAGACTCGTGCTGTGCGCCCTCTTGCTGATGACGCATCGCATCCCAAATGAACTTGCGTGAACTCGCCCAGGCAAAATCGCGCACGTTAAAGGCCTTAAACCGCCAGGTTTGGGTGCCGGATGACTTCTCTGCTTCGTTGTCGAGGGCTTCCTGGGGCGTAACCACAAACACCTGAGTGTCTGATTCGCGCGCTTCATCGAGGCGTTTCTGCTGTTCGCCGGTTAACACATCCCCTTCATTGGTCAGCTCACCCGTGGCAGAGACAATGTGATCATCGGGAACGGTAAGCGCGACCTCGTAGTTGCCAAACTCGAGCGTAAACTCGCCGCGCCCCAAAAACTGGTGGTGCTGCCAGGCGACGTAATCTGTATAGGCCGCCATGCGCGGAAACCACTGGGCCAGGAAGAAGATGTGGGTGTCTGACTCTGCGAAGTGTTCATAGCCGCCGCGAGAACCCAGCGCATCCTCGTCTACAATATTGAAGTTCCAGTCCATGGTGAGTACCTGGATCTCGCCAGGCACCAACGGCCTTGGCAGATCGATGCGCATCATGGTGCCAACAATGGTGTGATTGAGTTCTCTGCCCTTGCCGTCAGTGAGCGTAGTTATGGTGTAGCCGTAGTTGGTATCGCGCTTGGCCTGATGCCGGCGCAGCGTGCCAAAGCTCAGCTGGTCACTCACACCGTCGTCCGCCTTACCGCCGGTGCGAGAACGCTCTTCTAGCGAGTCTCTACGAAATCGGTTCTGGTCGAGCTGCAGCCACAGGTAGGGCAAGGTGTCTGGAGAGTTGTTGGTATAGGTGATGGTTTGGCGCGCGCTAACTCGACGATTGGTTTCGTCGAGCGTGGCCTCGATTTGGTAGTCGGCTCGCTGTTGCCAATAGTCGTGGCCAGGAGCACCGGACGCCGTGCGATACACATTAGGCGTTGGCAGGTCGGTGCCGAGCTGTGCAAAACGGCTCACATCTGGGGCTGCAGCAACAGCGCCGCTGCTCACCAACAAAAAGAGGCCGAGAGACCACCGTTTAACTGCTAACGCGCTCACTTTCAAACCATGGGCCATACACGAATACTCCATTTCTAACTTCGTTGGTGCCTGTTTTGCCCGGCTATTCTACCTGCTTGACTGAGAACAGATAGTTGCGAACGCATAGACGCTGGTTTGCGTATAAGTTTCGCCTTGACCAACAAAGGGGCTGGGGAAGGCGGGTTGATTGGGCGCGTCTGGAAACTGCTGGCACTCAATGCAGAACCCGCCGTGTTGAGGCACACCCCCATGCCCTGCCGACCCGTCCAGTGCATTACCGGTGTACAGCACCAACAGCGGCTGATCGGTATACACACTCATGGTGCGCCCGCTGGTTGGCTCGCTTACCCGGGCCACCATAGGCAAGTGATCTAACTCGCCAGGCGCGCCCAACTCGTCTGAAAAATCGTGCAGGCAGTGATCTAACCCATCAACTCCAGGCGGCAACGCCCCTATCGCGTCGCTTAGGGTCCGAACACTCGAAAAATCGAGCGCCGTGTTCTTAACATCCAGACTCGCGCCGGTGGGGAGTAGATTGGCATCAAGTTCGAGCACTGATCGTGCAGCGAGCTTTAGTTCGTGCGACAGCACCAGCGGGTTATCACCCAGGTTCCAATAGCAGTGATTGGTGAGGTTCACCGGCGTCGCTTTATCAACGGCGGTGGCGGAGTAGTCAATGCATAGACGCATGTACCCGTCGAGCGAGTAGCGTACGCAGGTATCCAGAGTGCCGGGGTAACCCTCTTCGCCATCCTGACTCGTATAGTAGAAGTTAACACCCGTGCGATCACCACCTTCAAACACTTCAGCACGCCAAAACCGGGCGTTAAACCCACGCTCGCCGCCGTGCAGCTGATGGTCGCCATGATTTTTAGATAACTGAACCCGACCTGTGGGACCCGAATAACTGGCGCCGTTGATCCGACCGGCATAGCGGCCACACACTGAGCCCATGTAGGCCGGGTTATTAACGTAGTGTTCGGGTTCGGCAAGCCCTCGCGTGAGCGTGGCCCAATTGGAATCAGCGGTTCGCAGCTTTACCGACAGCACGGTCGCGCCATACTCCATCAGCTCGACCCGGAGGTTTGGACTAGCCAGCTCGAACCGTCTAACCGGGCGCTCAAACAGCGTAACGGGCGGCAACTCTGTCACACTGAGTTCTTGAGCCATAACCAGCCCTCCCGGGCAGAGAATAAAGACCAACCGCGCTATGCTCTATAAAGCGCCAGAGACCAAAGCCCATCACAATGACCGAAGACTTCGATGTTTCCAACCACCCGCATCGGCGTCGCAATCCGCTGACCGATGAATGGGTGCTGGTGTCACCGCACCGCAACAAGCGGCCGTGGCAAGGGCAAACAGAAGTTGCAACGCCGCCGCCAACCATCGACCACGATCCGGACTGTTATCTGTGCCCCGGCAACCAGCGGATGGGCGGGCAACAGAATCCAGACTACGACGCGACCTTTGTGTTTGCCAACGACTTTCCCGCGCTCACGCCCGCCACACCCGCACACACCCAAACAGACCCCCTGTTCGCCAGCCAGTCAGAGACGGGTGAATGTCGGGTGATGTCGTATTCACCGAACCACAGCAAAACCCTGGCTGAGATGAACGTCTCTGAACTAAAAGCAGTGGTTGATGAATGGGCTAAGCAAAGCAACGAGCTTGGGGCGCGCTACCCCTGGGTGCAGGTGTTCGAAAACAAAGGGGAGATCATGGGCTGCTCTATGCCCCACCCCCACGGCCAGATCTGGGCGCAATCACACCCACCCACGTTGCTTGCAAAGGAAGATGAGCAACAAAAAAAGTATCTTGCTGAATCGACCGGCAAATCGATGTTGCTCGACTATGCGCAGCAAGAACAACGCAACAAAAGCCGGACCGTTGTCGATGCCGAACACTGGCTAGTTGTGGTGCCCTATTGGGCGGCCTGGCCTTTCGAGACCTTGGTGTTGCCAAAGTTTCCCGTACAACGGCTTGAGGCGCTCAATGCTGAGCAGCGAACGACCCTGGCTGAAGTACTGAGTAAGCTACTTATTAAATACGACAACCTATTCGACACCGCCTTCCCCTATTCCATGGGCTGGCACGGCGCTCCCTACGGCATGCAACAACCCCACTGGCAACTGCACGCGCACTTTTATCCGCCGTTGTTACGCTCAAGCGAGATACGAAAATTTATGGTGGGCTATGAAATGCTGGCCGAACCCCAGCGTGACCTGACACCCGAACAAGCAGCAGTGGTTCTGCGCGACTTGCCTGCAGCGCACTATCGGGCCACGCAATGACCCTAGTTTCAGAACAACCTCGGCAAGCAGCACGCGAGTGCTTCGAGAGGCATTTCAATGCAGCACCGGTACATATCGCACAGGCGCCGGGCCGGGTAAACCTTATCGGCGAGCACACCGACTACAACGATGGCTTTGTGTTTCCAGTGGCTATAAATTTTCACACCTGCGTGGCGGCAAGCCCCCGAACCGATAGAACGATCAGCGTGGTGGCCTTCGACGAAAACAGCCAGCATGTAGAATTTGAAATCGACGCTACCGCAGAGTTTGATACCAAAGCCCCCTGGAGCAACTACGTGCGCGGGGTGGTGGCCGAACTTTTAAGGGCTGGATACAAACTGGTGGGTGCAAATCTCGCCATCAGCGGCAACGTGCCATTGGGCGCTGGCCTAAGTTCGTCAGCGGCACTTGAAATCTCGCTGATCGCGGCGCTAACACAGCTTAGCAATGAACCCATCAGTGCGATTGATGCGGCCCGCATAGGCCAGGCGGCAGAAAACAACTTTGTCGGCTGCCAGTGCGGCATTATGGACCAGATGATTTCCGCCGCAGGCAAGGTGGGCCACGCTCTGCTGCTCGACTGTCGCGATCTTTCGACAACGTCAACACTGCTGCCCGAACAACTGTCGATTGTGGTGATTAACTCAAACCTAAAGCGTGCTTTGGTAGACGGCGAATACAACACCCGCCGCCAACAGTGCGAAGCCGCCGCTGCGCACTTCAACATCTCAGCACTTCGCGACCTAGGTCTGGATGAACTGTTAAGCCAGAAACACAAGTTAGACGACAGGGTGTTTCGACGCGCACGACACGTTGTTACCGAAAATCAGCGTACGACCGATATGGTGGCTGCACTAACGGACTGCAACCTGCCGGAAATAGCCAGACTCATGGCCGACTCACACGCCTCCATGCGTGACGACTTCGAAATTACCACGCCAGAGATCGATGGTTTGGTTGAGATTGTGCAGCAGGTGGTGGGCGATCAGGGCGGCGTACGCATGACCGGCGGCGGCTTTGGCGGTTGTGTTGTTGCACTCATACCTAAAACTCTGGTCAACACTGTGCTTGATGCGGTAGAAACAAATTACCCAAAGCTAGCGGGGCGCGAGGCAGAAGCCTTTGTTTGTGAGGCAACAGAGGGTGCGTTTGCCAGTGCGCTGGACACCCCACGCCGGGATAAACCAGCCCAGTGACCTCACCCACCCAAAAGCTGCTTACGCCAGACACCGCAACCTACTGGCAGACACCTGCTATTACGTCTCTCGGCCGATTGCCTGCCCATACGCAGCTATCCAGTTATCGCAAAGAGAGTGATGCCCAGAAGGCACTGCCCAGCGACTCGGTGTTATCACTAAACGGCACCTGGTCTTTTGCGCTCTACAAGAGTCCGCTAGATGTGCCGGCGA
>CAZFIA010000105.1:0-2964 GCA_964519335.1 uncultured Pseudomonadales bacterium
CTCTGGTTCTGGCTCTGGTTCTGGCAACAGGGCTTGCCGAAACAGGGTGAACTGAACGCCATATTCTGCAGCAGTTACACCTTTTGAGTATTCCTTAGCGTCTGAAAACACCCGCAGCGGACAAGTGAGGTACCACCACTCGCTACGAAATCTGCGGTGCGCTCCATGATCGCGCGGAAAAACAAAGGGCACCACTTCTGTTGCGCGCGCAAAACCCGCAGCCTCTCCACCCAACAGTTTACCCACGCGCAAGCCTGGACTCGATGCGGACGCTGTGGGTGTCGAAACTGCGGGCGACCCATCATGGTTTGATTCTGTGCTGCAGCCTTGCAGGCTCAGCATCAGAACCCCACCAGCAAATGGCGCCAGCAAGGTTCGAACCACGGCATTTACCGCCTGTCTCCGAACCAGTGCTTCTCCAAGCGCTACCGCGAATAACCCCCCCAACGCACCGCCTACTAGCGGCCAGCCCACACCCGCAAAACTAAGCTGTAGAGGAAAACTCCAGCCAAACGCGCGAGGATTCACCAACGAACACAGAAGCCACGCAATCATGAGTCCCAGCGGCACGGCGAGCACAATAGCCGCGCCAGTCACGTATACCGCGCGTGCGCGACGCAGTCGCCGCTCGCCGCCAGCACTCAAACCCATCACATGCAACTTGTGGTGAGTGCCTTGCTGCTGCAGCCCATGGGCCATAAGCGCATTGGCCAGAGCCACAGCAGCTACAAGCAATGCAAGCCAGGTAAGCGCCCGGGTAATGGCAAAGGTCTGCTCAAACACCTCAATCGAACGTCGCCGCACCTGGGCCTGCTCTTGCAGCGTCACCCAAGAAGGGGTCAGTAAATCCTGGATGCGCTCACCTATATTCGCGTCTTCGGGCGTGCGCAAATACAGCTGATCCAACGGCGCGCGATAATGCAGACGAAGTGCAAGATTTCTGGATGCCAGAAGCCGCGGCCGAACTTCACCAAAATCGGTGAATATTCCGGCCACCAAAGCCTCAACGCTGCCGCGCGGGCCCGTAACGTTGAGCGTCTCACCCTCAGCCAGCGCTCGCGAGCGCGCAAAACTCTCATTCAGGTAGACAGAGCGCAGGGGATCGCCTAGTGATGTGTTAGGTAAGAAGCGCTCGAGAAGCTCTTTGGTATCATCAGCAAACTCGATTCGACCTGTAACGCCGCCAATCGAAATATCTCCAGTACCTCGCCAAAACATGCCATCAACTGTAGGAGACACTCGGGCTTCAAGCAGTGTACGAATGTCTGCGGGGGCATCGGGCTGAACACGTACCACAACATCATCCGCAAATCGCTGATCAAGCATTTGCAGAAAGGCTACGCGAAAGCTGTCTACCATAATGCTGATACCCAGAGCCGTCGCGAGCGCCAAAGCCAACGCACTAACACCCAGGCGCAACTCCTGACCCACCAAAACCTGACGCACGCCCAGCATCTTGAGCGTTGAGCTATTCTCGCGCTTGATAGTAAGGAACTCCTTGACCGAAGTTAGGGTGCGGCGCCACAACCAACGAACGAGCGCGGGTAAATAGACGATAAGCACAAGAGTGCTGACGACAATGCAGCCGAATGCCCCGGCGAGCGAACTGCCCCAAAGCCCCCAGCAAAACACTGCAACAAGCAGCAATGCATAAAATGCGCTCCAGTGACGCGTGTATCCGGTAACCGTCAGTTTGCTATTCGTTAGCATCCCGGTTTCGGCACTAGCCACAGCCTGTGGTTGACGGAACAGGGTTTGTCGAGCCGCGAGCCAATAGCTAAAGCCCGCAACACCAACACCCGACACCAGCGCCTTAATCCAAACAAAGGTAGACAGGCCCAATGTAAATTCAAATCTGACTCCCACGGCAAGCGACAGCAATAAATTCGCCAACACGAGTCCGACAGCCACACCTGCAAGCGTTGCAACAACACCCAGTGCTAGGCCTTCAAGTTGAGTCAGTCGGCGCAATCGAGGCTGAGAAACACCTAGACTTAGCAAGCGCTCAAACATTTGCTCGCGACGACCCAGCGCATGACAGGCCACCTGATAAGTGAGCAGCCAGGCCACCACCAGTGCAAGCACCGACAATGCCGCCATGTTAAACAGCACAGAACGAAACAGCTGCTGCGCTGGGTTTTGATCCGCAGCAGCGACTTGCTGCCACTGTTTGCCAAGCGCGGTTAATGAACCTATCGACGGATCTGCAAACACGCCTGGAAAGAGATTTCGGGCGAGTTCAAGCAAACTTGCTACGGGACCGCTTGCCCGCAATGACTTCTTGAGTCGAACACCTATGCGCGATAACCGTGGCTCGTTATTATTCGCCTCACCAGTTTTATCAAGAACAACTCGAGCGGTCGGCAGGTCTGCAAGAATAAACTGTGCCGGTGCCGTGTAACCCAACACATTGACTTCGTAGCCTGACAGCGTGACCTTCTCTGCGTTACTTTTTTGTAGGTCAGGCTCTTGGTTAGAATCTTGGTTAAACAGAGGGTCTGGCTGAAGATTTTGCGGCAGATAGACAGAATCGGTTGATAGAAAATCGGCAGCCAGCGAACTATTAGACCCACCCGCCTCCTCTATTCCGGAGAAATCGAAGGCGATAGTCGCAAGGGGATCCGTGCCCACCAGCAAATAGCTGTTGTCGTCAATTTGTACCTCCCCTTCAAGCAGCGGGAACATGGCGGCTACTTCGGGCAATTCGCCCGCACGCCAGCGAGCCCTTAGCGCAAAGTAATCCTTCTCCGAGAGCGCTGTTTGCTGCAGGTAAAGATCCACATCACCCACCGGTCGCGATTGCTTCGCAACATTAGATGCAACCTGAGCACTCAACAGATGCACACCAACCACGGAGGCCACACCAATACTCATGCCCAGCAATGCGCTAAGCATGGAACCGCTGTTACGCCAGAGAAAGCGCAACTGTGCGAGCGTAACTAAGCTCATCGGATGGGGCTCATC
>CAZFIA010000105.1:3064-14636 GCA_964519335.1 uncultured Pseudomonadales bacterium
GCTCATCGGATGGGGCTCATCAGATAAGGCTCATCAGAATTGACCTATCTCTAATACCCTGTCGGCTCGCCTGGCTATCGCTTCACTGTGGGTTGCAACGAGCAGCCCAGCATTTTGTTCCTGCACTTGCTGCCACAGCAATTCGGCTACCCTTTCGCTATTGTTCTGGTCCAAATTTCCCGTAGGTTCGTCGGCAAGCACTAAAGCAGGAGCGTGCGCCAATGCTCGCAGCACGGCGACTCGTTGTTGCTCACCCCCCGATAGCTCTGCAGGGAACCGGTCAACCAGATCGCCGAGACCAAGCGCGGCAAATCGCGGTAGATAGCCGGAGAACTCATCCACCTTGCCTGCCAGCTCCAGAGCTAGACGCACATTTTCTGCAACACTTAGCGTTTCAATCAAATTAAAGAATTGAAAAACGTAACCAACGTGTTGGCAGCGATAGCGCGTCAGGCCGCCGTCACCCAGGCCCGTTATCCGCAGGGTCTGAGCACCGCTGGGTTCTTCTAAATACAATTCAATCTGCCCGGCGTCTGGCCGCAGCAGTCCAGCCACAAGATTCAGCAGCGTCGTTTTGCCACTGCCACTTGGCCCCCACAACGCAATGCTCTCACCCTGCGCCAGTGCGAAGGAGAGATCATCAAGAACTTTCTGTGTGCGACCACCAGGATCAACAAAACTGTGGGTTAGACCTTCAACGTTCAAGAGGGGCAACACGCTCATTCGCTAGCTGCTATTTATCCCGCAGCGCAGGGTTGATGCCGGGCTGCATACCTTCAGCGCGGAAGTGTTCGCTGTAGTCTGGTAAGTGCTCGAACCTGCTAACGCCGAGCATAAGGTCATCGACGCATAAGTAGGGTAATAGGCTTCGTAACGACGTGAGCGTCGGCATGATCAGGTTCCAGCGCCCGTCTTCAGCCCGTGCGAGCGCCTCTTGCGGAGTGACCCATTCACCACTGAGAGTTTCGCCCGGCGCAAAGCTCGCTTCCTGGCCTTTGGGCATTCGCGCGACAAAAAATCGCGTATCGAAGCGCCGCGGAGCAGTCTCAGGCGTGATCCAGTGCGCAAAATATTGCAGGGCCTCAAAATCAAGGCTAATGCCAAGATTGGTGCACAACGAGCCAAACTCTTCGGCGCGCGATTTCGAAAGCGCCCGCACCGTGGCCGCACTAAGCGGCTCTCCGTTTTGCCGACCAAGCAATACCCCAGATTCTTCATAGCATTCGCGTACCGCCGCCATCCAATAAGATAGCGGCGCGTCATCAGACTCAAGAAGCAGCGCCGCATTCGACTCTCCGAGTCCCTGCCAACTGACTTCTGCGAGCAAGGCACGATCGGTAGGGTCTACCTTGCCGCCGGTAAACACGTGCAGTCCAGGAAAAGCACCCCGCGACGGTCGCTCCAGCATAAATATCTCTATACCAGTCGCAGAATCCCCCGCCGCATCCCGCACCAGAAGCAGTGTCGCGGCCCTCTCTATGCCTTTTTTCATTCCTGATTCCATCAACTACAACCCGCAGGCCAGTTTTGGTCATCATACCCTCGGCGAGCGCTTCGAACGTGATATCAAAATGCCATCCTTGTACTTACAACAACTCCGGAGCAAGCTAGACCTACCATGAGCGACCTCAATTACAAATTTGTTGTCCGCCTGACCACTCGTATGCGTGACCAAATCGCATTGGCTGCCAAGCATTACCGACGCAGTATGAATTCAGAAATTATCGCGCGGCTGGAAGAATCGTTTGGGGCGCTACCCAACAACGAAATCGAGGAAGCCATCCGGCCCGCATTTCACAACCGAGTGGAGACCCTGTTTCACAAACAGCTCACGGAAGATGAGCAGTGCCTGGTGCAGTCATTTCGGCTACTCGGCGAAGAAAAGCAGGCTGCACTACTACACCTTTTAAGCCGGTAGCTCGCAGGTGCAAAGCCGAGACCCGCTGACCGCATACTTTCACCCCACGACCGTCTGCTTCATAGACGACAACGAGTCTTTTATGGCGGGACTTGCATTGGCGCTGCCCGAACACATGACCTCAGTGGCATTTTTCGATCCAGTGATCGCGCTCGACTACGTGAATAAACCAGCAGACTTGCCCACCCTGGCTGACCGCTGTTTCTCTGCTGCAAGTAAAGCCCCAAAGGCTTTGTTTCAGCTAAATACAGATCTGATTGAGCAGGAGATGAATATTGTAGAGCGCTTCAATCGACTGTCGGTTGTGGTTGTCGACTACTCCATGCCAGGGCTCAACGGCTTGCAATTTTGCGAACAGATTAAGGATCCACAGATCGGTAAGGTACTGCTGACGGGAGTTGCAGACGAGAAAATGGCCGTTGAGGCATTCAACGCAGGCATCATTGACCGCTTTATCTCAAAAAGCCATCCGAGTGCGAGCGACAACATCCGCGAGTTTTCCAGAGAGATGCAGTACACATACTTTCGCCGACAAACAAGGATGATGCACCAAACGCTGAGTCTCGCCGGGCCGCTGTTTCTCGACGATCACTCAGTAACCACCTGGGTTCGCCGGCAAATGCTCAGAAACAATTTCTGTGAATACTACATAGTGAGTGACCCTCCGGGATTACTCATGGTTACTCCCGCCGGCAAACTCCAACAGATCATAGTGCTCAGCGAAGCCCAGTGCGACGCGCAGGCGAGCTACGCAGAGCAGCACGGTGCTCCGTCAAAAGTTATCGAACGCCTGCGCGATCATTCCCATATCGGCTTCTTTATGGAGGATCCAGCGAGCTATGGCGGCAGCGAGGCGTATCCCTGGACTGAGCTAATGCAACGCGCCACCGTGCTCGGAACGCCACAACAAAAGTGGTTTGCCGCGCTTGTGACAGAGCCACCACTAAACATCGACTATCAACCCGAGGCAGTCTGTCAGGAGGCCTGGCTCCGGTTGCGTAACTCACACAGGCCACGACACTCAAGCTATTTGAAATACTAGCCAGCCTTGTCCAGAAAGTGCTGCTCTTTCAATCGGGCTAGCCACCACCGCGCGCCGCGTCTCTGAGGGGCTTGGGAATCACCCAACGTTCCAGAACTTCAAAGCCAAGTTCTATCGCCATCGCCAGACAAGCGGCCGGAATTGCACCCTGCAGAATCAGCCCCGTGTCATTTAGCGAAAGCCCAGTAACGATTGGATCACCAAGCCCACCGGCGCCAATAAACGCAGCCAAAGTAGCCGTACCGACACTTATAACCGCGGCCGTACGAATTCCCGCAAATATATTGGGCAGCGAAAGTGGCAGCAAAACATGTCGCATGCGCTCACTACGTGCCAAGCCAATGGCCTTGGCGGTGCGAACGAGTTCTGGATCTATCGTACCCAACGCAACCACCGTGTTGCGCAATATTGGCAACAGCGCATAGAGGAACAACGCCACAATCGCCGGTATCAGGCCTATGCCTAAGAGCGGAATCATGAGCGCCAGCAAGGCGATTGAGGGAATGGTTTGCAGTAGACCGCAAAGGTAGACGACAGCATTTGCAAGCCGTGCGTTGCGAAACACCACCAGTCCAACTCCCACCCCAACCAATACCGCGAAGCCAAGCGCGATTAGTGTGAGCTGCAGATGCCGAAGGGTGTTGCGCCAAAGTGAACTCCACATTCGATGACTTGCAGAACTGGTGGCCTGCGCGCTGATCAGTTTTTTTGTTACCAAAAACTCCCGGGCAACGCTCGCAAAGTCTCCTGCGCCAGCAGCTTCGTCTCCATTGCGTAACTCTGCACCTAACACTGCAGAGTTCAGCGCCTGCATTTGTTCCGCATCAAGTGTATTAGCCAGCTCTCGCAGCACGGCTTTGGCTTTTTCGGGCAGAGAGGCACGAACAAATGGCAAGGCCAGATATTCGGGGAAGAATCCGAGATCGTCCTCGAGCACACGTAGCTCATAGCGGGCGAGCTCGCCATCGGTGGAGTAGGCATCAGTTACGTCGATGGCACCGTCAGCCAGTGCTTGATAAGCAAGCCCATGCTCAATACCAGTGGGTGTGGTCGTGAAGCCATAGTGCTTCTTTAGTCCTGGCCATCCATCGTTACGCTCTAAAAACTCATGGCTCACCACTACGTTCAACTGCTGTTGAGCAACTAGTTCACTAACGGTATTCAATCCCAGTGATTCTGCGTGATCAGCGCGCATGGTCATCGCGTAGGTATTGTTAAACCCAAACGGCAATAGCAGTTCAAGGTCTTGTAGTATTTGGTTGCGAATTTGAGGCAGTTCGAGCGGGGTGGGGCTCTTCAATATCGCCTGGGTGATGGTGCCCGTATATTCGATATAAACATCAATTTGATCGTTAGCGAGCGCGCCATAACAAATCAGCGTTCCGCCCAGACCTAGCTGGCGGCGCACGGTGAACCCACGGGCTTCGAGTAACTGGGCTGCTATTTCTGAAAGCAAATAGGATTCACCAAAATTCTTACTCGCAATTCGAATGGTCTCATCAGCACGCAGGTCCTGTGCGGTCAGGCACCCCACCATGAAAATCCCCGGCAACAGCAGCGATTGCAACAGTAATTTCCAGGGATTCATGACAACTGCTCCGCCAAGAGCCGCGCAACATAGTCGTTGGTTGGGGCGGCAATGACTTCTTTTATGGGGCCGCTTTGAGACACCTCGCCCGCAGCAAGTATCACCAGATGGTCAGCAAGTTTCACCGCCTCGCGCATATCGTGCGTCACCATAATGGTGCTACTCGTCGAGTTCTTTGCATTTAGCTCGATAAAGTGGTCATGCAATTCAAGGCGTGTAATCGGATCTACCGCAGAGAAGGGCTCATCAAGCAACAATAATGCGGGCTCAAGCATGAGCGCCCGGCACAACCCAACACGCTGTTGCTGACCTCCGGAGAGCTGCCCGGGGTAGCGCTGCCACAGACTTTCCTGCAGATTCATTTGCTGTAACAAAGTTACGGCACGAGCTTCACGGTCCTGTAGTGCAAGCCCTTCGAGTTTCGCTACAAGCGTCACGTTGTCCATCACTGACAAATGAGGCAACAGCCCCGCACCTTGCACGGCATAGCCCATGCCGCGCCGAAAGGCGGTGACATCTTCAGGTATGGGTGATCCATGGACCTGAAGCTGACCCACGTCAATTTTTTCAAGCGCGTTAATCAGCCTTAAGAGCGTCGTCTTGCCACTGCCGCTTGCACCAACGATTGCACTGGTTGCGCCGGATGGAAACTCGAGTGTTATATCGCGCAATACCGTTGTGTCGTCGTACTTTTTGGTTACGCCCTGAAAAGCCACACAAACGGCAGTCGATTTCATGCTTTAAGTCTCACCCATTTCCAACTCCAGACGCGAGAAGTGCTCGTCCAGCGCAGCCAAGGTGCCTGCAGCTTTGCCATCACCTGGGCTACCCGAATTCAGCTTGGCAAGTTCCTCATCAAGCTCCACGCGAGCCTGGTTAAGTGTAAGCCAGGGTGCGTCTCGAGCGCCGAGTTTGGTTCGAACAAACTCCATCCAACGCACCTGCTCACCTTCTGTAAGCAAGTGAGGGAAACAACGTGCTTTCAGCCGAAAGCCAAGTTCTGATAGACGACTATCTTCAAAACTTATGTTCTCGGGCCAGACACCATTAAGCAAACTCTGCTGAAAATCATCGCAACGAGACTTGTCGTTATCGTTAATAAAGCCATCGTACAACGCCGCATCAACATCGGGACTGGGCGCGGGGCCCGGCCCTGAATACACCTGCGCTATCTTCCTTCCTACATTGGCCTTTTTGAGCGCCCGCTTGCGCTCTTCAATTTGCCCCATGCGCAGGTTCAGACGGGTTAAGTCCTGCGGCCGCAACACGTTCGCACCACTGATGAAAGGACATCGGTTGATCCGCACTTCTTTTAGTGGCGGTCGCTCGTCAACATCGGAGCTAAAGAGGTTTTCCTGGATCTTTTCTACATCCCACTCAATCAGAGGACGAATGTCTTTACTCAGATCTACTACAACAAAGCTATTGTTATTCTTAGGGTGGCGCGTAACCGAGACTATTGGCGCAAGTGCCTGTTGCTCACGGGGATACATGCCGGTTACGTGCACACACAAGTTTTTTCCTATGGGCTCAAGCAACGCTCGCACTTCTTTCTTTGCCCGCATCTTGTAGTAGTACTGATATAAGAGCGGCTGCTTGTCACGAATCACCTTTGCAAGCCCTACCGTTGCCCTTACATCCGACATGGCATCGTGCGCACTTTCGTGGGTTATCCCGTTGGCTGGCGCAAGCGCTTCTAACTTGAACACCGGCACGCCATTTTGTTCGGGCCACTCAATTCCGTCCGGCCGCAAAGCGTAAGCCGCGCGCACTAAATCGATCATGTCCCATCGCGAGTTGCCGTTTTGCCATTCCCGGGCATAGGGATCCATAAGCATGCGGTAAAGACCGTGGCGCACAAACTCGTCATCGAAGCGCAAGCTATTGTAGCCCGCAACACAAGTGCCTGGTTTCGAGAATAGCTTTAGGATTTTGCGAAACGCCTCCCACTCATCAATGCCTTCGCGCTGGATCTGCTGTGGGGTGATGCCTGTCACCTGAGCTGCCACTGGATTAGGCAGCACGTCAGCCGGCAATCGCACGTAAGTGCACAGCTCTTCCCCGGTTTCTTTCAATGAAAGATCTGTTCGCAGCCCTGCAAACTGAATCACGCGATCCCATCGCGGGCTGAGGCCGGATGTTTCAAGGTCGTACCAAAAAATACTGCTCAATGTGGATACCCTTTAGATAAATACCATCTTGTTTGCTTTGCTGATGCCCAATTGGCAAGGTTCGATTATTGAACCCATTAGCGCGTGACCCAAATTGCAGGCCCCGAAATTGCAGCCTCTGAAATTGCAGCCCAGAGCAATCGCCTTTATTGGCGGCCCCATTCTCGCACTGTTGGCCGGCTACATCATGTCTGTTAATGGGCTACCGCTGCCCGCGGCTCAGACGCTTGGGGTCACTGTGCTGTGTATCTGCTGGTGGATATTTGAACCCATACCCATACCAGCTACCTCGCTCATCCCTCTCACCCTGCTACCGCTGCTGGGCGTGCTCAATCGAGAAGAACTGAGTGGCGCCTATGGGCATCCGCTCATCCTACTGTTGCTCTCCGGTTTCCTACTCTCCACCGCCCTGGAAAGCAACGGCGCGCACCGCCGGCTCGCGCTCACGCTGCTGAGAGCTATTGGAGGACACAGCTCTCGACGGGTGGTGCTGGGTTTTATGTTGGTAGCGGCACTGCTCTCTATGTGGATATCCAACACCGCCACCGCCCTTATGATGCTACCGGTCGCAAGTGCCGTGCTCGAAAAAGCCCGCGATCCCAATCTGCGGCTGCCACTGTTGCTGGCGATTGCCTATGGCTGCAGCATTGGCGGAATGGGTACGCCCATAGGCACGCCACCGAATGTCGTTTTTATGGGTATCTACGAAAGTACAACGGGCGAGACGGTGAGCTTTTTAAGCTGGATGAGCTGGGCACTACCCATCGTGATGGTGCTACTGCCGCTTGCGGGGTGGTGGCTGACGCGCCGTCTGCCCGCTGGTGACGGTGTAGAACTGCCAGCCTTACCCGCCTGGAGCAGTGCAGAAAAACGGGTGCTGGCTGTGTTTGGAGCAACGGCCCTGCTGTGGATAACCCGCACTGGACCTTTTGGCGGCTGGGCTGGTGCGCTGGATCTAAGCTACTCAAATGATGCGTTGGTGGGATTTGCGGGAGTCATCAGCATGTTTTTGATTAGCGCTGGTCCAAATTCACAAACAGATTCAGAGACACAAACACACCCAGAAAAGAGATCCAGCAAAAAGCTGCTCGATTGGGAAACAGCCGAAAGAATTCCCTGGGGTATATTGCTGTTGTTTGCCGGCGGACTCGCAATTGCAGCTGCCTTCCTAAGCTCTGGGCTGTCCAACATTGTCGGCGAGGCACTGGCAGGCGCGAGCAACCTTCACCCACTCGCTATGATGGTGGTGCTCTGCACCATCGTTACCTTCCTTACCGAAGCCACCAGCAACACAGCGACCACCACCATTCTCATGCCGATTGCAGCCGCTACCGCCGTGGCCGCTGCAATTGATCCAAGATTGTTGATGATTCCCGTGGCGCTGTCCGCCAGCTGCGCCTTTATGCTGCCCGTTGCAACGCCCCCCAACGTCATCGTTTTTTCAACCGGCGATGTGCCTATCGGACAAATGGTTCGTGAGGGCTTCGCACTGAATCTCCTTGGGGTACTGGTCATTTCCGTTGGCTTGTATCTGCTGCTCTAGACTAGCTTTGGTTGCGAGTCGCTCAAGCTCGATTTGTCTTTCATCATAAGAAAGTTCGGTGAGCGCCTCAGCCGCTTCGTAAAATCTCTCAAGGTCTTCATCGTGTTCCGCAAACAGCGCGCCAAACGCATCAACCCAGCCAAAGTATGCGCCCACCAAAGACAGCCGCGCCAGATTTGGCGGAGCTTCCAGAACCTGTAAACCCCGTTGATCGGTAAACTGATCTTGCACGCGCACATAGCACGCCGCCGCCGCTGCATAGCGCTCTGTCCGAATAGTACGCGCCCGCGCCCACCGTTCAGCACCTTCGAGTTCCTCGGGCAATGCCGCAAAATCATAAGCGATACGATCGCGGAGCTTCAGCAGCAGGCTGTTAAATCGCGCCCGCTCTGCCTTTAACACGCGGTGGCGGTCCAGGGGACTAATGAACTGTTCTGTCTCGGGTACGCTCTTCGATTGGGTAGTTTCATGCTGCACAGTAGAGCCTTGCTTCGCGAGGTAGCGCGGCAAGCCATATTCGGCGACAAAGGTAGCAAAGCTCTCGTTGAAAGGCGTATCCCCCCCTACATACAATCGGCCATGCGCAAGCTCATGCATCAGAAGTTCAGCTCGAGCAGGCTGCGACCAGTGAATAAACGAACTGAGCAAGGGATCGTTGAACCAACCCAAGGTTGAGTAGGCCGGAACGCCGCCTATAAAGGTGTCGAACTGCTCCTCATCAAAAGCTTTGGCATTGGTTTCTGCGCGTTCTTTTTTAAAGTATCCCCGATACGAAACACAACCCGCGACAGGAAAACACCAAGTACGCGGCGCCACAGAATCCACCGGGGCAACTACAAGATTCCACACCACAAAGGGCCGATTAAGCTCCACGTAGTCGTGGTAGCGACCATCCGCTTCGAGCCCGAGTTCAGTTTCGGCGAATTGCAGCACGGCCTGCGAATCAATCAGCGCCGCACGCAGTTCGGGATTCAAATCTGGGGTAGCAAGCAAGTCCGCAACGTCTTCACGGGCGTTAAGTAACCTAAGTTGACCCACCACTGCCTGTTGGTAAAAACCAAGCGTACTGCAGCCACCCAGCGCGCCGAGCGCAAGACCCGCAACAAGCAACGCAAGCAGAACGAGCCTTACACCGCCGCGCTGGTGCGCATGCAGTCGATATGCTATCAACCGGCCCATGAATAACCTGCGCGGCGTACTGGCCGCCCTCTTTCTTGCGCTCAATACGGCCGCCTGGTGCGTTCCCCTGTACATAGTGGGCATTGTGCGGTTCTTGCTGCCAATTGCGAGCGTCCAGAAGGTTCTGTCCGGCCTTATGGATCTGGTGATCGATGGCTGGGTGGGGGGCAATCGGGTAATGAACGCAGCACTCCGCCTAAACTACATGGACCTTAGTTTTCGCACACAGACGCCGCTGTCCCTGCGCAAACGCTACCTGTTGATCTGCAACCACCAGAGCTGGGCCGACATCATCATCCTGCAAAATACCTTTCGCGGTATTCTGCCGCCGCTCAAGTTCTTCACCAAACGTGAGCTAATCTGGATTCCGCTGCTAGGGCCTGCGATGTGGTTGCTCGGATTTCCCTATGTAAAACGGGGCGGCGCCGGAGATCGAAACGCCATGGCCCAAAGCTGCGCAGGCTTCCGTAACCATCCGGTTACGGTGCTCAACTTTTTGGAGGGTACGCGTTGCACCGCCGAAAAACGCGCCCGCACAAACAGCCCCTATGCCCATTTGCTGGCCCCAAAAACCGGTGGGCTGGCGTTTGTATTGGGCGAAATAGGCAACCATATTGACTGCATAATAGACGTTACTATTAGCTACCCGGGCGATCCGCCTTCGTTCTGGCAGTTCCTGCGCGGAGACTGCAAAGTCTCCCGTGTTGATGTTGAAACACTGGCGGTACCAGTCACGAATGACGGCCAGGAGCTCGATGCGGAACAAGCCGAGCGCCTTAAACAATGGACCAGCGAGCGCTGGCAACACAAGGATGCAAAAATCGCAGAACTGGCTGAAGTCCACTCCGACCTGGCGTCGGAGCATCTATAAGGGCCATTCACCCGCTAAGCACGGGCTAGCTTCTGAAGCCACACCAGACTATGTACGAAAAATTCTTCCACCTTAAAAAGCGACCGTTTTCAATCGCGCCCGATCCGGGCTTTTTGTACATGAGCGATCGCCATAGCGAGGCGCTAGCACATTTAAAGTACGGACTGGAATCTGAGGGTGGCTTTGTTCTGGTTACAGGCGAGGTAGGTACCGGAAAAACCACATTGCTGCGTAACATCATCGGTCAGGTGCCCGGTGACGTCGATGTCGCTTTTATTCTTAACCCGCGGCTAACCGTTAGAGAGCTTTTGCAAACTGTTTGCGATGAATTAGCGATCGACTATCCCGCGGAAGATCAGCACAGCGTGAAGCCCTACATCGACACGCTGAACAAACACCTGCTGGAAACCCACAAACAGAACCGCAGTACGGTAGTGGTTATCGATGAAGCGCAGAACCTTTCTCCAGCGGTCCTTGAACAGCTACGCTTGCTCACAAACCTTGAAACTAACGAGCGCAAGTTGTTGCGCATCATTCTAGTGGGCCAACCCGAGCTAAGGGCCATGCTCGACCGTAAGGAACTCCGCCAGCTTAGCCAACGTGTTACCGCGCGCTATCATTTAGAGCCTCTAAATCTTAAGGATACCCGCGCCTATCTCGCGCATCGGCTAACGGTTTCAGGCGGCAACCCTAACCTGTTCAGCACGGCCGCAAGCTGGAACATTCATCGCAAGGCGAGTGGCATACCAAGATTGATTAACATTATCGCCGATCGCGCTTTGCTGGGAGCTTACGCTGACAACAGACCGCGCGTTGATCTCCTGACCTCACAAAAAGCAGCCCGCGAAACACTCAGCAGTAAAACGGAGATTTGGGGCTGGCTGGGTGTCGCCGGCGCGTTGCTTTTAGCGGCGAGTGCGAGCTGGTGGGCGCTGAGCAACCCAACGAGTGACACGAACCGACAAGCCAGCGAATCAAATCCGCCTCAGACTCAAACACGACAACCCAGCCCACTTGAGCGGGTTGCCCCCGGTCGAGCATCTGAGGTGCTTGCAGAATCCGAGGGGGTTGGGGTTGGGGCTGAAGCTCTTACACTTGCAGAGCCAGCGCCCGTTACAAAGCCACCCCCTGTAGCGACCCAAGCGCCCGCATCGCAACCGGTAGCTGAGCCAACAAGACTCGAACCCAATCTACCAGCGACACAACTTTCACAAGCCCAGCTGCCGCAGCCTATTCCTGGAGTGCCCTTCTATCGAAGTC
>CAZFIA010000106.1:0-7417 GCA_964519335.1 uncultured Pseudomonadales bacterium
GCCGTTAATGATCCAATCGTCGCCGTCGCGGGTAGCCCGGCAACTGACGCTCGCCATATCTGATCCGGCATTGGGTTCTGACATGGCAAAAGCGCCGAGGTATTGTCCCGCCGCCATCTTGGCTATTTTGTTTTCCAGCTCGTCGCCGTGACCGGGAATTGAACGCCAGAACCCGTTGCCACGGGCGATGATACTGGCCACGCTCATCCAGCCACGCGCGAGTTCTTCTGCGATTAGGCAGTACTCGAAACTACCAAGCCCCAGACCGCCGTGCTCTTCTGGAATGGTAATGCCGAAGTAACCCATGTCGCCCATCTTGTCGATGAGATGACGAGGAATCAGGCCTTTTTCCGGGTCCAGTTCATTCGCAACGGGCAAAACCTCTTTGCTGGTAAATTCCCGCGCGGTCTCCTGCATTATGCGGCGTTCGTCTGTCCAATAACCGTTAGTCATCGCTTCAAACTCCGTACAGGTCAGCAAGGTCGAGGGTGTTGGCGTAAAGTCGTACAGTGGCCGCATCGGCGAATTCGCCGTCTATCATTACTGCACCTTCGCCACGTGCTTCTGACTCTCTATAAGCCTCTGTCATCTTTCGAGCCTTTGCTACCTTTTCGGCCTTAGGGGTAAACACCTCCTGTGCGTGTTCGATTTGCGCAGGATGCAACGCCCACTTTCCCACCATGCCAAGTGCTCGTGCTTGCTGGCACGAATCACGATACGCGTCGGTATTGCGAATGTTCGCAAAGGGCCCGTCGATTGCATCAATGCCGCGAGCGCGAGCAGCCATCGCTACTCGAAACTTGGCGTAGTGAAAAACGTCGCCCGGGTATTTGTAGTCTGGCCCATAGATGGCATCGAACTCCAGGCCCTGGCTAGCAGAGTAGTCGCCCATACCAAAGATCATGGCCTCGAGCCGGGGAGTACTCGCCGCAATTGATTCTACGTTCTGCATGCCAAGGGCTTCTTCTATTAACAGCTCCAGCCCAATCTTCTTCTTCATGCCCAGCTTTAGCTCAAGTTGGGTGAGTAGCTTGTCGACAAACTGCACGTCGCTTGCATCAAAGGGCTTGGTGAGCATTATGCAGTCGAGGTTGTCGCCTGCCTTTTCTACCACCGTGATCACATCGTCATGGCACCATTGAGTGCCTGTGTCATTGATGCGTACGCAGCGCACGGTGTTGCCCCAGTCGAGTTCGTTAAGTGCGTCGACAATGTTAGTACGCGCGGCCACCTTTTGATTGGGAGCGCAGGCATCTTCGAGGTCGAGGAATACATGATCTACCGGGCTAGCCGCCGCTTTTTGGATCATCTTGGTGTTGCTGCCCGGTACAGACAGCTGGCAGCGACGCGTGCGTCGTGGCTGGCCGTGAATGTTTAGTTTTGTCATGTTGTTGCCTCGCTTAGCCAGTGGCTCTTCTTCTTTATAAGCGCAGTTCGCTCAACTTCAGCGACCAGTTGCTTGTTTTGATTTACGCCCCAGTGTTTGAAGACAACAATGCCGGCATCTTCCTGGTCGCTCTCGCGCTTCTCGAGTACGCGCGAGTAGGCGTAGATGGTGTCGCCGTGAAACACCATGTTCTTCAGCGAGATGTTATTCAGGCCGAGTTCTGCTAACGCGTTTTCAACCGTGTCTTGTGAAGATAAGCCCAAGACTAGCGAGAAATTTACGCCGCCATAGCAGAGAATTTTTCCAAGCGGTGTCTTTGACATCTGATCTTCGTTGAAATGACCCTGGGCCGTATTCATCACCATGTTAGTGATGTTGACGTTTTCCAGATTAGTCATAGTTTTGCCGCGAGCGTGGCGAATGGTTTGGCCTACTTCGAAGTCTTCGAAGTAGTTGTCGGTGCTGGTGAGGCGCGCAAGACTAGCCTTATCCATCTTTTTGTACCTTCTTTTGCTTTTCGCCGCCCATAGAGCCTTTCCAGATAGCAAGATTTGAGCGGCGAAACTCAACGACCTTGTCGCCGTGTTGATTAAAACCTTCGTTAGACCAGGTAATAATGCCGCGTCCTTCTGTCGATTCTGACTCACGTTTCGCTTCTGTGCGCGAAACTGCCGTGAGCGTGTCGCCGGGATAGACAGGCTGCAAATAATTCAGATCGTAAACGCCGAGGAAGGGGCCGTTAAGGCCTTCAGAACACACTTCAACACTCAGCCCCAATATCACGTTAAATACGAGCTGTGGATTTACTACGATGTCGGGGTGGCCTAGTTCTTTGGCGTAGGCTCGATTGAAGTACAGCGGGTTGTACGCAAGCGTTAGATGACAAAACGAGATTGCGTCGGCCTCGGTAATGGTGCGGCCCCAGTGGTGGTGAATAGTCTCGCCGACCTCAAACTCATGGAATCCGCGTCCGCGCTTCCTCAGCACTGCGGATTCAAGCATCTCCTCAAATTCGTTCTCTGCAGTTTCGGTCATAACTAGTTACTCGGTTTCAATGCCAAATTCTTTAAGGATCTCTTCGCGGTGTTCGGATAGCTTTGGCGGGCGACGGTAGATGCCCGCTGGGGTGTTGGTGTAACGGAAAGGTGTGTTCACTATCGATACATCCGGATTGTCGCCCGGTAGCTCGATAGTTGCGATCATGTTGCGCGCGGCGACATGCGGATCATTGTAAATGTCTTCGCCCGTGTTTACCGGGCCCATGGGTACATCACCGCCAAGCAAGTCCATGATCTGCTGACGGGTGCGCTGACTGGTCCATTCAATGATGCGCCCGTCGATGTATTCCCGGTTCTCTGAGCGTTTGAATGTGTTGGCCGTGCGCGGGTCGTCTATCAGGTCATCGGCCTGCATGGCTTTACACAATAACCCCCAGTGCTTGGGGCCAGGTGCACCTATAGCGATACTTCCGTCCTTTGCTGGATAAATTCCAAAAGGCATCAGGTAATTGTGGTGTTGCCCACGCGGGCCCAATACCCTTTTTTCGTAGCCGTAGTTGCTGACTACTGACTCGCTAAACTGCAACATTGCGTCGTACATGGCCAGGTCAAAGAACTGACCTTCACCTGTTTGCCGGGCGTTGAGTACTGCAGATACCAAACCCAGAGCCATTAGCGTGCCGGGATAGATATCTCCTACGCTTACACCACATGGATATCCAGTGCCGTCTTTGGGGCCGGTGATATGCGCAAGGCCACCCATCGACTGAGCCACAATATCGTAGGCGGGCCAGTGTGCGTAAGGACTTTCACCGGTGCGCGGATCGCCAAAACCGCGGATGCACGCGTAGACAATAGCGGTGTTGCGCTTTTTGATAACGTCATAACCCACGCCAAGCTTGTCCATGATACCGGTGCGCATGTTTTCGAGAATGGCGTCGGCTTTCTCGCAAAGCCTCAGCAAGATTTCTTTGTCTTCCTCTTTCTTAAGGTCCAGTACGATGCTGCGCTTGTTGCGATTGATGGATGCAAAGTAGCCACCGTAGTCGACACCTGCGCTCTCTTCGGCATCCGGGTTAGCATAGTCTGGCGAGAGGGGCGGGCTGCTGCGTGCCGGATCGCCGCTGGGTGGTTCAACTTTGATTACGTTGGCACCCAGGTCGGCGAGCATTGCTGCGCCGAACGGACCAGCGAGATTCATCGAGCAATCGATGATAGTCACGCCTTTGAGTGGGCCCGTGGCCTCGTTCATAGTGTATCTCCCCTTTAGATTCTAACGAGCTTTCGGTAATCGAATACGGTCACCTTGCCGTCGCTGTGTAGATGGTGGCCGCCGTGGGAGCCGTCGTCGAAATTTGGCGACACGCGGGCAACCTGTTCCTCGACGTAGAGTTCAGGGGTTAGCGTTACGATCTTGTTCACGTGCGCTGCAACACCGTAGGTCACAAAGCCTTGTTCCTGAGCTACTCGAAAGATGTCGCCGTCTTTTCTGAGCAAACCGCCGTTGCGCGCTCGAGAAGAATCAACATAGATTGGGTTTTGCTTGTGTGGGGTCCAATCAGTAGATAGCGGTGAGTCTGACCAGAAAATATGAAATTCTGAACAGAACTCATCAACGTAAGCTTCGTCGGTGTTAGTGAACATCCACCAACGGCCGTCGTGCTCAAAGAGCATAGTGTCTGCTGCATCGAACTCAGGCATTAAAATCTGTTTAAGCGACCACTTCATTGGAAACTCGTCGCACTGATAGACCCGTATGTCCCTGGCGGTGGCCGTCTCAGGGCACATATATAGATTGTCGTTGTACTCAAAGATATAGGGGAACGAGAGGTGAAAAGATTCTTCAACCACCGGACCTAGTCGAATCGCTTCTTTTTTTCCTAATTCATAGACGCTAATTAGCGCCTTGTCGCTCGCGAGGTCGAGCTCCTCGACAAAGCAGTAGGCTTTGTCATTTCGATGAATGACAAAGGGGTCGGCGAGAAAGGTTCCGGGTGGGTTGGTTAGTTTTTGTCCTCGCCACAACTCTGCGTTAGTCCAGTCTGAGTGACAGTAGCCCACGTGCCAGAGATCTCGATAACCTGCGACGTACCTCAGTTTTTGGCGTGTGCGGTAAACGAAGCGCTGGCTTAGATACCACAGCATTTGTGTAAGGTTTGGGCGCCGGAACAAACGTGCTGAATAGGGCGCATCTGGAAGTGCTTCGGGTAGCTTTCGATGATCTGCGATGTATCTGACAATGTGCTGCATGAACGGATTAGCTTTCGCGAACAGCTGCGATTGGTTAACCAGGTAGGGGTACTGTGTTGGAAAGTGCCCGCGCTGAAAGACTTCGCCGCCATCTAGCACATCGGAGAGTTTTTGAATTGTGAAGCCGGTGCGAGCTTGCTTGTAGTACACCTCCCAGAAGGCCGGTGGCCCGCCGCGATTCACCCGGTTGTCGCCGTGGTGAAAAGACAGAACGCCAAAACGGCTGCTGGAGAGTATGTCGCCGCGCAGAATGCCGGTGCCGCAGCGAATCATTAGGTCGAGATCTAGGGCTTTTACTGCATCGGTGTCGCGTTCGGAAAATCTGAAGACAAAACCAGACGACGAAACTTTGGGTGTAATACGCAGCTGGTCTGGGACCCGGTCGGCTACATCTACGGTTTCGAGGTGACCGCGAAGCAGTGGGTCATTTTTTGCGAGAAGGCGTTTTTCGCTCCAATAAATTAGACTCCAGAGCAAGCCCGTGAGCGTCGCTTTGAAACCTTGCGTTGCGAGCAACGTGCTGACTCTGTTGGGTAAGGAGTCTCGCGGCGCCGCTTTCTCGTCATTTTCCGGTGCATGCACGATGAGGTGTGTTACCTCAATGTCGTCTTGAGTTGCGACCCAGTCGATAAACGCGGCGTCATATTTTGGGACAACGCTCGAATTGACCAGCAGACCAATACGCAATGGTTTAACGGATGCTTGGGAGCGAGGTGTCATATGGCGATGAGAGCGTGCTTCTGTTGCTTCAGTTTACTTCATGCGATACCGAATGGGCATTGATTTGAGGCCGCCGACAAAGGTTGAATGGATGTATTTTGGTTCTCCCACCAGTTCGATATCGGATACTCGATTTAGTATCTCGCGATAGATGGAGTTCATTTCCATTCGTGCAAGGTGCTGGCCAAGGCAGACGTGAGCGCCGAATCCAAAGGCGAGTTGCTTGGCATCTTTGCGATCGATCTGAAACTCGAAGGGATTCTTGAATATCTCTTCATCACGGTTGGCTGAGGGATACCACAGTATTGCCGACTCGCCCGCCTTAATGGTTTGGCCGCGAATGGAATAATCCTCTGTCGCTGTACGCATAAAGTGCCTTACCGGCGTTACCCAACGAATGGCCTCGTCGATAGTGGTAGGCAGAAGTTCGTCTGGATTTGCTCGCAGCCTGGCCATTTGCTCCGGGTTTTTTATTAGTTCAAGTAATCCACCTGCGGTTGAGGCGCTTGTGGTGTCGTGGCCTGCGGTGGCGATAATGATGTAGTAGCCGTTTGCCTCTACATCGGGAATGGCCTTGTCGTCTACCGTACCGTTGGCGATAAGGCTTGCGACATCATCGGTGGGTTGTTCTCGACGCTTGCGCGTAAGTGCGGCGAAGTAGTCTTCAAACTCGCCGTTTACGGTAAAGAATTCTTCAGGTGAAAACGATCGCTCGTTGTCTGGGTCGGCGGGACCAAAGAGTTCACGCGTGAGTTTGAGCATTAGCGCTTCGTCTTCAGGGGGCACGCCGAGGATTTCCATAATGACGCGCAGCGGATACCACACGGCGACATCCTTTACGAAGTCACATTCGCCGCCCAGTTCAGCCATTCGGTCTACGGAGATTTTTGCAAGTTCGTCTACTCGCGCCTGTAGTTTTTTGAGATTGGCGCCCATGAACCAGCCCTGGGTGAGACGCCGGTATTTAAGATGATCTGGCTCGTCCATGGCGATTAGCGAACGGATGAGGTGGCGGCGGCCCAATACGGCTTCTACCATTTCTATGCGGCCCAATTCGGCCAGAGTCGGGCGTGGATCGTTTAGGAAGATCTCCTTATTGCCCTCTATCTCCTTTATGTCTTCGTATTTTGTGACGTTCCAGAAAGGTTCGAAGCCTTCAGGACTTAGCTTGCGCAGCGGGTCGTTTTGCCGTAGCCAGGTGAGTTGATCGTGTATACCAGTTTCATTAGACCAGAAATCTGCCCTAACAATTGCGTTGTCGAGCTCGGGGGAGGAGGTTAGTGGTTGCATGGACGGAATCCGATGTAGGCTGTCAGAGTAAGCTGGGTATCATCGGTTAAGTATGCCATTGGTTGATTGTGGGCCGCGAGTTAATTGAATGTTAAAAACCAACAACAGTAATGCTGGCTATGCGGATAACGCGGATGCACTTTTTGAGCACTATCAGGGCCACCTTTTTGAGGCCGTACATGCCGACGTGCTTGATTACTTTCCGTCGGTACCCGCCAGCATTCTTGATATCGGTTGCGGTAGCGGAAGAGATGCAGCACACCTTGCCGGTCTTGGTCATGCAGTGACAGCAATAGAGCCAACGGCTGCGCTTCTAAATAGAGCGATTTCGTTTCATAAGGGTGTTGATGTTGAATGGCTTGCAGATGGTCTGCCAACACTTGGGTCACTTATGCCGTCTGGCAGAACATTCGATTTGATTATCTTAAGCGCTGTTTGGATGCACTTGGACGAGGCGCAGCGAGCAGAAGGCATGCAAAATCTAGCGCGGCTCACGCACTCTGATTCGAAAGTAATAATGAGTTTGCGGCATGGCCCTGTGCCGTCTGGTCGTGTGATGTTTGCGGTTGGTCAGCAAGAAACCATAGAGCTTGCGCAGGCTGACGGATTTACCACGCTGTTTGCAAAATCCAGTGAATCAATTCAAGAAAAGAATCGGAAGCAGGGAGTTTGGTGGACCAAATTGGTGTTTCGAAAAAGCACTGACAAGCTTTCTGTGCTATAAATTTCCTGCGCAACCGCACATAGCAACCGCACATAGCAACCGCACATA
>CAZFIA010000106.1:7517-14480 GCA_964519335.1 uncultured Pseudomonadales bacterium
GCAACCGCACATAGCAACCGCACATAGCAACCGCACATAAAGGAACAAAACATGGCTACCGAAAAAACAGCAGAACACACCTACTCTGTTTGTACTATTTGCGATATCGGTTGCCAGCTTCGAGCCGAAACCGAGAACGGTAAGTTGACGCGGATGATTGCCCATGACAATCCCGCGCTTGCGCGCAACGTTTGCTACAAGGGCATAGCGGCTCCCGAGATTCACAATCACGCTGACCGACTCACCAAACCCTTAAAGCGAGTGGGCGAGCGTGGTGAAGACAAGTGGGAAGAGATTTCCTACGAACAGGCGATGGACGAGATTGCCGAGCGGTTGCAGGGAGTGGTCGACAAGTACGGCCCTGAGTCGTTTGTCGTTTCCACTTCTGGTTGGAATACCCAGACTACCCACAGCATGGACCGGCGTTTCATGAACGCGCTGGGTTCACCCAACTATATTAGCGGTGTGTCACTCTGTGCAGGCAACACGGCAGCGGTTAACAAGCTCACGTATGGCTGGTTCCCCTATGCGGACATTATGAATTCCAAGTGTGTTGTGTTGTTTGGGCACAACCCGCGCAAGCATAGCTGGACGCCTATCTTCAATATGATCAATGCCGCACGCGCAAACGGCGCCAAGGTGATTGTTCTCGATCCAAGGGTTTCTGATCAGGCTGAAGTTGCGGATATGCATCTGAGGTTACGCTCCGGTACTGATGCGGCAATGTGCCTGGGCTGGTTGAACGTCATTATCAACGAAGAACTCTACGATAAAGAGTTTGTTGCAGAACACACCACCGGTTTTGAGGAACTATGCGCACGAGTTAACGAATACCCTCTAGAGCGCGTTGCTGAGATTACCGGTGTCGACGCTGAGCTGATCGCCGAATCGGCCCGGCTTTATGCAACGTCTGAGAGCGCCTGCATTCCCTGGACGCCCATTACAGACATGCAGATCTCTTCAACTTCTGCGATTCGACTGCACAGCATCTTGCGTGCGCTCACGGGCAACATTGATATTCCAGGCGGTGAGCTGCTGGGTGGGTTTAACCCCGGTTACATTCCAGAATCCGAACTGGGTAACCATGAGTCTCTAAGTGCAGAGCAGAAGGCTAAGCAGCTAGGCGCTGATCAGCACCCGGCCTATACCTATCGTGCGCAAGAGATGCTTTCAGAACACACGGAGCGTGTGCACGGCTATGGCTACGCCGATATCGTGATGGGCTGTTACATGGCCAACCCAAGTTCAACCTTTCGGGCAATGGCCACCGAGAAACCCTATCCGGTAAAAGCCTTTTTCGCGTTGGGCAATAACGCGTTGATGAGCTATCCCAATCAGCATCAGATTCATGCAGGCCTACTTAATCAAGAACTGATTGTGGCGCACGAAATATTCATGTCGCCAACAGCGATGCTTGCAGATTATGTGTTACCCGGTGATGTGTTCTCAGAGCGCAACCACCTGGCAGATGCCTGGAGCTGGCGTACGAGCCTCAGCCTTTCTCAGAAGGCGGTTGAACCGCCACCCGAATGCACCAGCACCTACGAGTTTTGGCATGACCTTGCGCATCGGATGGGTCATGGTGATCTATTTCCCTGGGACAGCATAGAAGACGTGCTGGATTACCGGCTGACGCCTATGGGCAAGACCTTCGAAGAGTTTTCAAAAGAGACCTACATGTACGGGCCGGAAGCAGAATACAAGAAGTATGAGAAAACCGGTTTTGCAACGCCTTCTGGCAAAGTAGAACTGAAGTCCAGCGTGCTCGAAGAGCTTGGCTTCGATCCGCTGCCTTACTATCGTGAAGGCCCCGCGGTCTCTGAAGACTATCCCTACTATGTGTTCACGGGAGTTCGCGAAGATGCGTTCTTTCAAACGGGTCAACGGCAGATTAAGTCGCTGCGCGATCGCTCGCCGTCACCCAAGCTGTTTATGCACCCCACCGATGCAGCGCGGCAGAACATTGTTGATCACGATTGGGTGAAGCTGCAGACAGAGACCGGTGAAGTGACGGCCAAAGTACTGGTTCAAGAGAGTATGAAGGAAGGCCATATTCGAGTGCCGCATGGCTGGTGGTATCCCGAGTTGCGGGGGTCTGCTGAATTAGCAGGTTCCTTTATCAGTAGTGATGCAGTGCTCTGTCCCGACGAGGCGGAGTTTCTTGATTACGAGCAGGGCATACCGCACTTCAAAGGGTTTCCTGGCCGCATTGTAAAACTCGAAAAGCCGCCGGCAGGAATGTCTGAGCAGGTACTGGCGAGCTAGGCAGGCACCTGGCTGTTTGATTGGGCAGGATGCGCAGATTGGCCCTGCGCCTCTGCCGACTCTTCGGATGCCAAAATGCGCTTGCGTAGCGCGATTCTATAGAACACCGGTACAGCTATAAGTGTTAGCACGGTAGCGAATGCCAGTCCGCTCATGATGCAGATGGCCATCTCTTTGAAAAAAGTATCTGCCAAAAGCGGTGTCATGCCGATGATAGTGGTGCCGGTCGCGAGCAATACCGGCCGCAAACGCGAAACGCTTGCCAGTAGAATGGTTTGATCAGACGCACCGCTCTCTTGAATTCGTTTGTCGATTTCGTCGATAAGTACGATACAGTTTTTTATCAACATGCCGATAAGACTAAGAAAGCCGAGAAAGGCCGGAAAGGTGAATGATGAGTCGGTGGCAACCAGCCCAATAACAACGCCGCACAAAATCATAGGTAGCGTTAGCCAGATAACCACAGCTTGAGTCACAGTGCCGAACAGCAGGAGTGTAAGCGTGAACATAGCAAGTACGGCCAGGAGGATGCCGGGCTGAAGCGAAGCCAGTGCTCGCTGGCTACCTTCAAATTCTCCACCCCACTCCAGGCTGTACCCTGGTGGTAGCTCTATCGCGTCAATCTCTGGTTTGACATTGTTGGTGGACAGTAGCGCGTTGTACCCGGGTGGTGGGTTAGCTCTTGCTGTCATTGTGCGTACGCGATCGCGGCGTATTATCACAGTGTTCTGAGCTTCTACGTTGAAGTTCGGAACAATTTGGCCTACCGAGATGTAACGCTGTTGACCAGGGCTGTACACCATACGCTCGGCGAGGCCTCGAGAGTCTGTACGTTCCGAGCGTGGTGCACGCGCGATTATAGGAAGCAGCTTATCGTTGTCGCGATACAGGCCAACGTTTACGCCTTCGGAAGAAAACGCGAGCGCTTGTGCTAGATCGCGCCTTGTGATTCCCGCGGTGGTGGCGCGAATCGCATCAAATTCAGGAACCAGAGTAAGCGCACCCTGACGCCAGTCGTTGCTGCGATGGATAAGGTTGTGCTTGGTGTAAATTGCCAGGGCCTTCTCAGTTAGTGTTCTCAGTACAACTGGTGATGGGCCGGAGAATCGGGCTTCAATTTTTAGCCCTGTGCCTGGTGTAAATGCTGCGCGGAACACCCTTAACTCTGCGTCTGGATGACTTGTGACTAGCTCGCTACTCAGTTGATCTATGAAGAATCCGAGCTTTGTGTGATCGGGTATTCGAATCACTATTTGTGCGTAGCTTGAGTTGGGTTGTTGTGGATTCATGATGGCGGTAAAACGATTGGCGCCTCTACCTACAAATGAGGTTATTGCCTCCGCATCTATAAGCTGGTGAATATCGCTTTCGAGCCTTGTTACTGCGTCGTTCGTTGTAGAAATGTCGGTTCCCTCTGGTAGCCAGTAGTCGACATAGATGAGAGGTGCATTGGTTGAGGGGAAGAATCCAGGCTTCACAAACTGAAATGCCCAAAAACAAACACACAGAATTGCGCACAGACAGATTGTTGCTCGCCAGTAGTAGCGCAGGCTTTTTCCTAGCAACACGCGATAAGGTGCAAAGAGTACCCCAGAGTAGATCTCTGCCTCATCCGCCGCAGTCGTTGGCTTTAGCAGCCTACTGCCAATAAGCGGGATTAGAGTAATCGCCAGTATCCAACTAAGACTTAGCGCAATGGCGATAACTTGAAAGAGAGATCGCAAGAAATGGCCGGAGCCATCATTGGATAAACCTATGGGCCCAAACGCGGCAATGCCTATTATCGTTGCACCCAGAAGTGGAAATTTGGTTCGTTGCACAGCGCGATCGGCAGCCGCGCTGGGTTCCAGGCCCTGTTTTACGCCAACGACCATCCCTTCTGCGACTACGATGCCATTGTCGACCAGCATCCCCATCGCGATCATGAGTGCGCCGAGCGAAATGCGCTGAAGCTGAATGTCGAGCAATTGCATGAACAGGAAAGAACCCATCACGCTTAGCCCTAAAACGATGCCGACAACAGTTCCGGCGCGCCAGCCCATGAACAGGCAAAGAGACAGGACAACGGTGCTTACTGACAGCACCAGGTTTCGCAGAAAGGTAGCGATAGATTTCTCTACCTCGCTATGCTGCGCGTAGATGGGCTCTATGGTTACGCCGATTGGCAGATTGCGCAGTTGTTTGGCGATTTCGACTTCGGCTGCCTTACCAACGTCGACGACGTTCTGCCCTTTTGTTACCGACAACCCGAGAGTGAACACCGGTTGACCATTGTGGCGGATCATTTCGAAAGGCACTTCCACCCGCTCACGCGCCACGCGGGCTATGTCTCCCAGGCGAACAATTTCTGAGGTGCCCGGCAGGCCGATACTGAGGTCTTGCAGTGCTTCGACGCTGCTATAGGCCATGGAGGGTGCCACGCGCAATCGCCTGCCGCTCACCAGTACTGAACCTGCTGGGATTACCTGGTTTTCTACTGCGATTTGTTGGAATACAGAGTCGATAGAGAGTCCGAGCCGAATCAGCCGCGGATTATCGATCTCGATGTAGATGGCTTCTTGAGGTGTGCCGTCGATCGTAACCTGTGCAATGCCGGGCACCGATTTTACGGCGGTTTCCAGTCGATGTCCGATATCTCTGATGTCCCGGTCGGAGTAGCCAGGTGCCGCCACTGCGTACATCAAACCGTAGATGTCACCGAAGTCGTCGAATACTATAGATGGCCCTGCCCCTGGAGGTAAGCGGATTTGAGCGTCGGAAATCCTGCGGCGCAGTTCATCCCAAACCTGCGGGGTGTCCTCGGGTTTAATGGTATCGAAAACGTCAATGGTAATTTCCGATCGGCCGTTCAACGACTTCGAAACAATGGTGTCGAAGTGGGGTAAACGTTGGATCGAGGCCTCGAGCACCTCACTAACTTCCTGTTCAACCTCTACAGCAGACGCGCCTTCGTAAGTGGTTATTATTAGTGCGCGATTGATGGGTGATTTGGGATCTTCGAGACGGCCGACATTATTTAGCCCCCACACGCCACCGAATAATAAAACGACAACCAGCAGCCAGGAATAGAGCGGTTTCTCAATTGCGAGGCGTGCGATGCCTGTCATGCTAAACCCGTTCGTCGTCTAGTATTGGGCGCACTCTAATACCTTCGCTCAGTGTGGCTGCTCCCGTGGTGACTAAAACATCGCCTTCGGATAACCCCTCGATAACCACAACACCGTTGGGCTGAGATTGTGAAACACTCACGTACCGGCGGCTAACCGTCTGCGTATTGTTATCGACCAACCAGACAAACAGTCGCTGCTCGGGGTCTGAGATTACGGCAGCGGCGGGCAGTACGACGGATGCGATACCGCTCTTTTTTAGCTGGATAGTAACGCTAGCCGTCATGCCAGGCAGGAAGTTCCATTGCTTGCTCTTTGGCATGGCGAACGACACCTCTACCGATTGCGCGACCCGATCTGCTTCACCGCTGTTTTCTCTAAATGTGAGCGGGAACTTTTCGTCTCCAGAGAATGAAAACGTTGAGTAGATGCTGTCGATCTCTTCTGGTGTAAGCGTTGCCGAGAGATGCTCGGGTATGTTCGCAACCACATAAAGCTCGTTGCCTGCGTGCAGGCGCAAGATGGGTTGAGCCGCGTTAACGTTGGTAAAACTATCCACAAACCGCTGAGCGATCACGCCGTCAAAGGGGGCCAAAAGAGAGGCCTCGGCCAGTTTTTGCTGGGCTTGCGTGAGTCGTACTTGCTGTAAATCGCGTACAGACAGAGCGTCATCTACCACCGATCGGGCGATACCGCGCTGCGACAGTATTGACGCTTTGCGATCTAAATCTTGTTGTGCCAATCGCAGTTGCACCCTGGCTTCACTTACCGCGAGCCTTAAGTCACCTGGATCGATAGCGGCGAGGAGTTGACCCTTTTTGACCTCTTGGCCTTCTCGTATAGGTAGTTTGTACAGAGGTCCGGACACTTCAAAAGCAAGATCGATTGACTGTGCGGCTTCTACGCGCCCAACCAGTTCCAGTTGTTGATCTTGGTTTTCTAAGTTGACCGTCATAACGCGCGCGGGGCGCACTGACTGATCTTCAATTTCTGGTGGTACGCGTGGCTCGCACGCGCACATCGAGATACAAAGCACGCCAGCGACTAGTGCGCGAAGCATAGTGTGTTTCATGGCGACACCTGTTCGGCATGCTCGAGAATCCGTGCTTTGAGCAAACTGCGCTCTTTTGCGGTGATGGGCATTATGTTGAGCGTGTCCATAATGCGTAGGCCTTCAGCGGCGAGGATCACCATGAGCGCATCTGCGAAGTGTGGGCCGCCGCTCAGCTCGTCTAAAACACTGCGCATAAATCCTCTGGCGCTGTCCAAGAGATCCGGGTCTTCCGCCGCAGCGGCAAGAATGGCTAGCGCAGATGTCCACTCACTTTTGGGTAAGGGGTCGAGTACGGACAACACATGCGCGTGAGCACCGCCGCGAGTGCGACTGTTGTGCTCTATACGTTGCTGCTGATTGGCGATGACCTGATCGAGCATGCCGCGCAGTAACGTTTGCTTGTTAGGGAAGTGATAGAGCACGCCACCCTTGGAGATCCCGGCGTTGGCGGCCACCGCATCAATGGTCAGATGGCCGGCGCCCTGATCTTCGACCACGCTGGCCGCGGCGTCGAGAATGAGCAGCTTCTTGTCACGC
>CAZFIA010000107.1:0-14205 GCA_964519335.1 uncultured Pseudomonadales bacterium
CCGACAGCCTGATCGGCGGGGTTCCGAGCACACCCGGGGATCGGCATCAGGTGCATGTTCACGTTTCAGCGGAAACGTTGGCAGATACAGAATCAGACAAAAATCGCGTTCCCGCTGAAACGTTGCATCCCGAAACCATCCGCCGTCTGGCTTGCGATGGCGGGTTGGTGACGATCATCGAAAACGCCAAGGGCAGCCCTCTAAGTGTGGGTCGCAAGACCCGGGCGATTCCGCCGGCCACAAGACGCGCCCTACTCAGCCGCGACCGCCACTGCCAGTTTCCGGGTTGTACGCAGGATCGCTACGTTGAGGGCCATCATGTGGTGCACTGGGCTAAAGGGGGCGAGACTAAGCTCGATAATCTGGTGTTGCTCTGCGGTCGCCATCATCGTGCGGTTCATGAGTTCGGGTACCGCATTGAACGGACAAGCGAGGGACGGTTTGAGGTGGTTAACCCCACAGGTTCTAATTTCACAGCTTCAAAATCCGTTTGTACCGGTTCATCTCAATCGGTACCGGTACAAACGCAATAAATACTGTCGCTAAAGCCTCTAACGCGCTCGGTCAGTTCCGTTCCGCGGCTTGAGCTTCACACAATTTTTGAATCGCCCTTGCCCCAATACTTGTCTTTAAGTATTCGCTTGTAGAGTTTGCCTGTAGGAAGCCGTGGCAGTTCATCGACAAAATCGACACTCTTCGGGCACTTGTAGTGCGCGATATGTTCGCGAGCGTAGGCCAGGAGTTCTTCTGCAAGCTCATCGCTCGCCACCTGATCTTCTGCCGCCTGCACTATGGCTTTCACTTCTTCGCCCATCTCTTCGTTGGGCACGCCGATCACGGCAACGTCAAACACCTTAGGGTGCAGCGTAAGTGCATCCTCGATCTCTTGCGGATAGATGTTCACGCCGCCGGAGATAATCATGAAGGTGGCTCGGTCGGTTAGAAACAGATACCCGTCTTCGTTGACGTAGCCAACGTCACCCAGTGCTGTCCAATTGGGGTGTTCCGGGTGTTGCACCTCTTTGGTCTTGGCGTCGTCCTTGTGATAACGGAAGCCCATTTCTTCTTGTTCGAAATAGACAAGGCCGGTTTCGCCCGCGGGCAATTCCTTGCCAGCGTCGTCGCAGATCCTTAGTGCGCCCATTAGCGGCTTACCCACAGTGCCTGGGTTTGCGAGCCATTCCTCGGGGCCGGCGTGCGCAAAGCCGTTGGCTTCGGTGCCTGCGTAGTATTCGTAGATTATGTTTCCCCACCAATCGAACATTTGCTTCTTAACTTCGAGCGGGCAGGGTGCTGCGGCATGGATTGCAGCGCGATGACTGGATAAGTCGAAGCCTTCGCGTTCGGCAGCCGGCAATTTCAACATGCGGGTGAACATGGTGGGCACCCACTGGCTGTGAGTGACTTTGTATTTCTCAATAGATTCGAGCGCTTGCACAGGGTCAAACCGTGGCATGACTACAACGGTGCCACCGAGTGCCAGGGTTGCCGTAGAAAACGCGGCGGGTGCCGAATGGTAGAGCGGTGCGGGTGATAGATAAACGCTGTCTTGATTGAACCCCCAGAGCATCTGGTTCATAGCGCCGGTGCCCACGTCTTCTGCGCCTACACTCCAGTTAGGCAACTCGCGTTTGATACCTTTGGGCCGGCCTGTGGTGCCAGAGCTGTAGAGCATGAAGCTGCCCATAGGTTCTTCGGCGAGCGGTTTGGCCGGTTGCGTGGCAAGCGCTGTGAAGTAGTCTTCGAAGCCTGCTACTTCCGGATCTCCTTGTCCGCGAACAATCAGATTGGTTACACAGTTTGGAGCGTGGGGCAGAATTTCTTTGGCTGTGTCAGCAAGATAAGCTGAAGAGATAAGCGCCTTGGCTTCGCAGTTATCAACGATGTAGCCGGCTTCTTCACCCGTGAGGTAGCGATTAACCGTGGTGAGATACAGCCCGGATCGTAGCGCTGCCCATACCACGTCATAAAAACGAATATCGTTTTCCATGAACATCGCTATGTGATCGCCACGGCGCAGGCCTTTGGAGTATAAGAGTTGCGCGAGTTGGTTAGATCGATCGTTGAGCTCGCGCCAGGTGGTTTGTTCGCCGCTGACCGAATGAATGACTGCCGCTTTGTCTGGCGAAACTTCCGCCCACTTGCCTGGATACATACTTACTCCCCCGAGTACTTCTTGATTAGTTGTTCTTACGCTCTGTTGTTCGCTGTCTGTTTTACGCTAGTTGCGATCCGCCAGATCGCGCATGCCCTGATCAGTACTAAAAAACACGCTGCCAGAGAGCGAAGTGGGCAACTCCGTTGTTTTTAGTGAATCCATCACTTTACTCTTCACCTCGGCCAGGTGCAGTTTGATGTCCATTCGGCTTAGATTCTCGTTAATCCGCCGCAACATTTCCAGACCGCTAACGTCGACCAGGTTTACGGCACTCATCACCAACAACAAATGCCGCGTTCTGGGTTTTTGTTGCACCACCTTTAACAGTCGGTTTTCGATTTGCGTGGCGTTGGCAAAGTAGACGTTCTCGTCGATGCGGACCGCGGCCACATGACCAAAGGTTTCGACATCGTGGTGCTTGGTGCTGCGGAAGACCTCGCTGTTGGGGATGCGGCCGATCAAGGTCACGGTGGGTCGTGAGGAGCGACGAATAAACAAGGCGATAGAGGTAGCCACGCCGATCAGAAGGCCGGTTTCTACGTCTGACATCAGCACTGCAAGCATGGTGACTACATGGGTAATGACGTCGTGGTGATAGAACTTCCAGTGGCCACGCAAAGACCTGAAGTCGATCAAAGAGTAGACCGAAGCGGCAATGATTGCAGCCAGGGCTGCCTGAGGCAGGCGGGCAAATAGGGGTGTAAGGGCAAGCAGAGTGATGACCACCACCACCGCGCACACCAGCGCGCTAATGGGCGTGCGCGCGCCTGCGGCAAAGTTCACACTGCTGCGTGAAAAACTGCCAGCGACAGGATAGGCGCCGGTGAAAGCGGCTCCGATGTTTGCGGCACCTAAAGCAATAAGGTCTTGATGGCTGTTAACGCGTTGCCGGCGGCGGGTGGCTAACATGGTGGCCACGGTGAAGCTCTCGACGTAGGCCACCAACGCGATGATGGCCGACGACGGTGCCAGATCTATCCACAGCTCCATGTTAAAGGGGGGAATGGTCAAGCTGGGTAGCCCCGCTGGGATGGCGCCTACGGTAGGTACTTGATAAGCGTTATCGAGATTGAAGCCGATCACGGCAACAACGCTCAGCACCACGACGATCATTGGGCCGATTCTTGTTATCGCGCTCTGCTCGAGCTCTTCGGTCTCGCGCTGACTAAATGGGGCAAGTAACAGATGCCCAAAGCGCTGGGTTAGCCACAGGATAATCAGCCCGCCAAAACCTATGGCCAGGGCGAAGGGATTGACCTTTTCGATGCTGCCACTCAGCGCCATCAGGTTGTCCCAGGTGCTGTTGCCTACCTGCGACTCCTGACCGCTAAACGGCAGCAGCTGGCTAAGAATGATGATGAGTGCCGCCGCGTTTACAAAGCCGCTCACCACAGGGTGGCTGAGTAGGTTAACCACGCCGCCCATGCGCGACAGGCGCAGAAGCCACAGCAACAGGCCCGCCTGCAAGCTGATGATGGTGGCGATGGACAAATATTCGTAGGAATACGCCGGCGCAAACTCTTTGACGGTCGCTGCAACCATGAGGGCGGCCACGGCAACAGGTCCGACCACCAGCTCGCGGCTGGAGCCCAGTATGGCGTAGAGGATCATGGGCACGAGGCAGGCGTACAGCCCGGCTTCGGCAGGTAGGCCGGCAAGGAAGGCGTAGGCCACCGCTTGTGGCACGGTAATCACGCCTAGAATGAGGCCCGCGACGGCATCATGGCCAAAATCGCCGCGTCGGTAGCGTCGCGTCACATCCAATATGGGGATGTAGCTGCGCCAATTCTTGATGGGTGCAAATTTGAAGGGAGACACGCAGAGAGTGTACTCGGTTTCGCCTTGGGGTTAGCCTGTTTGGTCACAAAGCCAACTAACCTTTACTAACTCTTATCGATAGAAGGCGCGTTCCATGCCCGCAGGCGCATCACCCGACTGGCTGAACCTGGTCACCGAAGAAACCCTTGAGCCCGATCTCGCGATCTGCGATCCGCACCATCATCTGTGGGATTACCCTGAAAGCACTTATCTGCTGCCCGAGTTGCTTGCCGATACCGGGAGCGGACACAACGTGGTGTCGACGGTGTTTGTCGAGTGTGATGCCATGTTTCGCGCCGACGGGCCGGTAGAGATGCGACCGATAGGCGAAACCGAGTTTGTAAACGGCGTTGCTGCGATGTCTGCAAGCGGCAATTTTGGAGCGACTCGTGCGGCGGCTGGTATTGTCAGTTTCGCCGATTTAAACCTGGGTCATGCGGTGGGCGAGGTGCTGGATGCGCACATGGCGGTGACCGAACGCTTCAAGGGCATTCGTCACGCGGCGAGCTGGGATGCTTCTAGCGAGGTGCGCAACTCTCACAGCAAGCCAGATCAGTACATGCTTGCGTCTACCAAATTTCGTGAAGGCTTTGCCGAGCTGGGTAAGCGCAATCTAAGTTTCGATTCGTGGCTATTCCACCACCAGATAACCGAACTTACCGATCTAGCGCGTGCCTTTCCCGACACGCGGATTATCCTGGATCACTTTGGCGGGCCCCTGGGTATTGGACCCTACGAGGGTAAGCGCGATGAGATTTTTTCCCAGTGGAAAATTGATGTGGCTGCTCTGGCTGCGTGCCCAAATGTCTACGCCAAGCTTGGAGGCCTGGTTATGGCGATAAACGGCTTTGGTTTCAATAAGGCCGAACGACCTCCTACTTCTGATGCGTTGGTTAAGGCCACGCGACCCTGGTACGACTACGCCATCGAGGTGTTTGGTGCTGATCGCTGCATGTTTGAAAGCAACTTTCCCGTGGACAAGGCGAGCTGCTCTTATAACGTGCTGTGGAACTCGTTCAAGAAAATTGTGAGCGGTGCGTCGGCTAGCGAGAAAGCCAAATTGTTTCACGACACGGCGGTAACCGTTTACCGCCTCTAGTCCTCCTACTAGTCCTATTGCTAATCATAGTAGGCCGGGGAGCGCCGTAGTGTCTTGTACAGCGCGGTATCGTGCTGAATCCAGAACTTCGCACCTAGTTCTGCTACCAACGCCTCAACCTTGTCCATGGACTTCAGCGTTTGCTCAGCGTTGTAGTTGAATACCGGTGTGCGGCGATTTTCGCGGCTGAAACGAAAGTGATACAAGTCGCCAGAGAGAATAAGCGGGCCGCTGTTGCTTAGCATGAGTTGCAATACCTGATGTCCTGGCGTGTGCCCGGGCGCGCTTATAATCTGCACGCTGCCATCGCCAAACACATCGTGATCACCGTTTAAGATGCGCCGCCGTGTGTTCGCCAGTTCGCTATAGAGCTCGGGTACAAAGACGCCTTCAAATTTCTCTGCCTCTTCAAACGCAGCAGTAAACTCGGTTTGCTGAATTAGCATTTGCGAGCTAGTGAACAGATTGGCGCTGCCAGTGTGGTCAAAGTGCATGTGCGAGAATGCAACTTTATCGATATCTTTAGTAGCAAAGCCGAGATCCTTTAGCTGCGCCTCGAGCGATCGATCGTAGATGACAGTTCCTCCGCCACCTCCTGGCATAGGTACCGGGTTGCTATTGCCGGCAAGCGAGGCCGGCAAGCCTGCATCCCACAGAAGCGTGCCTTGCGGGTGGTCAACAAGGTAACAAGGCACTACTAGTTCGCGTACAGGCGTTTCTTCGTTTGTTAGTCCAAAGGCCGCGACGTCGGGGAATTGAATACTTCCGCAATCAAGTACATACAATCGTGGTGATGTATGCGCCGCAGGCTCTGCATTGCTGCCTAAGGGTGCGTCGCCCGTAGTTCCACCTATGGTAGAGCTGCAAGCGGAAGCGAGCGTTCCCAACAAGGCAGCACCCAGTACGACAAACGACTTTCTGTTCAGAATTTTCATAGTGTTCTCTCTGCAGACTGTCTCTCAGCGAAAGACGGTGTAGATACCTAACTGTACAAAAATCAGCACGGTTGCCCAAATACGAATATCGCGCCAACGGGCTTGATCGGGCGCGCCACGCAAAACGATCTGGCGCGGAAAACTCCAAAGTATGATCAGAAGCAGGCCAAACAGCAGCATGGTAATGGTGTTTGCCCAACTGGTGGGTAGGCCAGACAGCCAGTGGTTGAGCGATTCAAGCACGATTAAACACCAGAGGATCAAGTTCTTCTTTGGTGTCGAGGTTGGGCCAGATGTAGCTCAGCCCCCAGAGTGCGACCATTGAATATATGAAGCTTATGAAGGCAATCCACAAGAACATAACGTCCTGCCTGTACATAAGCGCTGATAACGCGACACCCGAGAGCAAAACGATGACGCCCGCTATAGCGCTGACATGACGGGTGAGCACGCCCAGAATAAGCAGTGCGAGCATTGGGCCCTGAAATAACGACAGCAAGGTTTGGATAAACTCGTAGATGCCTTTCTGAGTGTCGATCACAGGAGCGGCCAACATCCCGCACAGCAAGATCACCAGTGTGAGATAACGGCCAATTTTCAGGTCGTTCTCGGGGTTTGGGTTCTTTACGAGTACACCACGAATGTCTCGAGTTATTAACAGCGACGTAGAGTTAAGGGCAGAATCGAGCGTCGACTGCAGGGCGGCTATAACAGCGACAAACATTAGCCCGGAAAGCCCGGGTGGAAGTACGTTCTTTATCACCCACGGTAGTGCCATATCGGGGGCTTCTATTTCGGCCATCATGACTAGAGCGAGTAAACCAGGGAACACGATTAACAGTGGCACGCAGGTTTTTGCCAGTGCCGCGAAGATCATTGCGGCTGATGCGTCCCATTGGCTGCGGGCACCCAGCGTGCGTTGCAGTATGACCTGGCTGCCGCACCAGTAAGCGGGCGAGAGCACAAAGCCGAGCCCAAGGATCACGGCGGGCCACGGGAACTGGCCGTGATCTGCCGGCAAATAAGCCTGGAGGTGGGTTGGGTTGTCGCGGGTAAGTGCTTCGGCAAATGCAGCGGTTCCGCCCGCGTCGCTGATACCCAGATAAACGATGAACAACCCACCTACGAACATAATGATGACTTGCAGCGAATCGGTGAAGGCGACGGCGGCCAGGCCGCCCGACACGCTATAGAGCCCAACAACGGTGCCCGTGACCATAATGCCTATCCAGGTTGGCCAGCCCACAAAAATCTCGAGCGTGATGGCGATGGCCCACAATGCAATCGCGATGGTAAACACCATGACGATGGTGGTGATGAGTGCGGAGAGCACTCGGACGGCCTGGTTGTAGCGCTTTCCCAGATATTCAGGAATGGAGTAAACGCCCGCTTTCCAGTACACAGGAATAAAGATGAGGGAGGCGATAACCATGGCCGGGATGGCGCCAATCCATTCGAAATTGGCCTGGGCGATACCCAACTGGTAGCTGCTGCCTGACGCGCCAATGTAGCCTTCGGCGCTAACGTTGGTGCCGATTATCGACAGCCCGATCACCCACCAGGCGAGCGAGCGCCCTGCTAAAAAATAGTCATTGGCGTCGCTGACGCGGCGGCTGAGATACACGCCCACGCCGATGATGGCGACCAGGTAGGCGATGAGAATGGCAAGATCGAGAGGGTGCAGTAGAGTAAGCCTATGGCGGTTTGCTGCAGCTTACTCGATTGCGCTGGCTGAGGTGTTAAAGAACTTGCTCGATAAGCAGGATGTCGATGTCGACTCCGGTGACCCGCACTTTGGTGCCTGCTTCCAGATGCTGTTCAGACCGAACTCGCCAGAGCGTATCGCCAAACGCAATGCGATCGTTACCGTGCACAGCATTCGCCAGTTGAGTTTCTTTACCGACCATACCTTGCAATCGATCATGCAAGCCATCTGCGGCGGCTTCGACTGACGAGTTGCGGAAAAAGCGCGCGTAGGCGAAGGTTGCAACGATACTGCCTATCACAAACAGGAACAATTCTGTGAGTGGTGCCAGCGGGTATAGCCAGTGGACTAGCGCTACAAAGAGTGCAGCCAGCCCCGGACCAAGCAGGTAGGCAATGCCGCCGCCAACCTCCAGCGCGAGCAGTACTAATCCAATAACCAACCAATGTCCGGCATTAAGGTTGTAGAGCCAATCCATAGTTACACCGCCTCCTTGGTACCGAAGGCCTCTTTAGTGATTTCGCTTATGCCGCCAACAGCGCCGATGACACTTGCCGCCTCTAGCGGAATCATCATGACCTTGTTGTTGGGTGAGTCGGCGAGTTTACCCAGTGCATCTACGTACTTCTGGGCAACAAAGTAGTTGATGGCCTGGGTTTCACCACCGGCGATAGCTTCGGAAACCACCTGGGTTGCCTTGGCTTCGGCTTCGGCCAGTCGTTCGCGACCTTCCGCTTCGCGCTGAGCGGCTTCTAACTCGCCCTCTGCTTGTAGCACCTGGCTGCGTTTTTGGCCTTCTGCAATTTGCACAGCGGCTTCTCGCTCGCCCTCAGCTTCCAGAATGAGCGCGCGCTTCTCACGCTCGGCTTTCATCTGTCGTGCCATGGCATCAACCAGATCCTGTGGTGGGGAAATATCGCGAATTTCTACCCGGGTAACCTTTACGCCCCAGGGGTCGGTGGCTTCATCGACCTTCATGAGGAGGTTTGAGTTTATGCGGTCGCGGTTGGAGAGCATCTCGTCTATTTCCATTGAACCCAGTACGGCACGAATGTTGGTCATGACCAGGTTTTGCATGGCGCGAGTGAGGTCGTTGACCTCGTAGGAGGCTTTGACGGCATCCAGCACTTGATAGAAACACACGGCATCGGTGGTGACGCCTGCGTTGTCAGAGGAAATGACTTCCTGGGGCGGGATGTCGAGTACCTGCTCCATCATGTTCTGCTTGCGGCCAATCTGATCCATAAACGGGATGATGATGGACAGGCCGGGTTGCAGCGTGCGGGTGTAGCGCCCAAAGCGCTGGACGGTCCAGTTCCAGCCCTGGGGCACAAAGCACACGCCCTTGACCAACAGCAGCAAGCCGAAGACCAGGGCGATAATGACGAGGGGTTCTACAAACATATTGATTCCTTTCTGGGTGGGGCCATCAGGCCGAAAACTGTTAACAAATGTGAATTATTAACAACATATGTTGATTATTAGTGCTGATATGGAGTGTAATACGCTCGCGACGATTAATCAAGATCGCGAGCGTTTTTACGGGCACGTTGTTTATGCCAAAACTGTTTGATTCACCGGCCATGAGGGAGACGCTGCGGCGCACGATTAGGGCCGAGATGGCCTATAAAGGCTTCGAATATCGAGATCTGGCGGCCAAATTGGCTGAGATGGGCGTGCGGCAGACCGAAGCCAACCTGCGGTCCAAGATCAACAACGGCTCACTGGGTGCACAGCTATTTATGTTCTTGTTGCTGGCTATGGGCACGCGCAATCTCGAGCTTGGGCGTGTGGCTGTGTTACTTGAAGACGTTGTCGCTGAGCAAGCGGAACAGCAGGGAGTCGACGACGACGAGAGCCAGAGCGCTTAGAAGAGGCGATCCAGGGTCCATACCGGGTAGTCCAGTGGCTTCTTGAGATACATTCCGCCACCGAGGCTTACAAAGTGCTTTGCCAGGCGGCGCTGATACCAGGCCTTGGAGCGCAGGTATTGATCCGGGTCGGTGCGCTCCTGATCACACAGGTCCCAATCCTCTGCGGTGAGCACGCCAAGAAACGCAGCGCTGCGCGTGAGGCTCGCAAGGTTGGCTATCGCTGTGCTGCATTGCTTGTCGTTTAGGTAGGCAAGCACGTCGTTACACACCACCAGATCAAACGGGTGCTTGTTCTTGTAATCGACCACAGAGCCCTGATCCCATCCGTATTTTTCACACAGGTAGCTGCTGTACTCCACGCCTTTCGTTTTTGCTTTGGGGTATTCCTTGCCCAACGCGGTTAAGACGTGGCCTAGTCCGCAGCCGATGTCGGCGATGCGCCGGACCGGTACCTCCATGTAGCGTAGGTAACCCCCAATAAAAACGGCCTGACGTTTTGCGGCAGCAGGGCTGACAGCGCGTGTGCCCGGATCCCGATAAAACCGGTCGTAATAAGCTTTGTTGAAGTCGTTTCGCATGGCGCCGATATGTGGGAGTGTAGAATGCAGCATTACACAGAACATTCTGGGGATAGTAGTGGCCGAACAATTATTGCCCGATCATATACCTGCCGACAAAGACCCTGTTGTGGTTGCATTGCGAACCGAGCTGGGAGCAGCGGCTGTACTCACGGGCGACTCTGTGTCTAATCGATCGGCCGGCATTTGGCGCACCGATACCGTGCAGGCCAAAGCCATTGTCAGGCCCACATCAACCGACGAAGTATCCCGCGCGATGAAAATCTGTCATGACTTTGGTCAGGCAGTTGTTGCTCACGGGGGACTCACCGGTTTGGTTGAGAGTGGACTCACCGATGGCGATGAGGTTGCGATTTCTCTCGAGCGCATGACCCAGATAGAAGAAGTAGATGAGCTAGACCGGACCATGGTCGTGCAAAGCGGCGTACCGCTGCAGGTGGTGCAGGAGCGGGCAGAACAACACAACCTCATGTTCCCGCTAGACCTGGGTGCGCGAGGTAGCTGCACTATTGGGGGAAACATCGCGACCAACGCTGGCGGTAATCGGGTAGTGCGCTACGGCATGATGCGCGACATGCTGCTGGGGCTAGAAGCGGTGCTTGCTGATGGCAGCGTTGTGAGTTCTATGAATCGCATGATCAAGAACAACGCAGGCTATGATTTAAAGCAACTCTTTGTTGGTACCGAAGGCAGCCTCGGTATTGTTACGCGAGCGGTACTGCGTTTACGTGAGGCCCCCAGTGCCACCTCGACTATGTTTGTTGGTGTTGAGAATTTTGCGAAGCTCACCCAATTCTTAAAGCATATCGACGCAACAACCGGCGGTACGCTCAGCGCATTTGAAGTGTTGTGGAATAACTTCTATTGCCTGGTCTCGACCCCGCCTGCGCTGCAACAGGCACCACTTGCACAAACCTACCCCTACTACGTGCTTGTTGAAGCGATAGGCACAGACAATGCGGCGGCCGAGATCGCTCTTGCCGAGGCAATGGAACACGGGCTTATTGCTGATGCGGTGCTTGCTCAGAGTGAGGCCCAACGACAAAATCTGTGGGCGATGCGCGATGATGTTGAACAGTGCTTTCGCTATGAGCCGAATTTCATTTTTGATGTGAGTTTGCGGGTGTCGGCAATGGAAGATTACGTTGCTGCGGTAAATGAGGGGCTTGATCGCGAGTTTCCAGACGTTACCACCACCAACTTTACCTTCGGCCACATGGGTGACGGCAACCTACACTTTTTTATCAGTCCAGGTGTCGACTCGACTACTGCAAAAGACGCAGCACACGACCCGGTGATTCGTGAAAAGGTGGAGCGCTCGGTATATGAACCGTTGCGCGCAATTGGCGGCAGTGTTTCTGCCGAGCACGGCGTTGGGTTAGAGAAGAAGCCCTGGCTATCGATCTCTCGCAACGCTACAGAAATTGCCTTAATGCGTACTCTAAAAAACGCGCTGGACCCTAAGGGTTTGTTGAATTCAGGAAAAATATTTGATGGTTGACTCGCCTTCACATTCGCAGCTTGCGCCGTCAGGCTTGCACTGGTGTTCGCTGTCGGAGGTAGCAGATCAGCTAAGTCGTGGTGAGCTCACCGCGGTTGCGCTCACCGAGCACATGTTGCGGCGCATCAACGAGCACAACAAAGACCTGCATTGCTACTGCAGGGTGCTGGAGGAGTCAGCGCTCGCGCGCGCGGCTCAGCTTGATGAGCTGCGAGCGCGAGGCGAGGCTTTGGGGCCCCTGCACGGTGTACCCATAGGTTTGAAAGATCTGCTGAACACTCGAGGCGTGGTAACCGCCAGCGGTACCACCGTTATGGCCGACCACGTGCCCACGGTTGATGCCGAAGTAGTGAGTCGGCTCCATCGCGCAGGCGTTGTAGTACTTGGCAAATTGCAACTCACCGAAGGCGCCTATGGCGAGCATCACCCGGACCTGTTAGCGCCGGTAAATCCCTGGAACAAGGAGCTCTGGCCGGGCGTGTCGTCGTCGGGTACGGGCGTGAGTGTGGCCTCGGGTCTTGCGTTTGCGGCTCTGGGATCTGATACCGGTGGCAGCATTCGCTTTCCCAGTTTGGCCAATGGTGTCGTGGGCATTAAACCTACCTACGGGCGCGTTAGTCGTATGGGCGCGTTTCCGCTGGGCGAGTCTCTCGATCACATTGGTCCGCTAGCACGGTCTGTCGAAGATGCCGCTCGCGTGCTGGGCGCCATCGCGGGGTACGACAACAAGGATCCCAACTCACTTGACGCACCCGTACCCAACTATCTGACCGCATTGAACGGCGGTGTTAAGGGCCTGCGCTTTGGAATCGATTGGGACTATGTGGAGCGGGGCGTTGAACCTCAGGTAGTGCAAACCATGCATAACGTAGTTTCCGTGCTCACTGAGCTTGGTGCCGAGGTACACGAAGTGCAGTTGCCGCCAGATTACAAAACGCTGGTGCGCAATTGGGTGGTGACCTGCGGTGTGGAGTGCGCGCTGGCGCATGAAGGACTGTTTCCCGAGCAGCGGTCTAAGTATGGGCCAGACTTAACCGGGCTTATTGAGCTTGGTCGAAAGGTGGGTGGCTTGCAGTACGGGGCGCTTGAGCGCATTCGCGAGCGGTTTGGCAACGAGCTCGATCGGCTGTTCGAATCTATTGATGGATTTATCTGTCCGGCGATGCCGGTGCCCGTGCCCACGCTCGATAGCATGGCAGTGGCGCGAGAGGCTCCCGAGGAACGGGCCGAATTCATTACCTTCACAGCGCCGTTTAATTATTCGGGACATCCCACAATTTCATTGCCTACCGGTCTTGATGGGGAGCGTAGACCCGCTGGTTTTCAGATTGTCGGTCGCAAGCTTGACGAAGGATTGCTTGTGCAGATGGGTGCAGCGCTTGAAACGGCCTTTGGTTTTAAAGAGAGGCCCCTACTTTGAAGTGTAAAGAGCAGGTGTAGAGAGCAGTGACACTCAAAGAACTCAAAGCAGCCCTTGCAGAAGGTATTCAATACAAGGCGACGGTTTTAGCGGTAGATGCCGTGGTGTACCTGTTGCAGGTGCACGCACCGGTAGATGTTGGGAACTCAACTATTACGCTGACCAACGCGCGTGGCGAAAATCTGGTTTATCGGAGTCGATCTGCGGCGGATCAGGCCTTCGCTCGCGTGGGGTTTAAGGAAGTTACGCTTACGCACGAAAGCGCGTACGGCGAGATGGTTGGCCTCGAACCAGGCGGTGATACAAAATTACGGCAAACTTACCCCGTAACCTTGGATCCCACCTAAGCGCATCTATTAGCCGGGGGGCTACGCGTCTTCTGCGAGTTCTTTGCGCGCTGCGTCAAACAAGGCAACTTCAGCTTCGTCTGGCTCAGGGTAGCTCATATCGAGCGCCTTCAGCTCTTCTACAATAATATCTGCAACCACCACGCGCATGTTCCATTTGTCGTCTGCCGGAATCACATACCAGGGCGCGTAATCTTGGTCGGTTGCTTCTATCGCTTCTTTGAAGGCCTTCTGATAGTCATCCCAGTAACGACGCTCGTTTAAATCTGCGGAACTAAATTTCCAGTTTTTCTCTGGACGATCCAGACGGCTGAGAAAGCGCTGACGCTGTTCTTCCTTTGACACATTCAGAAAGAACTTGATTACTCGGGTGCCGTTGTTAGCAAGGTGTCTCTCCATGGCATTGATATCTTCGTAACGCTGCTCCCAGAATTTTTTGTCCACCTTTTTGTTGGGTAGTTGCCGGCTTTGCACGATGGCCGGGTGCACTTTTACCACCAGCACCTCTTCGTAGTAAGAGCGATTGAAAATGCCAATCCGTCCGCGCTCTGGCACCCGCTGCCAGCAACGCCACAGAAAGTTGTGATCAACTTCTTCGGAGGACGGCTTTTTGAAACTGAAAACCTGAAAGCCTGCGGGATTTACTCCGCTGGTAACCTTGTCGATAGTGCTGTCTTTGCCAGCCGCATCCATGCCCTGAAACACAAGCAGCAAAGAGTGACGGTCGTCGGCATAGAGCATCTCTTGTAAGTCGGCAAACTCTTCAACTG
>CAZFIA010000108.1:0-14090 GCA_964519335.1 uncultured Pseudomonadales bacterium
CAAACGAAATAGATGTAACTTCAGCCACTCTTGGAACCTGTCAGGGTCAAGAGACGGCTTTTGTTCTGTATTTCGTAACTATAAACGACGCCATTTAGGGCAAAGTTTGTAGATCGCGTTTATGGTCGATAAGTACCGCATGGAAAAGGCGCCTCCTATTGGGGCTGGAGCTATTGCTCCACGCACCGATAGGAGCGTGCCTGTTTCTGTGTGCGCGTTATTTATTGCTCCTCTTCGAAAGAAGATAGAAAGACGCAAGAAGATAAAGAGCGGCCGAGTGCGGATAGTTTTCTTTGCTCTGTTAGCTTTTCTTGGATCTAGTGTTCATGCAATCGATCCGAACACTCCAATTACCAATACGGCAACCGCGAGCTTTAACGCATCCGGCTCGCCGATGGAAATTTCCAGTAGCGCAACCATTGTAAGTGCCCCCGGGGCTGGTAACTCACCGCCCACTGGCCTTTCGCTTATCAACTATGACGTGCCAGAGAACGGCGATGGCGTTGTGGTTGGTCTGCTTGATGCTACTGACTCAGATTCTTTAGATACGCATACTTTTGCGGTATCTGATCCGCGATTTATTATAGTCGGCGATAGCCTGCAGCTCGCACCGGGTACCAGCTTTAACTTTGAAGTAGACGCGCCTTTGAGTCTCGACGTAACGGTTGTGGATTCGTCGGGTGAGAGTGTTGTTGTGCCCATAACCGTGACCATACTCGATGTAAATGAGGCGCCAGACAGTATAACCCTGGCGGGTGGGAGCCTGGATCCCGATACACCCGGCGCTGTCGTTGGACCACTCACGGTAACGGACCCGGACAATGTCGACAGCCATACCTTTACGGTGGACGATGCCCGATTTGTTGTGGTCGGCAATGAGCTTCGCCTGGCTCCTGGCGTTAGTGTGCCGCCTGGTCCTCCTATAACGGTTCTCATTACCGCAACCGACAAGGGCGGCCTCACTATTAGTACGCCGTTCGTTGTGCAGATAGGGCTCACGCCAAATACTGCGGCTATAGATTTCTTTGCACCTGATGCAGTAGCAGGTGCTCCCCAGGCGATACCCGTTGCTTCTTGTAGTGACAACGCTGCCGCTACCGGGAACTTTGCGGCAATACCTGCGACCAGTGAGGCGGATGGCACGGTTTACAGTTTCCCTATTACCGAAAACCTCAGTACGACTGGCGTTTATCGCTCGGGTGGCACGGCATTCTTTGGAGTGCAAGATGCCGGAGCAAATGCAGACCCGCTGTCTGTCGAAAGCGTGTTTGTCCAGCTTGAGGGTTCGTCAGGCGATACAGAGACAATCGCTATTGCAGAAACGGGTGTCGACACAGGAGAGTTCTTTGGCTACATCCAAACAGTTGCCGTGACCTCGCCTGCCGGAGACTGTGTTTTGTTCGTTGCGCCCAATGATCGCATAGTCGCCACCTATACCAATGCCTTTGACGGCAGTGTTTTTGCCAGCACGGCTGCCATTGTTAACCCTCGCTCGCGAGTATTTGATTCAGCTAGCGGATTCTTGATTGATGGCGCTAGCATTACTCTAATCGATACCGCGACGGGCAATCCTGCCTCCGTTTTCGGCGATGACGGGGTCAGCGTCTTCCCATCCACCATTGAGAGTGGCAGCACTGTTACCGATGCGTCAGGCACAATGTATGTTTTTGGATCGGGAGAGTTTCGCTTTCCGGCAGTAGCGCAAGGTAACTATAGCTACACCGTTGTTCCCCCGGGTCGCTACGTTTTTCCTTCGACCGTGGGCGACGCTGACCTACAATCATTAGTCGGTGCGCCGTTTACGCTCGAACCTGGGTCGCGCGGTAACGCCCTGACCGTAGACACTTCGGGTTTGTTTGTTGTTGATGTGCCCCTTGATTTGCAGCTGCTGCCGCCAACCCCGGCCGAGGGGCGCTTGCTTCGCGGCACTATTGACTCAACAGGTGATCTGCTTGTGCCCGACCCGACGGGTATTTGTGTGGCTTCTGGTTCAGAGACGGCACTTGCCCCAGCAGTTGATGAAAGTGGCGGTGTTTATCCGACAAGTCAGCTCGCGCTTGTCGCTAACTCTCTGTTTAGTGCCGGGGATGCTCTCTTTGTTGAAATCACGGATGCGGATCAGGATATAGACCCCAATGTTCGTGATCGGGTGAGTGTCAGCATTTCAAGCGCAGGTGGCACAGACAGCGAAGTGATTGTGCTTACAGAGACCAATATTGCCAGCGGTATCTTTGTTGGCTATGTGCAGAGCGTAGCAGGTGACTCTGCTCCAGGAGATTGTGTTGTCGGCAGTCCCAACGGCGCTGACATTGTCTTTGATTACATCGACCCAGACGATTCTGACGATGTTGTGCAGCTCTTGGGTGGAATCGACTCTGCGGGCTTAGTGTTCAATGCAGTTGACGGCTCTGTCGTCGATGGCGCCACTATTTCTCTGGTGGACGCAGTGACTGGCCAGCCTGTCCCTGTACTTGCGGCTGACGGTTCGACTGGATTTCCCGCCACTGTAGTGTCCGGCGGATCGGTGACGGATGCCGCTGGCAATGTAATAGATTTTGGCCCAGGTCAGTTTTCGTTTCCCCGCGTCGCGCCGGGAACTTATCGATTGGTGATTGAACCTCCGGGTGGGCTTGGCTTTCCGTCAGTCGCAACGGATAGTGAGCTTGGCTTGTTTTTCCCTGGCCCCTTTGTTCGGGGCGAAGAATTTACGTTGACGTCTACTCGCTCTGTGGGTGGATTAGTACCCCTAGATGTTTTGGCGGCGCAGGTCTTTATTGAAAAGATCGCCAGCAGAGACACAGTTTCTGTGGGTGATGTCGTTCAGTACTCTCTAAATATCAGTAACCCAGCTGGCGGTCTTTTAAGCGAACTGGTGTTGTTTGATCAGTTACCTACAGGTTTTAGGTTGGTAGAGGGTTCGCTGCGCTTCAATGGCGTAGAGCCCATTGGTTCGCCGGTGACCTTTGACGCTACAGGTCGATCATTGCAGATCGCGCTACCGAACATTGGCCCGCTGGACGTACTGGCGATAACTTATGTGGTGGAAGTAACTATTGGTGCGCGCGAAGGCCGGGCAGTGAACAACGCATGGGTGACAGGTCGAGGCGTGGCAACGAGTAACCGTGCGCGGGCCATAGTCTTTGTCCAAGACGATTTGCTACGCAATTTCGGCACTATAGTTGGTGAAGTTCTGGCAGGTCCCTGTGGAGAGCCGGGAAGTCCAGTGCCAGGTGTCCGCCTGTTGATGGAAGATGGCACCTTCGTACTTACCGACGAACAAGGTCGCTACCACGTTGAGGGCTTACGTCCTGGGGCGCACGTGGTGCAATTGGAAGTATCAACGCTGCCCCGCGACCTTGAGCCACTTCACTGCGAGCGCAACAACCGCTTTGGCGAATCTGCAACTTCGCAGTTTGTCGACTTGCAGGGCGGTTCTTTGTGGCGCGCTGACTTTAGAGTGCACGCTCCCGATGTCGTAAAGGGACCGTTGCGGGGTCGATTGTTATCTCGTTATAAAGATGGTGCCATGCAATATCGGTATCTATTGCAGGGCGATGTGCCCCAACCTTTAACGAGTTTCCGCCTAGAAGTGTTGCTGCCAAAGGGCCTCGACTACGATAGGGGCAATGCTACCTTTGCTGGTGAGCCAACACCCGGCACGGGCCCCGATCGTGATGGGCTGGTGTTTTTTGAGTTGGATCTGCCGGAAGGTAAATTCTCAGAGCAGTTGACCTTTAGCGCCAGTGTGACTGGTCCACTGCAACGCTATGCGACGCGAGCTGCAGCTCGATTCCGCATGGGTGATAATGCCCATCGCTTGCCACAGGTTGTTGCCAGCGTGAACACAGCCGCCCCAAGCAGCCTAAACTATACGGCCACCAACGCTGTTGGTCCTGAAGCTGAGCGATCAGATTCTGGCGGAGTAGTTTGGCAGCAAACGGAAGAGGTGCTAACGCAAAAAGAGCGAGCCGCACGCAAGCGCGAGTTTGAAAAAGCCGGATCGCAGTCGAAGACAGACAAGTTGGCGGGCAAGGGCCGAGCTACTAAAGTGGATTCCGGTCACGTTCAGATGCGCGTTGCCGAACCCGGCTCGGGCGCCATATCGGTTGCCAGTGAAGTCGCGGTGGTGCAGCTGACTGGACAGCGGGTAATACACAGTCCTGTTCCGGACTTGCTGCCAGAGGTAGAGCCAGATCCGCGCCCCGACTTTGATAACGAGTGGCTGGCGCTACAAAATCAGGCATCAGAATTTGTGTGGCCTCTGAAAGACGCTAACCCCGCCAATTCTGCAATCTCGGTTGCGGTAAAACACAAAGCAGGTCTGCGGCCCAATTTGCTGGTTAACGGAGAGCTGGTTGATCCACTGACCTTCGATAGCGTGGTGGTGAGTCGCGAGAATGGCAACGCGGTTACTCTATGGAAGAACGTTCTTGTGAACGGCGGATACAACTTGCTTTCCACTCAGTTCGAATCCGCTGATGGTGCGCAAATTGCGCCCATCGAACGTGTTGTCTGGTTGTCGGGTGTGCCGGTGCGTGCCGAGCTCGCCGTTGAATCCTCTAATCTCATTGCTGATGGCGTCACGCCACCAGTGCTTGCCGTGCGTCTGTTTGATCGCGAAAATCGTCCCGCTCGACCGGGCATGACCGGTGAATACAATCTCGCAGCACCTTACCGCACCCTCGACGAGAACAAGGCACTTAGTCAGTTATCAGAGGCTAGCCGTCAGGGGATACAGAGATACATTGTGCGTAGTGACGGCGCCGCTTATATCGCGCTCGAACCCACCAATGAGGCGGGTGAGGTTCAGCTGCTTTTTGCTTTTGACCGGAATCGCCAGAGGAATATACGGGCTCGACTCAAGCCAGTTGCTCGTGAGTGGGTGCTCGTTGGACTCGCCGAAGGCACTGTTGGTTTTGATGCTCTCGCGCCGCACCAGCAACCGCTTGATAGTGATGCGCCTGAAGATGTGATGACCGACGGGCGAATTTCGTTCTATGCCAAAGGTCAAATCAAAGGCGAGTGGTTGTTAACGTTGGGCTATGACAGCGATCGTTCAACCGATCTTACTTTCCGTCAGCAAATAGACCCCAATCGTTTTTACACGCTGTATGGCGATGGCACACAGCAAGCATTTGATAACGATACGTCCAGGCAGCTGTACCTCAAACTGGAGCGCGACGTCGCGGCGTTGCTGGTAGGTGATTTTGATACCCAGATGAGCCGTGGCGAGCTCACCCGCTACTCGCGTCGCTTGAATGGCATCAAGGCGGACTATTACAACGGCGATTGGAAGGCGTCAGCGTTTGGCGCCAACACCGATCAAGGATTCCTTTTGGATACTATCGCCGGCGATGGCACTTCTGGGGTGTATCGATTGAGCCGTGGTGGCCTCGTACGCAACGCTGAACGCGTGCGCGTCGTGGTGCGTGATCGCTTTGCGCTAGACCAGGTCTTGAGCACGATCAACCTCACGAGATTTGTGGATTACAGCATTGACTATGATACCGGCAGCCTGATCTTCAAGCGACCGGTCGAAAGTCAGGATGCTAGTTTCAATCCGCAGTTTATTGAGGTTGAGTATGAAATTGATGGTCGTCAGAACGAGATTGTGGCGGGGGGGCGCTTGGCATATGCCCCTGGCCAGGGAGACAACGAAATTGGTTTAAGTTACGTCGAAGACGCAACACCGGGTATCGGTGGTCAATTGCTAGGGCTAGATGCGCAGTGGCAGTTAGGCGACAACAATCGAATAGAGATTGAAGCCGCGAGCACAGAATCAGATGCAACCGGCGACGGCGAAGCGTATCGCGCGGAGTTGATGCACGAGAGTGAGCGGGTAGCGGGCAAGGTATTTTACCGCGAGCAAGATGCAAGTTTTGGATTGGGACAACAGTCAGCGCTAACCACCGGGCTGCGACGCTTCGGTATCGAAGGCGAGGTTCGTTTCCAGAAAGATCTAACAGTCCGCGCGGAAGCGCAGCGGCAACAAGATCTGGGTGTCGGCGGTGGTGAGCGCGATATTTATGGGGTTGAAGCGCAGTACAGATTGGGCTCAAGTAATCTGCTCCTTGGTGCGCGCAAGGTCGATGAGATAGCCGCGACCGGACGTGAACTTAGCTCTGAACAAGTTCTTGCAGGCATCTCCCAACCACTATTTAACGGTCGAATGACTCTGCGTGGTAATGCTGAGATTGGTGTGGGTGGCGGGAGCGATAGCGCAGACTTCCCAACACGCGTGATTGGCGGTGTCGACTATCGATTGCCGAAAGGGATCACCCTATTTACCGAACAGGAATTTACCTGGGGTAGCGATCGCAATACCCAGGATACGCGCGCAGGAATTCGTGCCCAACCCTGGATTGGTGCAAACGTTCACTCCCGAGTCGATCGACAAATTTCTGAAAACGCAGAGCGAGTGTTTGCAACTAGTGGTGTTTTGCAACAGTTCCGCATCAGCGATTACTGGCTTCTTGACGTTGGTATTGATCGAGTGAACACGCTAGAAGAGCGGGGTCTGGCAGATGATCCCGATGGGTTGGTGTTCGCGCCGCGGCAGCCGGCCGCGAGTGGTGCATTTAACAACTCTAACCTCACCAATAGATTGCAATTGACTGAGGACTTTATCGCCGGATTCCTAGGGGTGGGCTATCGTCGTGATCAATGGGATGCAAGTGCCAGAGTTGAATATCACTCTGGAGACCTTGGCGATAAGACCAACCTGTTGCTGGGAATTTCCCATCAGCTCCGAGACGGTAATATTTTCTCATTATCTGGAGCAGTTCTTGATGAGGAAACCTCTGCAGGCGTAGAGCGTCGCACAGCAGATTTACGCTTTGGTATCGCCTGGCGGCCTGTGCATTCTCGCTGGACCACACTAAGTCGTCTCGACCTGCAGCAAGAAGACTTGCTGGATGCAAACTTCGACACTCGAACTCGCAAGATTGTTCATAACATGAACATCAACTACAAGCGCGATGTTTACCGCGATGGACGTGATGATCCTCAGAATGGTTTCGAGTGGACGCTGAATTTGGGTAACAAGTATGTCCGTGATCGTGTTGGCGACGATCACTTTGGCGGCTACACCGGTCTGGTGGGGCTCGCCGCTCGCTATGATGTGAACCAGAAGTGGACGCTGGGTTCCCAGGGCAACCTCATGCACTCCGCTGTGAGCGACGCAACCAGCTTCAGTGCAGGACTCACCGTTAGTCGCAGTCTGCGTCGCAACATGTGGGTCCGTCTGGGCTATAACTTCACTGGCTTTGTAGATGAAGATTTTGTTGCTGCAGACTACACGCGCCAAGGTCCTTTCCTGCAGTTCCGGCTAAAAGTGGACCGTAATTCGGTGCGGCGCTTCGTCGAACGATTGCCTGGCATCCGGGCCCGCCAGCAGGCCGCGGAGGATGGCTTTGATATGAGCCAGTTTGGCGGCTGGGAGTAACCGGCTATCGCTTGCCGGCGATTTTCGCTACATTGCGTCGGCGCTGTCGGCCCTTAGACAGAGCCTCAGGCCTGACCTTTGGGGATGGGCGATTTCCATTGGTAGTAATAGCAGTAAGCCCGAAATTTCTATGCCGAATATCAATAGTCTCTCGCCGATTCGTGAACGGTTATCTACTCACTGTCCTGCTGATTTGGTGCGCCGAACCTTAGTGACTCTTGGACTGTGCGCCGGGCTTGCACACACGCCCGTTAGTTATGGCGCGCAGCAAAACCTGGTCGAAGAAATCCTGGTTACCACTAGCCTTGCTAAGCGGGTAGGGGACACCGCGTCAGTCACTGCTATCGGAGCCGAGGATCTGGATCTGCTACGTCCTACTCATATAAATGAAACGCTGTCGCGGGTTGCTGGTGCGTGGGTGTCGCGAGGTTCGGGTCAAGAGCACCTGAGGGCGATTTGTTCTCCGGTGTTAACAGGTGCAGGGGCGTGCGAAACCGGTGGCTTTGTTCTGGGTTTTGAAGCCTTCGAAGACAACGATCTGCAAGACAACAATCCAAATCCCGAGGCTTTTCGAGACGCCTGGTCGCTCAGGGCTTCAAGCCGTTGGCAAACCGTGCTGGGAGATGCGTTGTCTTTATCGGTCACCCCTTACCTGCGGGGCTCGCGCATGGAATTTTTTCAGCACTTCTTGCCGGGACAGCCTTTGGAAACCAATGACCAGATCAGTGGGGGGGTGATTGCTGAGCTCACTCGATTCGCCGAACAGTACAGTGCGCCGATAGGCGTTACTTTGGAGTTTATGGACGGTTCGCTAAAGGAAGATCAGGATGGCCCAACCATAGGCTCTGCGTTCCTTATGGAGACACGTCCCGAAGGGCTGCACTACGACTACCATGTGTAGGCATTGAATACACGCCGAACCGATCGACTAGATAGACAACATGACAGAGCGACAAACAGTAGATACTCAGGTAGGCCCACGTGGCACGATGGAGCTGTTGAGCCAGCGCGAGATCGAGGTGCTGACGCTTGCAACCCAATCACCACAGCATCTCGATATGCTCGAGACCTTCAGGCGTTGTGCGCTAGCGGTTCTCAATACCGGTAACGACGGTGATGACGCTGAAGAACTGTTCGAAACCTATGACGATTTTTCGATTGAGGTTTCGCGCCGCACGCGAGGACTGAAACTGGTTGTTAAGAACGCCCCTCGGGTCGCCTTTGTCGATGGCCGTATGGTAGAGGGTGTTCGGGAGCATCTATTTGCAGTGTTGCGCGATGTGGTTTACACGGCCACAGAATTGCGGACGCCAGAAGTGCCAGTGGGTATCGCCGAAGAAGAGAGTGTTGCCAGCGGCGATATTACAGATTCGGTGTTTCAGATTTTACGCCACGCACGTCTATTGGACCCCGATCAGCGACCTAACCTGGTGGTGTGCTGGGGGGGACATTCTATTGCTCGGGAGGAGTACGAATACACAAAAGAAGTGGGCTATCACCTCGGGCTGCGTGGATTGGATATTTGCACTGGTTGCGGACCGGGGGCAATGAAAGGGCCAATGAAAGGTGCAGCTATTGGACATGCTAAACAGCGTAGCCATGGCGCGCGTTACATCGGGTTAACCGAACCTGGAATCATTGCGGCAGAATCGCCGAACCCAATGGTCAATCATCTGGTGATTCTGCCCGATATTGAAAAGCGCCTTGAGGCGTTTGTGCGCCTCGGTCACGGCATCATTGTGTTTCCCGGAGGAGTAGGCACTGCAGAAGAAGTGCTCTACATGCTTGGCATCCTGATGGACCCCGCTAACGAAGACATTGAGTTGCCCCTTCTGTTCACCGGGCCAGCGGCTGCTGCTGACTATTTTTCTCAGCTCGATGATCTCATTGTGACTGTGTTGGGTGAGGAGGCTCGACGCTTCTACACCGTAATCGTGGATGATGCCAGGGGCGTGGCTCGACGGATGGCTCGTTCGGTAAAGAAAGTTCGAGCGCAGCGTCGCCGCACGGGGGATGCTTTCTACTATAACTGGCAGTTGCACATTCCGTCTGGACATCAGTTGCCGTTTGATGCGAGTCACGAAAACGTGCGCGCGCTGCGGTTAACACGAGACCTGCCCGTGCACGAATTGGCGGTAAACCTCAGACGTGTTTTTTCTGCGATTGTTGGTGGCAATGTAAAGGCTGAAGGTGTCGCGCGTATTCGTGAGTTTGGCAAACTTGAGATAACCGGCGACAAAGAGATTACGACAGCGCTCGACCGGATATTGCGTTCCTTTGTGGCTCAGGGCCGCATGAAGTTGGCGGGCAAGACTTATGAGCCCTGCTATCGAGTAGTTACCGACTAGTGGAGTCCAGTCAACCGCTGCTGGTGGTCCGGGACCTTGAGTGCGTGCGTGATGGTCGGGTTTTGTTTAGTGGACTCAGGCTACAGGCTCGGCAAGCTGAAGTGATCTCTCTGTTAGGTGCCAATGGCGCGGGAAAATCTACGCTTTTGCGCTGCATTGCCGGGCTCTATCCTGATTTTGAAGGCACTATCGCAACAGCCCGCTTTGTTTACTCGGGGCACAAACCCGGGCTCAGTGGCGCGCTCTCAACTTCTGAGAATCTAACCTATTTGATGGGGCTCGACGGGGGGCTTGCAGACCTCAGTGGTCAGGAGACACAGGTGCGGCTCGAAGCACCCGCCGTTGCTCCTATGGCTGATTCTGTAGACAGTGCGCTCGCAGCCGTTGGCCTTGTGGGCTACGAAGATGTGCGCTGTGCCAGTTTGTCTGCCGGGCAACTTCGGCGAGTAGGGCTTGCGCGTTTGCTGCTCTCGCGAGCGCCACTGTGGCTGCTGGATGAACCTCTGACTGCACTTGATGAGGCAGCCACTGATCTGCTCGGTCGAGTTCTCCTGCAGCACGTAGAAGGTGGCGGGGCAGCGGTGTGTGCGACGCATCAACATCTGCCGGTTGCGAATTACACAAGTGTCGAACTTTCGGCTTCAGGTGTTGTGAGATCGTCCGCTTGAGTGATTTCGGGAACTCGCTTAAACGTGATTTGCGCGCGAACTTGCGCCAACCGAGCCAGATTTTGAATCCGCTGGCATTTTTTTTGTTGGTGGTGAGTTTGTTTCCACTGGGGGTTGGTCCGGAAGCTCAGGTGCTTGCGCGCATTGCGCCGGGCGTGGTTTGGGTGCTTGCTTTGCTCGCTGCGCTTCTTTCGGTTGAGAATCTATACCGTCAGGATTTTGATGACGGATCACTTGAGCAATTAGTGTTGGGTGCGCAGCCACTGTTTCTGGCAGTTTTGGGCAAGACTTGTGCCCAGTGGCTGGTCACCGGTGCGCCTTTGACACTTCTTGCTCCGGTTGCGGGCTTTATGCTGCATCTGCCTGCGGAGCAGATACCGCGGTTGATGCTGAGTCTTCTTTTAGGTACGCCAACCATCACGCTGCTTGCAGGCATCGGTGCGGCCTTAACGGTAGGCGTGAGTCGTGGCGGCACGCTGCTCGCGCTCATCATATTGCCGCTATTCGTGCCCGTACTTATCTTTGGTACCGCCGTGAGCGAGACGTTGCTGTTTGGCGATGAGCCGCGCTTTCCGCTGTTGATACTCTGTGCTCTGCTTGCCGGTGCGGTAACGCTTGCGCCCTTCGCAATTGCTGCAGCATTAAGGATAAGTGTTGAGCAGTAGTCCGCTACCAGTAGTAGAATTCAGCAACAGGAATGAGAATGCTTCCATGAACAACCTTCGATGGGCAAGCTTCGATGAGTAAAGAACAGGGATGGTTAACACAGCTCTGGCACAAGCTGGGCTCGCCACGCTGGTTCTATGAAATTGGCGGCCGCTGGCAGCGCTGGTTTGGCGCCTGCGCCGCGCTGTTGCTGATCGTTGGCACGGTGTGGGGACTTGCGTTTGCGCCGGTCGACTACCAGCAAGGCAACAGTTATCGAATTATGTTCGTACACGTGCCCACGGCGATCGTTGCACAATCCTGTTTTATGATCCTGGGAAGCGCAGGGCTGGTGCTTTTGGTATGGCGCATGAAGATGGCCGACGTCGCGCTCGAAGCAGGCGTACCGATTGGTCTTGCACTTACCGCGCTTGCGCTGGCCTCCGGCAGTATTTGGGGTCGGCCCACCTGGGGTGCGTGGTGGGTATCGGACGCCCGGACCATTTCAACACTTGTAATGCTGTTCTTGTACATCGCACTTTTTTCTCTGCGGCAAGCGGTGCCGCGGGCGGAGGCAGCAGGGCGTGCCTGTGCCGTGCTTGCGATCGTTGGATTGGTGAACATTCCCATCATTAAGTACTCGGTAGAGTGGTGGAATACACTTCACCAGACCAGTAGCTTGAGTTTTACGGAGCGTCCGGCGATGCCGCCGTCGATGTACATGCCCCTGCTGGTTAACGTGCTGGGTTTTTACTGCTTTCTAGCGACGCTCTTCATTGTGCGCATGCGTACTATAGTCCTGCGACAAAACGCAGGAACCCGCTGGGTAGCCGAGGTGGGAGGTCGCGCCTGATGGCTTTTGAGAGTCTCAGTGACTTTTTTGCGATGGGTAATCACGGTTTTTACGTGTGGTTCGCCTACGGCCTGACCTTTCTGATTTTGGGTGCGCTGGCATGGCACAGCGTTGTTGATCACCGTAGTACACTAAGAGAATTAGCGGCACAGCGCAGACGAGCGGAGCAGTCGGGTGGCACTTCCGCTAGCAAGCTGGGTAACCCCCAGAGCGACAGCGGACAAACCTAGGTAGAGACGGTCATGAAACCGCAGAGAAAACAGCGACTCATAATGATTGGCTTCCTATTTTTCGGTGCCGCAGCGGTGGTTGGCTTTCTGCTGCTCGCGCTGCAGGAAAACGTAGATCTATTTTATCCCCCGGATAAAATTGTTGCGGGAGCAGCGCCCGTAGACAAGCGGATTCGGGCGGGTGGCATGGTTGTGGACGGCAGCGTGAAACGCGGCGATTCTCTGGATGTGAGTTTTGTTTTGTCTGATCTTGCCGGAGCAGACTTTGAGGTGCGTTATAGCGGCATTTTGCCGGACTTGTTTCGCGAGGGGCAGGGCATTGTCGCAACGGGGAAATTGAACACCGACGGCGTGTTTGTGGCGGAGCAGGTCTTGGCCAAGCACGACGAGAATTATATGCCGCCGGAGCTTGCCGGTATGGTGCAGGAAGGTGAAGCGGGTTCTGAAGCGAACAGTTCGACTATGACAGGGCAGACGATCTCAGGACAGAAGATGAAGAGTGCGTCGGGGCCAGGCGGCTTACCCCCAGCGTTGCCGGCTAAAGGTCAGTGGGGTGAAGGGTCGTGATCACCGAGATTGGTCACTTTGCGCTTATCCTGGGTGGCGCTCTGGCTCTGCTTGCGAGCACTGGTGGGCTTTATGGTGCCTGGCGGCTGAGCCCAGCGTTCATGAGCGGCAGCCGCGCGATGGTGTTTGGTCAGATGTTCTTCGTGATGCTTGCATTTATTGCGTTGCTGCACGCGTTTCTGCAAGACGATTTCAGCGTTGCCTATGTTGCACGCAACTCAAATACCCTGCTGCCCTGGTATTACAAGGTGAGCGCGCTTTGGGGTGCCCACGAAGGCTCGTTCCTTTTGTGGACGCTAATAATGACGGCGTGGACTACGGCGGTTGCCGCAACTAACGCCGCTTATCCTGAGCCGTTCAGGGCCCGCGTTTTGGGCATTATGAGTCTACTCAACTTTGGCTTCATCACGTTCTTGTTGTTCACCAGCAACCCCTTTGCGCGGTTGCTGCCGCTTCCACCACCAGATGGCGCGGATCTAAATCCGTTGTTGCAAGACTTTGGCTTGATTGTTCATCCGCCCATGCTTTACACCGGCTACGTCGGTTTCTCGGTCGCCTTTGCCTTTGCGATCGCTGCGCTGCTTGGTGGTCGTCTCGATGGCGCATGGGCCCGTTGGTGCCGTCCCTGGACAAATGTCGCCTGGGCATTTTTAACCGCGGGTATTGCGCTGGGCAGTTGGTGGGCCTACTACGAACTGGGTTGGGGTGGTTGGTGGTTCTGGGATCCGGTTGAGAATGCTTCTTTTATGCCCTGGCTGGTCGGCACTGCATTGGTCCATTCGTTAGCAGTTACCGAAAAGCGTGGTGTGTTTAAGAGCTGGACGGTGCTGCTCGCGATCGCGGCGTTTTCACTGTCGTTGTTGGGTGCTTTTATCGTTCGAAGTGGCGTGCTCACCAGCGTGCACGCATTCGCAGTAGATCCAACCCGCGGTCTGTACATCCTCGGTTTCCTTATCATAACCATTGGCGGGTCGCTGCTGCTCTACGCGCTGCGCGTCCCTGTTATTCGATCGCGAACCGGTTTTGGAGGCATGAGTCGAGAGCTTCTGTTGCTTACGAACAATCTGCTGTTGATCTTGTCGATGGCAGTGGTTTTGTTTGGCACGCTATGGCCGATTGCTTACGAGGCGATTACCGGCGGTGGCAAGATAAGTGTCGGCCCACCTTACTTTAACGGTATCTTTGTGCCTTTGATGGTGCTGCTAGCGATCGCCCTTGGGTTGTCACCTATGGTGCGTTGGAAAAATACGCCGCTCAGAAAAATTCTGCGGTCATTGCTGACGGGCGTCGCTCTCGCTTTTTGCATTGGCGTTGTGTTACCCATTGTGTGGCTGC
>CAZFIA010000109.1:0-14072 GCA_964519335.1 uncultured Pseudomonadales bacterium
TTCAGGCCTTTGTTAAGGACCTGAGGAAACGGATGGGCCGGATCGAGTGCTATTGGACTCAGGATAGGCGACAGCTCGCGCGTGAAATAGCGTTTAACCCACTGCGATTGCCGCGTATCCCACTCGTCCTGATCAAGAAATCGAATACCCTGAGTTTCGAGCTCTGGTAATAAACTGGAATTCAAGACCTGATACTGCGATTCCACCAGATCCGCAACCACAGTGCTAACGCGCCTGATCTGTTCCGATACCGACAACCCATCCGGCCGCGGTTGCGAAACGCCAAAGGCCTGCTGCTGGCGCAAACCGGCAAAGCGGATCTCGAAGAATTCATCGAGGTTTGACGAAGAGATGCACAGGAACTTCAACCGCTCGAGCAATGGTGTCGATTCGTTTTGAGCCTGCTCCAATACTCGACGATTGAATTCGAGCAGCGACAGTTCGCGGTTTATGTAGAGCGAGGGGTCATTGAGGGACAAAAGGCTTGCGGTAGAGGGCTTTCGAGTCATGAGTTTATTTTAGCACCCGGTTATTATTGAAAAATGACAACCAGTAGCGACAACATCTACGCGACCCCCGAAATCAACCTTGTTGATTTTGCATTCGATCAGCGGGTAGTCGACGTGTTCCCCGACATGATTCGCCGCTCGGTGCCCGCCTACGAGACCATAGTGCCGCTCACAGCACTGGTGGCTGCGCGCTCTATGCCTTCGGAATCAAGCACCCGCACGGGCGCTATCTATGACCTCGGCTGCAGCCGCGGCGCAACCACGGCAGCCCTCTTGACTTATGCACCGGAAAATACGCAAGTAATAGGCGTCGATAACTCACCGCAAATGATCGCGGCGGCCCGGGACGGCATAGCGGCACTAACCAGCCCTTCTGCGGCTGCACGCGTGGAATGGCGATGCGAAGACATTCAGGACACCCACATTAAAAACGCTGCTGCTGTTGTAATGACCTATACCCTGCAGTTCATTCCACAAGCGCAGAGAGACGCGCAACTCGAGCGAATCTTGCACGGGCTGCAACCTGGCGCCCCCTTTGTTTATGCAGAAAAGGTTGTTCTTGATGATGCCTCAAGTCAGGACTGGGCAGCGGCTATGCACCACGATTTCAAACGCGCCAACGGCTACTCAGAACTGGAAGTCGCGCAGAAGCGCAGCGCATTGGAAAAAGTCATGATTCCCGAACCTGTGGCTACCCACTTAACACGGCTTAAACGCCTGGGGTTTGAGCGCTCGAGTCTCTGGTTCCAGTGCCTGAATTGGGCGGCTTTCATTGGCTATGCGCCCAATGGTCCTGAGACCTCCGACTAATAATGTCAATTTTGTAGCGTATCTGCCGAAAATGGTGAACCAGCGCCCAGTTTGCGAACTTGTTACGCGTTCGAATTGTCAAAACCAACCGTTCTGAGAGCCAGCATTCTCTAGACCAAGGTCAAAGGAGTGCTAAAATCTGACTTTAGATTCCGCCAGAGAGACTTGATGTCCAACACCCCGCAGCCAGACCCCGAAGCGCCTCTATACCAAACTATCGGCGAGCTCTTTGACCACGGTTTTTCGCTCGACGGACCCATCATCACCTTCGTTGCGGGTATCCATATCGCCGCCGTTGTTTTTGCGGCCTGGCTACTCACCAGTGCTCCGGGCGACTGGGCAGCTATCGCGTTTACCTGGGCAATTGCGCACTTCTTTATCGGTTCAACGTCGATCACGCTCTACAACCATCGGCTCATTACTCACAGCGCCGCCAAAGAAGTTTCTACACCAGTACACCTGTTCTTTTGCGTTTTCGGCCAGATTCTCGGCGTTCAGGGCAGCGTAAAGTCCTGGGCCGCCAATCACTCACTGCATCACGGTGTTGATCGCAACGGCAAAACCAATCTCGACCCTTACAGCGCCACCTGGTTTCCACAAAGCTGGCGCAATTTCATTTGGTCACACACCCTAACCCACCTCTACAACCACCCTGATTCTGAAGAGCGCACCCGCTCGCACAGCGTTAAACGCCACCCCGTAATTATGTGGCAAGAAAAGTGGTACGGCCTGCTAACCACCTTCTGGCTGTTCCTGTTTCCAATGGGTCTGGGTTTTGCGCTGGGCGGTTTCACGGGCTTCTTTGCGCTACTCGGCGCCTCGATGATTGGCAGCGTGCTTGTTCAGCACAACACATGGACGGTGAACAGCGTTACTCACATGTGGGGATTTACTAAAGGGCTACGCAGTTCTGCCCGCAACAACTACCTGTGGCTCGGCCCCATGGGCGAAGGCAATCATCACGGCGATCATCATGACTTTCCGCGCGACTATCGCAACGGCTTTGGCGTCATAGGCTGGCTTTTAGATCCAACACGCTATGGCATCTTATTGCTGCGCGGATTGGGTTTGGTACGAGGTCTTAATCGTGCGAGCCAGCGAGAAGAAGTAGAACTGCTCGCATCCCGCAAACTACGGGCCGCATCAAATCGCATACCGGTTAGCGTAGAAACCAGCGCAATCTACGAGCAACTCCGGGCGCGTGTCGAAGTGGTAAAACAAGACTGGGTTGATGCCGTTACCAAATTCGAAGCGCTCAAGCGCGAGTCGAAACTCGCCAAGCAAATGAACGAACGCAGACTTGAGCTTGCCGCTGAACTGCGCCAGGCACGACAACGTATGATCGACGCAAAAGAGCTGTTTCTGGATGCCCTTGATCAATACAGACGGCAAAGTTACGCGACCTGAGTTCGATCGATCTAACCCTGGCCAGCCGCGACTGGCCACCCATCTGGAAAGCGCTGCATCCGCAGATGCAGCAAACCCTCGCCAACCACGGCGACAGCGGCCGCTGGCAAGCCGCGCTCGACCAACTTGCCGAGCACTACACGCACAATCCGGAAAGTCGCAGACCTTCGGCTAATACAACTGAGGCTCCGCCGGTTGGCATAAACAGTTCTATTGAACAAGCCGACAAAGACCGGCTTTGGCAATCGCTTGCACAACTGCACCCGTGGCGCAAAGGGCCCTGGTGGTTACATGGCATTCATCTCGACACCGAGTGGCGCAGCGATTGGAAGTGGCAGCGGCTGCAACCCCACCTGCCGGATCTCGAAGACCAACGCATACTGGACGTAGGTTGCGGCAACGGTTACTACGGCTGGCAGATGCTGAACGTGGGCGCGCGTTCGGTGATCGGCATAGACCCAACCGTGCTGTTTGTCTTCCAGCACGCTGCAATGAATTTTCTGTTGGCGCCGCTCTATAACAAAGGCAGCAACTACGTGTTGCCGTTACGACTCGAAGATCTGCCACCAGCAGACGCAACCCAGAACTTACCCTTCGATACGGTGTTTTCCATGGGCGTGCTATACCACCGTCGCGATCATCTGGCGCACCTGCGCGAGCTTCGAGATCAGCTAACACCAGGCGGCACGCTTGTGCTCGAAACACTGGTCTGCACAACCGAAGACCTGGTACCCAAAGGCCGCTACGCGCGCATGCGCAACGTGCACTGCGTGCCGCGGCCAGAGACCATCAGCCAGTGGCTGCGCGACCTTGGTTTTCGTCATTGTGAAGCACGGGACATATGCCCCACTAGTCTCGAGGAACAGCGCAGCACACCATGGATGACCTTCGAATCACTGGCGGACGCCCTCGATTCTCAAGACCCGACGCGCACGGTAGAGGGCCACCCCGCGCCGGTCCGCGCTAGTTTCGTGGCACACTGGCCCGCCTGACCCAATACCAGGACATCCAAGTTCGGGAATATTTAATTCAGGACCAGTATGGCCGTTGAAATAGAACGCAAGTTTTTGCTGCACGAGCTGCCACCCGGCAAGTTTCCGCAGACACGAATTCGCCAGGGCTACCTCAGCCGGGGTCACACTCAGGTTCGAGTTCGCGTGAGCGACAACAAAGGACTGCTCACCGTAAAAGGCCCCAAAGAGGACAATATGCGGCCGGAGTATGAATACGAGATTCCGAAGCTCGACGCCGAGTTCATGCTGCGCGCCCTATGCAACGGCAACCCCATCAAAAAAACCCGCTATTTTGTAGAACATACTAATCACCTCTGGCACATCGACGTTTTCGAAGACGCCAACGCGCCGCTTATAATCGCCGAGATCGAACTGAATTTTCCGCGCGAGGCCTTCGATGTGCCTCCATGGGTGGGCGCCGAAGTCACCGAGGACGACAGGTTCAGCAACGCCCATCTTTCATCACATCCGTATCGAAGCTGGACCAACGCAACCCCAACTGGCTAAGATTTTGGCCTCTGCAGTTCTTCACTAGAGGGGGAGATATACCGATGGACGGATTCAGCTTTCGCTTTCGAGGTCGAACCCACCGCTTGCTTACTCTATATCGGCTCTTTCAAGATAATCCCGGCACGGGCCTGCACCCAGCAACCATCGCGCGCCAGGCTGGCATGAGTATCGTGGATGTTGATGATCGGCTACGGCGTACGCCCGAACTGTTTGTGCGTCTGCCAAAACGCAAAGACGGCGTCACGCGCTATCGGCTCACAAGCGCCGTCACTGCAATGTCGGAGGATCAGGTTAGGACCATGATTAATGGCCATGCGCGCAAGGAGACCCTGCTACTGTGGGCCTTTACCACCGGGGTTGTGCTGTTGTTTGCCGTGATGCTGATCCTCATAAGCCCCGCCGTATAGCAGCTCAATAGAGCCTTCAATAACTCCGTATCTTATTGTTTCTAATAGATAATTAACCTCTATGCCAGAATCACTCTCAACAGCAGATCACACTTTTAAAACCGCGCTCGATGGGTTTGTCGCTGACCAACTTGGCCCCCGCGATAACGAGAGTGATGAGGCGCGACGGCAACGCATTATCAGCGCCTCAAAAGCTCTGGGGCTGTTCAAGAAAACCCAACCCAAAGAATTTGGCGGCGATCCCGGCACACTGGTGCAGCTAACGCTGGCCAGAGAAACCCTCTCGGCTGCCAGAGCCAAAGACTCGGGGGCTGCTTTTGGCCCCGCACCCGGCGTGCTGGCCGGCGCGCAGGGGTCACTTAAAACCAACTACCTCGAACCCTTGATGGCAGGCGAGAAGCGCGGCGCATTTGCCTTCACTGAAGCCGATGACGCACCCCGCCACAGTTGGGCGGTGAAGGAGGGCGACGACTACCTGGTCACTGGCGCCAAAAGCTACGTCACCGGCGGCGCTGATGCCGACTTTATGAACGCGTTGATTCATATCGACGATGAAGGCCCCGCCATGATGGTGATCGATACCGACGCACCGGGCGTTACCGCAACCGGCACCTTCGCCTCCACCGACGGTAGCCACCATATGGCGTTTGCCTTCGACAAGGTGCGCGTACCCTCGGCACATGTTGTGGGCAAACCGGGCGAAGGTCTGCCCCGAGCGCTGCGCCAGATCGGCGACACCCGGTTGGTAATCGCCGCAACCTGTTGTGGATTGATGCTGTGGACTATCGATTATCTGGATGCCCACATTCGCAAGCCCCATCGCGGCGGCAAGTCACTGGCTGAGCTCGAATCGGTGCGCCTGCGCTATGCGCAAACCCGAATCGATGCCTTTGCCGCCCGCAGCATGCTGTATCGCACAGCCCGCCTGGGAGACGCGGGCGAGAACATCGTGAACGAATCTATTGCAACCAAGGTGTTTGCCTCAGAAGCAGCCGCGCGCGTGATTGACGTAGCCATTCAACTGGTGGGCGGACAGGCGCTGCGAGAGGGACATCCTTTGGCCGCACTGTATAACGAGGTGCGCGTGTATCAGCTAACAGAAGGCGCATCAGATGTTCTGCGCCTCAACCTGGCCCGCGGACGCCTGGAACTCGACAAAGGTCGCATCTAGCCCTCGCTATCTTCCGCTTCACCATCTTCTGCTCTGCCACCGTGACGCTCGCGATTCAACGCCTTGGCTTTGTGTGATTTTTGGACCAGAACAAGCGTCGCCCCGACGCCACCGAGTTTTGCCGGCGCGCTGTGGAAGGCGATGGCGAGCGGCAAGTGCGTAAGCCAATGCAACACAAAACTCTTTAGCCGCGCCGGCTGAGCGCTACGCTCGCCCCGGCCGTGCGCGATGACCACACAGCGGTAACCCGCGGACTGGGCATCAGTTAAGAAGCTCCACACCAACACGCGCGCTTCTTTAACGGTCTTGTGGTGCAGATCAAGCGCCGCCTCAACGGGATAATCGCCGCGCTTTAGTTTGTCAAAAACGCCAAGTTGCACACCATCCTGACGCCAACTCAATACAGCATCCGGTTCAATGGTAGGCACCTCTCCCAGCGTCATGACGCGCTCTTCGCCTTCTTCGTCGCGATCAACCACAGCATTCTTTTGCCGCTCCAACTGCACGGCTGTTGGACCAGCATCCGCCGCAGACAGAACCCGCGGCTCGGTTTGCACGGCGCGCGACTTAAGCGGAGCCACATCGCCCATCTCACCCATGGCCTCTCTAAACAGGTCGTCGTCAGATTTATTCTTGCTATCGCGGTCTGTCATAAAGTCACCGAGGGATACAGCGACGACCGCGTGCCCGCAACGGGTGCGTTCTGCGCATCATGATAAGTAAACACGGCGGAAAGCTTCACTTGATCCGTTTCGTTTGTACCCGCTGCGTGGAAGGTTCTGCAGTGAAACAACAAAAGGTCACCCGCGGTTAGCTCCACGGCTTGGGCTTGTTCGATAAGCAGCTTATTAGCGGACAAATTGGGACGTAGAAACAGCTTTTCGTCTAGCCGATCAGGGGCAAGCTCAAGGGTATGGCTGCCAGGAATTAGCCACAATCCCCCGTTCTTTTGGTGTTCGTCCGTTAACGCGAACCAGGCTGAAACGAGCTGTGGTTCGGTGAACGCCCAATAACGAATGTCCTGATGCCAGAGCGTTTGGCTGCTAAATCCAGGGTGCTTGGTCATGATGCAATTGTGATGACTTTGCGACAGTGAAGGCCTGCTTTGTTCCGAGGCCGGTGCGGTCATCGATAACAGCACAGCGCCGACTAACTTCTTGAGCTGTGGATCGGTTGCAAGCTCCCGCCACAGTGGATCTCGCGCATAGGCCGTTAGCAACCGCCTCGGAGTTAAGCCCCCAACCGACCTCCGGTCAGAAGGCGCGCCCGGGTAACCCGTGTCGGCCTCGTATTCGACGGGCGCAAGCACCGGGTCCAGAGCGCTCAACGCCGCTGCACGCAACGCGGCCAGCCGATCCATATCCAAGAAATTCTTGAATATTTGGTAGCCATCTCTTTGAAAAGGTTCGAAATTCATCAGGTATACGCACCGCGAGCAAGCGCTTAACTCGCCGCGGCCGATGCAGGCAATTGCCAGGACGCCAGTGGATCACCATTCACCGTCGCTTGCAGCTCACCGGTAGAAGGCCAGTAACGCGCCTCAATGTAATGATGCTCCTCCCACTCGAGTTCTACGTTGGTCCACACATACAGAGGTTCGCGTCCGGCATAAAGCCGCTCCTTGCGTTCGACGCCGTTGAACAGCAACGCGATCCGCCGGCCCGGTTCAACACGCAGCACAAACTCACGCTCGCGATGGCTGAAGGTGAAGTCTTGCGGTACTTCCTCTGCGGGAGAATTTGTGGACGGGAGCTGTATGTTTGAGTCGCTAATAGCGGCGCACTCGACCTGAAAGAGGCTCAAGTTTAGCAGCCCTCAGAACAGGCTGCGCTGGGGTGAGGGCACCCTGAACAGATCGGTCCGCAAAGGCGTTGCCTGTGCATTTAAGCCAAGGCGCCGGGTAGCCACTTCAAAGCGCTTGGCCAACAGCTCGGCCACCGGTCCGGTACCGCGCATCCGTTCCCCCCATGCTGACTTATAGAGCTCGCCACCGCGGGTATCTCGTACCAAATTGAGCACATGCTCAGCGCGCTCTGGATAGTGGGCCTCCAACCACTCCGCAAACAGTGCCTTAACCTCTGACGGAAGTCGTAACAGAATATAATTCGCGCGCTGCGCGCAGGCCTCGGCGGCCGCCCCCAAAATGTCTTCAAGCTCCATGTCGTTTACCCAGGGAATAAGCGGCGCCACCATTACGCCTGTGGGTACCCCGGCGTGCCTGAGTTGGCGCACTACCTCCAGCCGCTTTGCAGGGCTCGCCGTTCTGGGTTCGAGTTTGGTTTTAAGGCGATTATCGAGTGTCGTGATACTCAGCATCACCGACACCAGCCCGTATCCTGCAAACTCTGCGAGTAAATCTATGTCGCGCTCGATGAGCGCGCCCTTGGTGACGATACTGACAGGATGTCGATGGGCAAGCAGCACCTCAAGAATCTTGCGGGTGTTTTGCTTCTGCTTTTCTACCGGCTGATAGGGATCGGTGTTGGTGCCCAGCGCAATGGTGGCTGGTTTGTAGGACCTGGCCGCCAGCTCTGCCCGCAGCAGCGACTCGACATTAGTCTTGTAAAAAATCTGGGTCTCAAAGTCGAGTCCGGGCGACAGGTCGAGATAGGCGTGCGTGGGCCGAGCAAAACAATAGATACAGCCGTGCTCGCAGCCTTTGTAGGCATTGATGGATCGATCAAAGTTAATGTCTGGGGATCTGTTGCGGGCAATCAAACGCCGGGTGGCATCCGGGTAAAACTCGCAGGCTTTAGAGGCAATGGGCGACTGGCCATCATCGAACACTGTTTGGGTGGGCAGAAATCGACTGCCGGCATTGCTTTGGGCGCCTCTGGTCTTGGCGGCCTGCGATCTGTCATTCATAGCCGGATATCATACTCGGATATGCCTTAAATTACTGTATTTATATACAGTATACGCAACAATCCACCAATGAGTAGACTCACCGACCTTCCCGCACCCCGCCACGCTCTGGCAGCGGCCGGGTGTGCAGCGAAAAGGACCGCAGTATGGCGACCAGACATTTCTCTCAGGCTCTAATTGCGCTTGCGCTATTTGCCCTGAGCGGGTGCCAGCTAACAAAAGCCAGGCTCACCGGAGACGACGTCGCCAGTCTCGAATCTGAGTTGAAAAACCTCGAAGCGCTCGTTACCGCCACTCGTGAAGATCTGCAATCACTAAACAGTGAGCGCTCAAGCCAACTTCAGGACGTCAACAAACAGCTCGCCGAGTTAGATGGGGACGTGAAGCGCTGGCCCGGTTTGATCACTGATGCCTGCCAACAGCCCGAAACAACAGCCGTTGCCTGTGATGACACGGCGGTGCAAACCCTGATAAGTCAGGACGACAAAATGATTCTCGGCCAGGTAGAAGACTTGTGGATCAACCCACCCGGCTTGCACCTGCAAGCCAGCATAGACACCGGAGCTGCCAGCAACTCCATTCACGCAACCAACATCACCCCCTTCGAGCGCGATGGCGAAGACTGGGTTCGCTTTGAACTTAGCAAGCCAGGCAATTCATCGACAAGTAACGCGTCGACGGACGCAGGCTCAAACGCTTCCGACTCGGTGGTGGTTGAAGAGAAAGTTGTCCGCCTGTTGCGTGTCAGCAAACGGCCGGTGGTAAAACTCAGAGTACGGCTTGGCAACGTGCTGGACTCTTTTGACTTTATATTGCGTGACCGCTCGAAAGAAGATCACCCTGTCGAGCTCGGTCGAAACTTTTTGCAAGATATAGCGGTGGTCGACGTTGCCAAGCAGTTTGTGCAACCACGCGTGCGTTCCGAGCAGCCCACACCCTAATGACGCAACGCGGCCCCTTTCTGTTTATCGTCGGCCTTCTGTTGCTGGCGGGTATCGCCACAGCCCTGTTTCGTCACTCTGAATACCGGGTGCCCTATTTACCGGGAGCGGCCCAGGCGGTATGGCAAGTTGAAGCACGCATAGAGTTCGAGGCCAACGGGGGTAACACCCAGGTGGTGCTCACCCTACCCCCAGAACAGTCCGATTTTCGGTTGATAGGCGAAAGCACTGCGTCTGCCGGTTACGGCCTGACTACTGAGCAAGGCAAAAATCAACGGCTCGCCCGCTGGTCAAAGCGCGATGCCGAAGGCGAGCAGATACTCTTCTACAAGATAGAGGCGATCGCAGACGAGGGCTTTCGAGTTCCACAAATCGAACCCGCGGGTTCACCCTCTGTCGTCTGGGAAGAACCCTATCGAACGGCCGCCCAAACCGAGCTCAACGCCGTGCTGCCCCAAACCGCGGACGGTTACACGCTGGCACGACAGCTACTGCAGCGCATGAACACCGATCCGCTCGACCAAAACATGAGCCTGCTGCTGCAAGAATGGCCCGCGGCGCGACTCCTACCGCGCATGCTGCAAACCACAGGTGTGCATGCCCGGTTTGTCTCGGCACTTGATTTAAAAGATCAGCGACGACGCCAACAGTTGCGCGAACTGGTGCAGGTTTGGGATGGAACCGAGTGGCGCCTGATTGATCCAGAAGACCCCAATCGCAGCAGCGATCAAAACCTGCTGCTGTGGCAGACCGGTGCACCTGGCGTGCTGGAAGTGATTGGTGGTTCTGCGTCCAGAGTGTCATTCAGCATGATTCGACAGACCCGATCGGCGCTGTCGTTGGTAGACGAAGGCAACAATTCGCCGTTGGTATCGCTGTACTCTTTGCCGGTAGAAGAACAAAGCGTGTTTAAACTCATCATGCTGTTACCCGTGGGCGCTTTTGTGGTCGTGCTCATGCGTATTCTGGTGGGTTTTCGTACCTCAGGCACCTTTATGCCGGTATTGATCGCTCTATCGTTTTTGCAAACCGAGCTAATTCCCGGTCTGGTGAGCTTTCTTCTCGTAATTGCGGTTGGCCTGATTATTCGCTCCTACCTCTCGGCGCTAAACCTATTACTGGTTGCACGGATTGCGACTCTTGTGATTGTTGTTATCGGTATCATTTCGGTCTTTAGCATATTGAGTTATCAACTCGGTTTGATCGGCGGGCTTACCATCACTTTCTTCCCAATGATTATTCTGGCCTGGACCATCGAGCGCATGTCGATTCTGTGGGAAGAAGAAGGTCCAAAAGAAGTACTGATTCAGGGCGGCGGTAGCCTGTTCGTCGCGGTGCTCGCGTACTTGCTAATGACTGTCCCGCTTATTCAACATCTGGCCTTCAACTTTCCAGAACTGCACCTGTGTTTGCTTGCCTTAATTCTGCTCGTCGGTCGCTACACGGGCTATCGCTTAACCGAACTATCGCGCTTCACCGGCATGCCTCACTAGCGCCTTGTGATGACGGAAAACTCACTACCCAAACCATCCAGCCGCTTTGACTGGATCAGTCCGAAACGGCTAAACACTCTGGGCATGCTCGGCATGAACTGCCGCAACGTGCGTTACATCTCACGCTACAACGAGCGCCGGCTTTATCCGCTGGTTGATAACAAGCTCGAAACCAAATTGTTAGCGGCAAAGCACAACGTTGCCGTGCCGAAGCTAATCCATGTGGTGAAAACGCCTCAGGAGGTGCAAAGCGCCTATGAAAAATTAAAAGACCTCGATCAGTTTGTCGTAAAGCCTGCCAACGGCAGTGGCGGCAAAGGCATACTGGTTATTGTCGGCAGAGACAGTGAAGGGATGCTTACCCGCAGTAGCGGTGAAACCGTTAGCTGGGAAGAAATACGCCGTCACATGTCGAACGTGGTGAGCGGCCTGTTCTCACTGGGCGGTCGCACCGACCAGGCCATCGTCGAAGATCTGGTGCAAACGGACCCGGTCTTCGAAGATGTAAGCTTCAAGGGCGTGCCCGATATACGGCTCATTCTATTCCACGGCTACCCGGTGATGGGTATGTTACGGCTAGCCACCCAATCTTCCGACGGCAAGGCTAACCTGCACCAGGGGGCTATTGGCGTCGGACTGGACATACATACGGGCGATAGCATTGCAGCCGTGCAACACAACCAGCTCATTGTTGAGCATCCAGATACGGGCAATAGACTCGACGAACTGCAGGTGCCTTTCTGGCGCCAGCTCTTGCTGCTCGCCTCGCGCTGCTACGACATGACCGGACTGGGTTATCTTGGTGCAGACATCGTCCTCGATCGCGATCTCGGCCCTTTGCTTCTTGAACTTAACGCCCGACCCGGGCTAACTATTCAGGTCACAAATCAGGCAGGACTAAAGCCACGTCTGGAGAACATCGAGGCTATGGATTCGCACCACACCAGTGTTGAGGAGCGCGTTGAGTACGCAATAAACACCTTTGCGCATCGGTCAACACGCACACAGCCAGATCTTTTCTCCGGTGATTTGCCAGATGATTTCCCCGATAAACTCCCCGATGAATCCCTGACCTAAAGATGAGCTCAACACCTTACAGCGCGCCGGATCCAAGCAAGCCGCACATAATTGGCGGCGCGACCAGTCGCGCCATGCGCGCCCATTGGGCGGCGATAGAACTCGATGTCGACTACAGCTACGAACTGATTGGTTCCCGCACAGGGGCAACATTCACTCCCGAATTTCTGGCGCTAAACCCCAAGCACAAGATTCCAATCCTGCTGCACCACAACCGCGTGATCACCGAAAGCGCTGCGATCATGAGTTACCTGGCTCGCCTCACTCTCGAGGACACACAACACGCCAGTGGCACTAACCTGCTCCCGCAAGACCTGGCCGGCTGGGCGCTATACGATGAGTGGCAATCGTTTATCCTCATGGAGCTGGACGCGCAGTGCCTCTATATCATGCGCAAGCACGGCGACCTCTCGGCCGTGTATGGCGAGGCACCCGGCGCAATGGCAACCGCCGCTAAGGGATTCGAGGAGCAGATCAAGGTAGTCGAGTCGCAACTAGCCACCGGTGACTATCTTCTTGGTGAAAACTTCACGGGCGTCGATATCTTGCTCACCACTTGCCTGGAGTGGGCGCTGTCTTACAAATTCGACTTGAGCCAGGGGCCGCGCGACTATTTGAGTCGCATCAGAGAACGTGAAGCTTACAAAAAAGCCCGCGATCTGAACTTCTCAATCTCGCCCGGCGCCTGATAGCACCAGCCGCATCTCGGTGTTACCTCGCGAATAGCGGGCGTCTTCAATCTGCGGTAGTCGCACAAAGCCGCTTTTTTCGTACAGCCCCATAGCAGGCAATAAAATATCGTTGGTTACCAGAAATATCTCGGACGCCTTCTTCTCTTTCGCAAAGTCGATGCAGGCCGTCATCAACAATCGACTGATGCCTTTACCTTGCTCCCTGGGTGCTACCGCCATTTTTGCGAGTTCAAAGACTCCGGCTTTGGTTTTTATCATGGCCACAGTACCCACGACTTCGGGTGTACCATCCGCACCACCCTGCTCCGGATCGGCAAGCGCAAAGAAAATCTCCCCGCCTCCTGAAAGTACATAGCCTTCCGGGTTAGACAGCGCCTTGAGGTCTTCGGCTTCCAACTCAAAGTAGGCTTCGATCCACTCTTTGTTCAAATCAGAGAACGCGGCCGCGTACCGCGGTTCATAGGTGACAATACGGACCACTTGCGCGTCCTCTAAAGTTCCGGCATCAACCACTGCAGAATCTTCCAGTTCTCTTCAATGGGATAGGTGTGGGATAAGTCCTCTAACTCCGAATAATGAATATCTACGCCCGCATTCTTCAGCGTTTGGTAAGCAAGACGCGCTGAGTCCACAGGAAACATCCAGTCGAGCGCTCCGTGCACCAGATACACTGGCAGATCTTTGATACGCCCGGGTTCGGCAACCTCCATCAGAAACGGATGAAAGGTGCCCGACACGGGCGCCAGATGCGTCGCAAACGAATCTGTCTGCAATCCACTTAGAAGTGTGAAGGTGCCTCCATCTGACATGCCGGTGAGCAAGATTCGCTCAGGGTCTAAGTTCCACTGCTGGCCAACGCGCTCAACCAGGCCACACAAATGTCTATGGTCAACCTCTGGCTCGCCGATCGACCAGGTGGTGCCTGTAGAGGTGGGACTGAGCACAATGGCGCCGGCGCTTCGGGCAGCGGTGAGCCAACTCCAGAGAAAATCGGCGCCATGACCGCTACCGCCGTGTAAGGCAACCACCAGTGGCATCGGTTGGTCATCGTAATATTCGGGGATATACACAGAACAGCCACCGCGACTGTCGCGTTCATTTTGTAAGTGCATCACCCCAACGGGTTTTGTCTCTTCACTCTCAGGCGTAGCCAAAACCTCACCGGCAGAATCTATTC
>CAZFIA010000110.1:0-14040 GCA_964519335.1 uncultured Pseudomonadales bacterium
TTGGTCCACATAAAGGTGCACTCCTTCTGCTGGTCGCGCAGCTCCATTTCGCGGGATTCATCTAATGGGTATTGAGTGACATCTTCGTAATCTTCAGCGTATTCGTTGTTGCCGAGTTTGGAATTTCCAGCCATAACAGGGTTCTCTAAGGGTTGAGAGGGGATTAAATGGGGGTTCAGTGACGGCCTTAATTTATCAACATCCGAAGACCAGAGAAACTGTGGTAAAAATAGGGCCTAGGAATTACAGGAACGAGTCATGGCAGAAGCCCAACAACCCGAAATAATAGCCAGCTGGCCAGAACAGAACCTGCGCGGCCACAAGATCGAGGGCCAGCGCTACACCTCGCGAGAGTTCGCTCACGCCGAGTTTGAGGAAATGTGGACCAAGGTATGGCTACTGCTGGGGCGCGAGTCCGAGCTCCCCAATCCGGGTGACTGGCAGCGCGAAGATGTTGGCCCAGAGTCTTTCCTGATGGTGCGCCAGAAGGACGGCGGCGTAAGAGCCTTCTACAACATCTGCCAGCATCGTGGCAATCCGCTGGTGTCAGAGTCGAAGGGCCACGTAAAACGTTTTGTGTGCCGCTATCACAGCTGGGCATTCATGCCAGACGGTGAACTCAACTTCGCACCAGATGCCGACGATTTCCCAGAAGGCAACCCGTGCGGAAAAATACGCCTAGAAGAAGTTGCCTGCGAAACCTTCGGCGGCTTTGTATGGATCAACATGGACACCAATTGCGTGTCGCTCAAAGAATATCTGGGACCCATTTGGGATGACTGGCAACGCTACGACCTGGACACCTGGAAACGCTACTCGGCCAAAACAACAACCCTGCCGTGCAACTGGAAAGTTGTGCTCGATAACTTCAACGAGTCGTACCACGTACCCACGGTGCACATGGCTGCTACCCCAGCCACCAAACGCAATCAGATAATCGGCGGCGTCAATACCAACTATAAAGAAACCCGCTTCGACCTGTCTGACGAAGGCCACAACCGCATGGTTATGGAGGGTGGCTACGGCGTAGGTTCGGTAGATAAAGAAGGCAACATTCTGGAACCGCTGGCGAGTTCGCTACGCCAATGGGAAATTGACCCTGCCGATTTTAAGGGGCGACCAGAAGATACCCGTGTTGCTCTGCAACAGGCCAAACGCAAGCTGGGCGCCGCACGCGGTTATAGCCACTACGACAAGATTCACAGCGAAGCATTTACCGATGCCTTTCACTACACGCTGTTCCCCAACTTTGCGGTGTCTATCTGGGCTGATGGTTTCCACTTCCTGCGCGCGCGCCCACACGCAACAGATCCAGAGCAATGCATATTCGATAACTGGTGGTACGCAAGTCAGCCGCACTCAGAGACGGCCCCGGTAGAAACCATGACCGGCAGCGTAGACCGCGATGCAGAGGTTGAACACGAGGTGTTTTCTGTTGGCGAACAATCGATGGGCAAGACCATTGATGAAGACATCGCCGTATTCACGCGACAGCAAACCGGCTTTCGCTCACGCGGCTTCAAGGGCGTTTACCTCTCGAAACAAGAGAGCCGTGTTCGTCGGTACCACGAGCTAATCGACGATTACATAGAGGGTCGCCGCCCGCTCGCGTCAAAAAAGTCTTGAGCTAGACGCAATCCTGAGTTGGATTCAAAAACCAAAGATTCTGAAATAGAAGCGGCTCTAGACAGTTGGCACAAAGACGGCTGCGCGCTCCTGCCCGACTTCTTCACGAAAGAAGAAATAGCCCCACTCGAAGCAGACTTCGAACAGGTCTTCGGTACACCGGCAGATCACTTCGAAAAAATAGCGCAAAACGAGCCTACATCAGACACCCCTGCCAGTTCGCCCGCCCCAGCGTTTAACATCGAGCAGTTTAAGAATTTCGAAAACCTGCCATTCGATTGCTCACCGGCACTCAACCTGATCGCCCTGCACCCGCGGCTCATTGCACTTGCAAAACGGGCTCTGCAATCCGACCACGTTCATCTGTATCAAGGTCAGGCCTGGGCCAAGTACACGGGTGAGGCCAACTACGAGCAGCCCTTTCACTGCGACTTTGGGAACCACACGTTAACGGTTCCAGCCACCGATGCCGTGCACAACTCGATCACATTTATCATTCTGGTAACCAACGTCACAGAAGCGCTGGGTCCAACTCACTATGTGCCAAAGAGCCTGAGTGATCCCATTGCTGGCATCGAACAAGCGTTGTCACGACCCAAAGGCCTGACCGATGCACTGCTTCCCCATTCTCACTCCACGGCAGCAAGCGCCGGCACGCTGTTTGCCTATGGCATAGATGTGTTTCATCGCGGCACCAATCTGGTCTCACCCGGGGGCCATCGATACATAGTGACTTCCTGTTTTCGGCGCGCTGATAACCCACAAATTGGCTACACGGCGTGGCCATTTCACAGCGGTAAGCCCTGGCAAAACCTCATCAACCACGCCACGCCCGAGCAACTCAACTGTCTTGGTATTCCGCTGCCACAAGACCCTTACTGGAACAAAGAAACACTAAGACTCAGCGCCCTACGCTGGCCCGATTGGGATATGACTGCCTGGCAAATCAATGAGTAAGTCCCGGAACTCGCGCGCCTTGTGCTTCGCAGATCAACATGGCTAGATGAGCCTGAACGGGGGGATGCGTTGAGTAAGAAAATAAGTTTTGTCGCCAGTCGCAGTGAGGATGCCGAAGAGGCCAAGGTACTGCTCGAAGGCAGGTATGAGTCGGTCCCAACAGGCGAAGCTGACGTCATAGTGGCGCTGGGTGGTGATGGCTTTATGCTCGAAGCCATTCACGGCAACATGAAACGCAACGTGCCTATCTACGGCATGAATCGCGGCACGGTTGGGTTTCTGCTCAACTCGTACCACGAAGACAACCTGCTCGACCGCATCGAAAACGCGGAGCCGGAGAAGCTTCGCCCCTTGCACATGCGAGCCACCACCGATTCAGGGGTCCAGCAAGAGGCTCTCGCCTTCAACGAGGTATCGTTGCTGCGTCAAACTCGTCAGGCGGCCAATCTGCGAGTGAGCATCGATGGCAAGGTACGTATCGACAAGCTGATGTGTGACGGCTGCCTGGTGGCCACCCCCGCAGGAAGCACCGCCTACAATCTGTCTGCACACGGGCCCATCCTACCCATTGGTTCGGGTGTGCTGGCGCTCACCCCTATCAGTGCCTTTCGGCCAAGACGCTGGCAAGGCGCCGTGCTGCGCCAGGACGCAAGGATTACACTGACTGTGCTCGACCACTACAAACGACCCGTTAGCGCCGTTGCCGACGCCCATGAAGTAAGAAACATCACTGAAGTTGAAATTCGCGTGGCGCCCGAAAAAGAAGTGACGCTGCTATTCGATGCTGACCACAATCTGGAAGAGCGAATACTCAACGAGCAGTTCATTCCCTGAACTCCAACCTCCAACTAAGAATCTGACCACATGCGCAGCAACTGCTGCCTTATCCCAGCCAGCGCCAACGCTGTCTCCGGCGCGGATGCTTGAATCTCTGCCCGGGCGGCCGCCAACTTAAACTGCAGTTCAAGCTGTTCGCTTGCGCGTATCTTGCTCTGCAACCAGCCAACCACGGCAAGGCGCTGACCGCGTGTTACTTCGGTAACTCGATGAAGATCGCCGCTCGAGTAGACAACGGCGTGACCTGCAGCCAGCCGTACCACCTCATTCCCTGCACTGCTATTAAGCTCCAACGCGCCACCGTCGTAGCTTTCCGGATCAGACAGAAACAAGGTAAAAGAAATGTCCGTACGCACGTTATCTATGAAAGCCTCATCGGTATGCCAGCCATAACTCATACCGGGGTCGAAGCGCGAGACCAGTGTTCGAGCAAAGCGAACCGGCAGCGCAGCACTAGAAAACACGGTGTTATTTTCTAGAGCGCGGCGCACCTTTTCCGCGACCGCCTTAATAGGCGGCGCGTCAGCACGGCCCTGCAAGTTTGACTTTACCCCGCGCGCGCCTGCGCCCGCAGTCGCTGCACCATCCACAAAAGGGGCCTCGGCCAGCGTTTCTCGAACAGCCTCAATTTCAGCCGCGCCAAGTACATCAGCAATCGTTATCATCATGGTTTTGGTAAAGCCCTTTGCGTGGAGTCTTATGAAACCCAAGCGTACAAAATCGACACGAGTGTGGCACACGCTGGAGACTACTGGATTGCTGACGCTGGGGAGCCTTACGGGCTGCGGAGGTGACGATCCAACCTCAGGGACCAAAATTGCCCCCGCGAACGAGCAAACAGAGTCAATCGCCGATGCGCCGCAGACTCTCGGACAAGGAGCGGGAGAAGGCGCAGGAGAAGGTGCCGGCGAAGGCGAAGGCGCTATGGATTCGGCCCTCACCGCCGCCGACGATGTGGCCTATCTCACCCAATTAGGCCTGATGCGCGGCCATCTTTGGGTCGGCAACGAACTGTACCAGAGCGATCTGGCCAGCCTGGCAGTTACCCACATGAAACACCCCAAGGCAGAGCTCTACAGCACGCTTGAGGAACCCTTCGCGGTTCGCGGCGTTACCGGTTTCGCAAGCGAATTAGAGCTACTGGCCCAGGGCGTTGAAAACGGCACCTCAGCGCCCGAAGTAGAAACGGCTTATACCAACCTGACGACGGCGATCAGCGCCGCTGAGCTTGGCGCGGATACCACCTCTCCCCGAATCATCGGCGAAGTTATCGTTGCCCTGTTACGCACAGCGGCAGAGGAGTACGCCATCGGTGTGATCGATAGCAAAATAAACAACCTGCATGAATACCAGGACGCACTTGGCTTCACTCAGATCGCCGCGCAGTGGGCACGAAGCCCGGCATTTTTAGAATCTAATGCAGCGGCCTCCGCTGCACGCATTCAGGTAATTATCAGTGAACTCGATGCTATGTGGCCGGGGCTTAATCCACAGAACGCTATTCCCCAACAAGCCGCCAAACTTTACGGAGCAGCGGCACGCGTTGAAATTCAGATTCTTGGCCTCTAGCTCTTCAAGTTAAACCGGCGAAACCTCAACTGGAACCCCGGTCATGTGGGCCTGATTCGACAGCGGCTCAAAACTGTCAGGGCCACTGGGCAACAGCGCATTGCAATTAACACCGGGGTTATCTTGAGCGACACGCATACCGCTGGTTCGGCCCTGACCACCGCCGTGGGTCATGGCAACAACGCCAGGCATTAGGGTATCTGTGAACTTCACGGGGGTTTCTATTGACCCTTGCGCGTTGCTCATTCGAATCTGATCACCATCGGCAATCTGGCGTCGTTCGCCATCCAGCGGATGCATGAACAAATAATTCTTGTCGCGCCCATGGCTCTTCAATTTTTCAACATTCGCATACCAGCTATTAAAGCTGTAACCATCGCGCTTGCTGATGAGTTTGAGTTGATCGACGGGCTCTGCCGCGAGCTCATCATAGAGCCGGGCCATGCGGACAATCGCTTCTGAAAATACTTCTGGGCAGCAATCGATGAGTTTTTCATCGTGCTGAACGCGATCAAACAGATCATCCGGATTTGAGCGCTCGAGCGCGATAACCTGATCCCGGCGCAGATCTGCAAAGGAATGACCGCGCGAGCGCAGCATGGTGTCGACGCGCGACCACACTTTTTCCGAGTCTGGAACCGTCCCGCCGATGCGCCGCAGTAGTTGCTCCCATATCCACCAGTCTGGCTTGCGCTCATAACCGGGTTCTACAACGGCCTCAGTAAACTGTACGCTAGGCTCGTACTGCATCCCAAGGCCAACAATGTTGATGTCTTCGCGCTCAAACGCGCCGGCCGCTGGCAGAACGTAATCAGCGTACTCGCCTGTTGCGTTGCGATAGATATCAACACAGACAATCAGCTCAAGCTCTTCAAGAGCGGCTCGCATTTTTTCCTCGCCACCAATCGACAGCACGGGGTTGCCGCTGCTCACAAAGAGCGCTTTAACGGGGTCAGCTTTGTTCGCCAGGTATTCGGGCATGAGATTGCCGGGTAGCGAGATACCAGCGCCCGGCGCACGCATGCTGCCACCAAATGGCGTATCTACAATATCGCCAGCGCCAGAGCGCCCAGAGGCCGCCGCACGCTCATAAAAACCGAGCGAATAGAAGTTGCCACCGCGTTCACCAAGGTTTCCGGTTACCAGCGACAACATGTGCACCAACCAGTAGGCAAGCGTGCCCTGCCGACCCATGTTCACGCCGGTGGACATGTGCACGCAGGCGGCATCCGCTGATGCAAAATCTTGTGCGAGGCTGCGAATAGCTTCGGCCTCGATACCAGTGATCACCGACACTTTCTCCGCCGGATAACCGGCAACAAATGTCTTTAGCTCTTCAAGGTGTTGACCGCGCAGTGCTGCAGAGGGGTGAAAACCGCAGCTGATATCTATCTCGTGCAACATGGCGGCAAGCAAATACACATCGGTATCGGGTTTGATCTGCAGTACCGATCCCGCACCATTCGCAGATTCAATGTGCCGTGGATTAACGTACACCACCCGACCACCTCGATCTTCAGCGTCTTTGAGGTGCTTCATTGGGTGCGGGATAGATACAAACGACATGTGGCTGACCGCAGGATTTTCGCCAAACAACAACACAAAGTCGGAATGTTCGATGTCTGGCACGGGATGCAACGTGCGCGTTCCGAAAACTGCATGGCTGCCAGCGAACTTATTTGAGCAATCCTGAGTACCAGAACTAAAAAACTTGCGCGCGCCGGCTTGCAGCATAAATTTTGCATAACTTGGACCCAGCAGCGTATTAAACGCTCCCGGGTTACCGGCGTACCCGGCGATGGCAGTAGCGCCATGTTTTGTTCGTATAGTTTGCAATCGCTCGGCTATTTCATCGAGCGCCTGCTCCCAGGGCACCTCCTCAAACTTTCCTGAAGCGAGCTTCTTAAGCGGCACGCGAAGACGGTCCGGATCGTTGTGAATGTCGAGCCCATAAATGCCTTTGTTGCACACAAAGCCTTTAGAGATTGGGTGATCTTTATCTGCACGAAGCTTCACTAGCTTGTTGTCGCTGACGGTCGCAATCATGCCGCACGCGGGCTCACACACTCGGCAAAAGGTTTTCTTTTCAAGCGTCACAGGCTCTGACGGGTCTGTTGGTGCTTGGTCTGTGGATAGCTGGTCACTCATCGGTTACCCCATCTGCAAATCGTTACACCTAACCCTACACCAGGTGAGGCACGGCATGTTGCTCGATCTCCCCCATAAGTTCCGGGGGAATCGGCAACGCCCTGCGCGCATCCAGGTCGATACAAATCCCGAGGCTATCGGCTATGCCCAGCAACTCTCCGCTGTCAACGACAAAAGTCCAGCGCCGCGAGTGCCGCCACTTATCGGACCAGGCGATATCAGCCCCAAGCGACACGACGCTGTCCCCAAGCTTAGGGCGCTGAAACTGCACCGACCGGGTTTCCATCATCGCCCAGCTAAATCGACGACCCTCGGAGTCGGTCTGCACCGGTGGACCAAAGGCCTTATCGCCGGCAAGCTCGCTCGCCTCCATGTGCTGACGGGCTATTAAGAACATAACGTCAAGCTCATCTTTTAGCCGACCTTCCGCCGTGCAGTCCTCCGGCCGCACAACCCCTTCGCGCCGGCCGCTCATCATTCCGATGGCGGGGTCATCGACAACAGCTGAGTTAACGGTCTCGTAGTCGAGCAAGCTCGGCTCACTAAGCTTCAACGATCTGGGTAAACCCTGGGCCGGCACTACCATCGACCACTGCGAGTTCTGCCAGGTTGCCGGGGAAGGAAGTTCAATCAGTTGCTGGGCTTGTGTATCAAACAAAGTGCTGCGCACAAGAAAGGTGGCGGCAACCGCTCCGGTTTCAGCGTTACAAATTTCGAAATAGCAAAGGATGCCGGGCGGGCCTTCAAGTAGGCCTGCAGAGCCTGACTCAACAAAACCACCCAGCGTGTGCAGCGTAGCGCCAGCAAACTGTTCTTTATGGAAACGGGTGTACGTATCCGCCTGCCGAATGCGTTGATTGCCCGCGGTGGGATCATAAAGCCCGGCTCGCTTGAGTAACTCGGCATTGGCTTGGACCACCCGCGCAATGTAAAAGCGCACGTTCATATGCCCCAACGAATCAATTTCTTCGGGGGTAACGTCTGACTGGTGTAAGAGTGTGGCTTCGGGCATCAGTTTACTGCACTGCAATCTATAGGCTATGGAACCCGCCAATTTACCATTTTTTGGCTAGCGCCTGCGCGCTGCAAAAAGGTTCATACTCTGGTGCGAAGGCAACAAAGCGGTAAAGATCCACTACCTGCGCAGGAGACCGGCGTGACACTCATAGAATTTTCAACCGAGCCGGTGGCTCTCGACAACGGCATTCAAGGTACGCCTCTCGAGATCACCACAGGCAACCCCATTAACTACTATCAGGCTCTCTCTGCCCCTCAGCAGATGGAGCAGGCTCAAATCTACGGCCAGCTCTACTTTCCTGAAGCAAAGAAAGCGGCTACCTCGCCGGTGGTGATAATCGTGCCCGGCAGTCTCGGCGTTGCACCCTCTCACATGGCGAAGGCTCATCAACTTACTTCGGCTGGGATCGCAGCCTGTGTCATTGATCCGTTTAGCGCGCGAGGCGTCGCGTCAACGGTTGCCAATCAGGCGCAGTATTCGTTTGCGGCAAGCGCCTGGGACGTATTGGCTACCGCCGACAAGCTAAGCAAACGCGACGACATCGACAGCAAGCGCATTGGTGCACAAGGTCATAGCCGGGGTGGTTCAGCAATCATCGCAGCCGCGTGCATGACACGGCTTGTACCCAATGCCATGCCTCTGCGCGGTTTATACGCGGCCTACCCCTGGTGCGGCATGCAATTCCTCAACCCCGATGTAGGCAGCACGCGCGTGCGCTCAATCATCGGCGACAAAGACGAATGGTGTTTACCCCAGCAGGTGCAGGGACAGATGCACGCCATGCGCTTGTGCGGCTCAGACGCAACCACCAAGATTGTCGCAGGTGCTCACCACAGCTTCGATCGCGATACATCCGTAGAGCTTATTAAGGATGCGTCAGTGGCACCTGGGGCGCCAACTATTTACATGCAAGACGACGGCACCTGTGTGCATCCACTCACTAACGAAGCGCGACCAGACTTCAGCGAGCGGGAACTAATGTTGTACGGCATCAAAGCAGGCTATGGCGTGCGCGGTGCAAAAATTGGTAGCGCGGATGATCACGCTGAGCAATTCAGTGCTGACATGATGGCGTTTTGGACTGAGACGCTGCTCTAGTTAGGCAGCCAAAAACTACTGCAGCGCTAAAAACGCAGCAAGGTCACCTGATTGTCCGCCAGATCCAGAAGCTCCTGATCGGTAAGCGGGGATAAGTGCCAGGCTTCAAGCCCGTCAACTTCGCCGGACTTGTGAAACAGCAGCAAAGTGTCACCAATAAGCTTAAAGTTAGTGGGGTCTAGAGATTTCTTCATACCGGTACTAAGGCTAAACGAGCAGGTTTCGTAACGCGGCTGATAGCGATCTGGATTCTCATTAAACAGCTCTACCTGATCTTCAGAGGTGAGGTAATACACGGTGCCATTGTGAGAAACCGCAAACTCAATAGAGCCCCGCTCCGCCTTGCCCTCAGTAAAGTAGGACACCGGGCTATAGCCATCAATAAAGGCCTGATGATCCACAGGGACAGGTTCAAGTGAATAACCAGGACTCGATAGAAGAAAAACGCTGACCAGCAGGGCACTAATTCGCCAGGAAGCCCTTCTAAACAGGGACAAGCGTGACTTTATGGCCTGGGAAATGGCTGCGACGGGTGTCTGAATCTGCATGTTTAGGCCTCCTCTCTAATCCGCCTATAATAGACTAATTAAAGGGCCATAAGTTCGCCTATGCGCTTGCCGCGCGAGCATTTCAGCGGTAGCAACGCTATGCTTAACCCAACATTTAATCTGGATGGAGAATCTGGCAGTGGCCCCGAATGCAGAAAACGCAGAAGAACTTCGCGAGAACTTTGCGGAGTGCGATGAAAACGGCGATGGCCGCATTCAGTTCGATGAGTTTGTTACCCTGCTAAACAACATTGGCGCCGGAACCAACGCGCAGGAAAACCGTGTGGGTTTCGACGAAGTCGACACCGACAAAGATGGCTCGATCAGCTTTGATGAGTTTGTCGCCTGGTTTAGCGAATCTTGATTGCTGTCGGACTAATACTGTCCGACTAGCACTGTCCGACCCACTACTGCCCCGAGTTGCGTGGGATATCCCGGAACGGCCCCTTATCAACGCGCGGCTCTTTGGGTAACCCAAGCACTCGTTCAGAGATAATATTTTTCTGAATCTCATCCGTGCCACCCGCAATAGAGATTGCGGGAACCGAGACCAGCACCTCGGCAACAATGCCCTCTAACTCAGAATCGGGGCCACTAAGCATCGCATCGGCTCCAGATATGAGCGTGTGGACCTTCGATGCCTGCCGCGCAATGACGCTGGCTGTCAGTTTGCCAATAGAACCCTCGGGTATGACTTCGTTGCTACCTAACCGACGCTTGGCAGCCGCCGCTGCCGCGGTCAAATCAGACCCTCGCTGCAGCATAAGTAACTTCGCCAGTTCCTGACGTACTGTGGGGTCGTTTATTGCGCCCGATTCAACCGCTCTGGGGTAGGCCAGATCGACTCGCCCGGCGCGCTGTGGATACCAGGTATAAGGTTCAAGCGCGACCGCAAGTTCTTCTCTGTACTCCGCATAGATGGGCCCATCCAGATCACGCGCGCGACCGCCGCTACGATCACCACCAAAACCTTGCCGTTCAAGCGACAGCGTCGACGCAGCAATACGCCAACCCTCACCCTCAGCACCCACCAATTCTTCCGCAGGAATAAGAGCATCAGACATAAAGACTTCGTTAAAAGACGCATGGCCGTTCATTTGTTTGAGCGGACGAACCTCCACACCTTCCTGACGCATATCAATCAGCAAAAAGCTCAACCCCTGATGCTTGGGCACATCCCAGTCGGTCCGCGCCAACAGAAAACCAAAGTCGGCGTGATGCGCACTGGTGTTCCAGACCTTCTGGCCATTAACCACATAGTGATCGCCCGTTTTTGTCGCCTTGGTGGTTAGCCCCGCAAGATCGGAACCACTGCCCGGCTCGCTAAACAGCTGCGTCCACGCGTGCTCGCCGGTGAGTATGGGCCGCAGGTATTTTTGTTTCTGCGCCTCAGATCCATGCGCAAGCAACGTGTGGGATGCAAGCCTACCCGGCCCGCCTTGCGCCGCTCCCACAACGCCGCGCTCAGAAAACACAGAAGCAACCGCTTCAGCCTGTGCTAACGAATAACCGCGACCATAGTATTCCACCGGCCAGCCAGGTGCCGCCCACCCCGCCTCTACCAGTATCTCTCGCCACTCAACAAGCTTGCGGTCGATGCGCCAGTTCGCATCAATCCATGTGTTGACCTCAACCTTTATCTCTTCGATCGACATATCGACTGAGGCATCAGACATTAGCCGTCTCCTTCTGTGATTCTTTCTGCGCCTGCAGGGCCTGCATCTTTTCTATCATCTGATCGCGATGCCATGCGCTGGTGCCAAACAACACCTCTGAGCTCTTGGCCCGCTTGAACCACAGGTGAGTGTCTTCTTCCCAGGTAAAGCCAATGCCGCCACGCAACTGAATCGCCTGCCTGGCAATCTGCATATACGCATCACTCGCCAGCGCCTTCGCGGTGTTCGCGGCATAAGGTTCGCCGGTTTCCCCGGCAGTCACTAACGCAAGGTTGCGCGCAGCATCGTAAGCCGCCGCCCGGGCAAGCTCGAGTTCCATCAGTAAATCTGCGCATCGGTGTTTGAGTGACTGAAAGGAGCCGATGGTGCGGCCAAACTGCACCCGCAGCTTCATGTAGTCGAGCGTGGTTTCAAACAGATGCGCAGCACCACCCACCATTTCATTGGCAAGCATGGTGTTTAGCTGATCCCAGAGCAAATTCAGATCAGCCGGTGCACCCGCCCCCAGCCGCTCGGCACTCGCCGCTCTAAAGGTTAAACGACACAGCTTGCGGGTTGAGTCGACGACCTCAAGAGGCTCACACGCAACACCCGTACTATCGGAATCAAGCTGAAACAGCGCCACCTGATCGCCGCTGCGTGCGGCGACAACAAGCAAATCGGCAACCTGGGCATCGATCACCATTGGTGCCACGCCCGAAATCTCTGCATTGCCGCCCGATGAGGTAGAGGTTGCGGTGAGTTGGCTGCCAACGCGTTCAACCGTATTCAGGTCATCAAGCACCAGAGTTGCAATAGTTGAGCCGGCGGCAATACCAGGTAACAACTGTTGTTTTTGCTCCAGTGTGCCTTCGTTACATATGGCGAAGCCCGCCATGATTGCCGAGGCAAAGAACGGCCCGCAATACAGGTGTCGGCCCATTTCTTCGGCCACAATGCCAAGCTCAATCGCGCCGAAACCAGAGCCTCCAAACTCTTCTGGCAGATGGATTCCTGCAAGGCCAATCTCCCCGCAGGCCTGGGCCCATACTGCTTTGTCAAACCCTTCAGGAGAGGCCATTAACCGCCGAACGTCGGTGGTTGATGACTTTGTTTGAAGAAAACGCTGCACAACGTCTCTGAAAAGCACCTGATCTTCGTTAAACCCTACGTCCACTTAAGTTGGCCCCTACTTGTTATCAGCATCTTTCAATCGAACCGGACCCAACACCCGCATCCGCTGCGCGTTACCCACGTGAGCATGGGGTACATAAGCGGACTCAAGCGTATCGATTTCCGCATCCTCGAGTTTGAGTGAAACTGCAGCAACCGCATCATCGAGATGCTGCTCTTTAGTCGCTCCGATTATGGGCGAGGTGATTGCGGGGTTTTTTAACACCCATGCAAGCGCGATCTGCGCGCGCGGTACGCCACGCGCTTTGGCCACCGCTGCCACGGCCTCAACTACTTTTCTGTCGGCATCGGCTGTTTTGTCATAAAGACGCGGCATAACCGCATCGGTTTTTGTGCGCGCCGTTTCTTCATCCCAATCCCGAGTGAGCATTCCTCGGGCCATAGGGCTCCAGGGAATCACGGCAACGCCTTGGTCCTCACACAGTGGCAACATCTCGCGTTCTTCTTCGCGATACAAAAGGTTGTAGTAATTTTGCATAGACGCAAAGGCGCTTAAGCCTTTGCGTTCTGACACGGCGAGAGACTTCATGAACTGCCAGGCAAACATGGAAGACGCGCCGATATAACGCACCTTGCCTGATTTCACCAGATCGGTAAGCGCCTCAAGGGTCTCTTCTATAGGCGTGTTGTAGTCCCAGCGGTGAATCTGCAGAAGATCCACGTAGTCCATGTCGAGCCGCTTCAAACTGTCATCCAGCGCGTGGTGAAGCGCCTTACGCGACAGCCCTCCTGTGTTGGGCGCGCGTTGCCAGGGAAAATAGGCCTTGGTGGCGACAACAATTTCGTCACGATAAGCAAACTCTTTAAGCGCCCGGCCCATGATCTCCTCAGACGATCCCGCTGAGTAACCATTAGCCGTATCAAAAAAGTTAATCCCCGACTCGATAGCCCGGCGAATATGCGGCCGACTTTCTGCTTCGGTTAACGACCAGGCGTGAGTACCTCGATCTGGCTCACCATAGCTCATGCAGCCCAGGCACAACCGCGAAACTTGCATGCCCGTGTTGCCAAACTGAGTGTATTCCATCGTACTAACTCCCCCATTAGCGTGAAATGTTATCGATAAAGACTAGCCCTGCGTATAGTCCTTTAGCGCGCTCTCTGCCCCGTCTTCAAAAAGTTGTGTACAGAGTGCCTCTATACCCGCATCAGCAAGCAACTCCTCGCGGCGCGAAAGTTGCGAGATACGCGTGCGACGACGAAACAGATCGTCGAGCGTCACGACCATTTCTGATTGCCGCGCGTACGCAAGCTCACAGCGCAAAATCGGGCTGCAGCTAAGCGCCGGCTCTTTTTGTGCCGGGTCTGCCTCAACGAGCTTCAATACTTCGAAGGCATCCGAACCATAACGCCGCCACAGCCGTTCGCTTGCGGTTTCGGTGTGCGCTTG
>CAZFIA010000111.1:0-14026 GCA_964519335.1 uncultured Pseudomonadales bacterium
TTCCATATGAGCGGGTGGTGGTAAGCCGGCTAGGTCTGCAAGCGTGGGGAAGACGTCTAGCAGGTCGGTAACCGCGGTAACTTTGGTTCCTTTTTTTGCCTTAGTGATGCGCGGGTCGGCGATTATGAGCGGCGTGCGCAAAGCAGGTTCAAACAGCGCATGTTTGGTCCACATTTTGTACTGGCCGAGCATAAATCCATGGTCGCCCATTAACACAACAATGGTGTTGTCGGCGACACCAGTCTGTTCCAGGGCCTTAAGTACGCGCCCGACTTGCGCATCGGCGAAGCGAGCGGCGGCGTGATACGCACCAACAATCTGCGCGGCTTGCTGATAATCTGGTTCGCCAAAAAGTGGCAGCGCGTCGTACCCCAGCCGAAGCTCAGGCGAGGGGTGTGTCGCAAAATCGACGGGGACATTGGTTCCGACTTGTGTCCAGGTAAGAGGCAGAGCATTTTCGGCGTTCTCGTCGAGCCAATACCGCGCCGGTGCATTAAAGGGCAAGTGGGGCTTACGAAACCCGACGGCGAGAAAGAAGGGAGCTTCTGATTGCGAGAGCCTTGCTAGATCTGCAACAGACTTTTCTGCCACCTGGCCATCGGGGTAAGCATTGTCGGCAACCTCCAATCGTTCAGAGTAGGGCAATCGCGCTGATGAGAACGGCTCGATGTAAGCGGCCTGCAGGTGTTCACCGCGTCCGTCCGGGCTCTTGCCGTGCCATTGTGAGTCTGGGCTCCAAACAGGTTCTGACCAACTATCAGCCGAATCTTCTATAACATCGAAGAGCTTGCCGTTTGCAACTGTGTGCCAGCCGTGGGTGCGGAAAAATCCTGGCAGCGCGGGTGTGTCCGGGGCGTCCTCATCAAGACGAGAATCGAAGGTTAGAAACCGGCTAGAGGTAGGCGCGAGACCACTCATCATCGAGGCGCGCGAAGCCCCACAAACAGGAATGTTTGCGAAGTTTGTTTGGAAGTTGACGCCACGCGCAGCCAAGGCATCTATCGATGGTAGTGTGACGGGGCCGCCGAAGGAGGTTCCAACCGGGGCTAGATCATCAACAATGATCATCAGCACATTGGGTTGGCGCTGGGTGTTGTTAGCAGCCCAGAGATTCTGGGTGAATGCTATCGACAAAGCGCAATAAATGGTGAATAGGTGCGCCAGGGTGACTCTCGGTTTCACTCGCTGAGTCCAAATCGCATCGGATAGAGCGGATCGGTACTCACCGTTACCGGAATTCCAAGGCGGGACTTGGCTGCGATTTCCAAATCGTATTCAGGGCCTATACCTAGCACGCCCATCGGTCCGCCGGTGGCTGTGAGCGTGCCGTGTAGCATCAAGCCCACTTTCTCATTGATGGTTAGCCGAGCTACCAGATCTTTTGCGCGCTCTTCAGGCGTCAATCGCCAATCTTCGTAGGCTGACAAAATGCCGTCGTGGTCCAGATCACGAAATATCTGGCCGTCAATTTCTATAGTATTCAGCGGAGACTCAGTGCAGGTCGGGGTATTCACGACTAGAATATCACCAGTTCTCTGTCGATCTATTGGTCAGGCGAGCCAGCGGAAGCCGTCGGTGCTAACAAAAAGCACTAAAAAGCGAATGAAGAATAGCAAGGGAACAATGGCAATAACTCCGCAACCCGCAGAAGCAGATCTTGGCTCGGATCGTGTTTCTGCATCTGTTGTAACCAGCTACTCGCTCGCGCTGGGTGGCCAGAACATCATCTTTGCCATCCAGCTCAACTTCCTGATGTTTGCCTTTACTGATTTGTTAGGGCTGCTGCCCACAGCGGTGGGTACGCTGTTGTTGCTCGCACGATTGTTTGATGCCGCCAACGACCCGTTGATGGGGTATGTGGTAGAGCGCACTCGCACGCGCTGGGGCAAGTTTCGCCCCTGGCTTCTGATCTCGCCCGTGCCGCTCGGCTTGCTTACGCTTGCCATGTTCTATAACCCAGGCCTGCCACCCGCGCAGACGCTTTTGTACGCCTATGTTGTTTATTTTGCCTGGACCATTATCTACACGCTCACAGATGTACCCATCTGGTCGCTAACTGCAACGATGACGCGTGATGTCCAAGAGCGATCGCGGGTTGTTGCCATCGCGCGGGTTGGTTCTGTTGTTGCGGTAGGGTCGGCGGCCATCCTTGTTCCCGTGCTTGCGCAGTGGCTAGCTCCCGAGTCAAAGCAGGACGGCTACTTTCAGGCCGTTCTGGTTTTTGTCTGTATTGCAGTGCCTTTGCTGAGCCTGGCCTTTTTTGGCGTACGTGAAAAGGTGGTTCCTGAGAAAGAGACGATAACGCTCGCGGCACAGCTCGCGTGGTTGCGCGACAACCGGCCGCTGCAACTGCTACTCGTCAGTGGCCTGCTTGGGTTTATGTCTATTTCCACGGCGACAATAGTGCCTTACTACGCCGAATACGTATTGGGAGACACGGGCCTTGTCGGGCCATTGATGGGTTCACTCATTTTAGGTGTGTTGGTGGGGATTTTCCCTGCCATGTTGTTGGCGCGACGGTTCAGCAAAAAGAAGCTGAATATCTGGGCTGCCTATCTGAAGGGTTCGCTTGCAGTGCTGTATTTCCTTGTGGGCTACGAGCAACTACCTTTAGTCTTTTTGTTCAGCTTCCTTCGGTCTGCTCAGTGGGCCGGGTACGGTGTTGGTTCCTGTGATGATTGGCGACACTATCGATGCGATGGAACGAAAGCGAGGCGTGCGTTCTGAGGCATTGGCCTTTGCTACCTTTACGTTCTCTAACAAAGCTTCAACAGGCCTCGCGGCCTGGGTAACCGGTTTGGTCCTCGCGCTCACAGGCTATGTTGCCAATCAGGCGCAGACAGCCGAGACGGTAGACGGGATCTTTGCGCTGGTGACGCTGTTGCCTGCCGTTAGTTCTTTTCTGTCCGCCATTCCTTTGTATTTCTACAAGCTGTCCGAGGCGGGCGAAGACTAGCGGTTAGTGGGTGAGGTCGAGCTTGGTCGCAAGCTGCTCAATGAGCCTATTGAGATCAAGCGTATCGGTGGTATGGCCAAACACCAGCCTGTCGGGTCGAACCAGCGCGGCCTCCTGCTCTTCAAACAGCGGATCGAATCTGCCTCTGATGACCTTAAGGCCGTTGAGGCTCACGATAGTTGAACCAATCTTTTTGAGTATCGCGCGAGATTCTTCATTTAAACCAGACTTGGATTTTGCGTCGTCCTTCAGCACCAGCGAAAAACCCCTGCCGAGTAGCTCATCGAGTCGAAACTCTTCCGCGGCCTGGTTTTGAACAATGGGTTGGTTAAACAGATAACCTGTTGAGCCCGTGTCGGATATCTGATCCAGCACTACCACACCGTCTCGAAGTGGCGGTTGCTCTCTGCCTTGGCCGTAGCCCGATGATTTTAGTTTTGCGGGTGTGGTTGGTGCTTCGAGCCCAGCCTGGGCGCAGCGTTCTTTTTCAGCCGTGTGTTCCATCAGTCGCCCGATGGCCACGGCCCACTCCACTAGATCGTGTGCGTGTGCATTCCGTTCCGCGAAATAGGTGTCCAGCAGAGTTTCATCGGCCACCCTCCGAAGAACCATAGGCAACTTCCACGCGAGATTTATCACATCGCGCATGCCGGCGTTCATACCCTGGCCGAGAAATGGCGGAGATTGGTGTGCTGCATCTCCGGCAAGGAACACGCGATCTATTCGCCATTGATCAGCGGTAGCGGCATGGAACTGGTAGACCGCAGTTCGGCGAATGCGGTAACTGCTTCTGGGCGTCCAGGGATCAATCAGGCCTTGAACCGTCTCGTCGTCCAGCATCTGTTCTTCAGTTTCGTGGGCGTGCAGTTTGAATTCGAAACGACGGTAGGGGTCTTTGGTGCAAACGTAGGTACATATTCTATTCGGGTCGCACACCTGCAGAGTTTTTGGACCCAGGGTGTGGCCCTCGTGAACTTCCAGGTCGACCACGAGCCAGTGGTGATCGTAGCCTAGATTACGCCAGTTGATATTGTTGGCCTTTCTGGTTGCGCTTGCGGCCCCGTCACAGGCGATGGCGTAGCATGCGTTCACTGTGCGTTCGGTTGGAGAGTTTGCCGCTTTGAAAGTTACCTCAACGCTGTCTGACTGGTTGTTGACTTGGGTAACGTCATAACCAATGAACGCGTCTACCTGATTGTGATTGATTACCTCGTCGCGCAGGTAGTTATCAAGCTCTGGCTGATCGAACATGTTTGCCGGTTGCCAACCGTTCCTGCCAAAGTCTTTGGATTTTCCACCAAACAACCATTCACCTTTTGAATTGGCAAATCCGGCACCGTCGTCTGGGCGTATGGGTTGCATCAGATTCTGAACGGTCTGACCGCGGCCAATTTTCTGGTAGGCGCGAATGATCTCCCCGTCGAGGTTTACAGCCCTTGGCAATTTGTAGACTTCTTTGTCGCGTTCGTACGCAACAACGTTTAGCCCGGCCTCGGCCATGAGGAGTGCCGCTGTGCAACCCACTGGGCCAAGGCCCATGATGGCGACGTCGTATTGCGGCATCTTTCACCTTTGATGGGCAGGAGTGATTAGTATAAGTCATGTCGAACATGCTATGGCGCGCCGGCTGCAGCGGCTCCTGCTATAGTGGGGTCAGTAATCCAGAGACTTCAGGAGAGAGATATGACACAAGCAGAACTCAGCCAGGCAGACATGCAGTCCATACTGGATCGTCAGAAAAAAGCTTACCTTGCCGAAGGTGTCGTTAGCGCCGAGCGGCGAATTGATCGACTTGACCGGGCCATCAACATTCTCAAGACCCATGGCACGAAGTTAGGTGACGCGGTCGCCGCCGATTTTGGGCATCGATCCCAGGCCTTCACCAAGATAGCTGACATCGATGGTTCAGTTGGACCACTCGAGCATGCCAAGAAACATGTAAAGGCCTGGATGAAGCCTGAAAAGCGCAAAATGATGTTCCCTCTGGGTGTATTGGGTGCGCGCGGACGAGTCGAATACCAACCGCTCGGCGTTGTGGGGTGCATTAGCCCCTGGAACTTTCCCGTCAATCTAACCTTCGCTCCGCTGGCTGGCGTATTTGCTGCGGGCAATCGCACGATGATCAAACCCTCTGAGTTTACTGCGCAGACCTCAGAACTAATGAAAGAGCTTTTTGCGGCAGAGTTTGATGAAGAAGAAGTTGCGGTATGTACAGGAGGTCCGGACGTTGGTGGCGGCTTTTCTCGCCTGCCTTTCGACCATCTGTTGTTCACCGGGGCTACCTCAATCGCCAAGCACGTCATGCGCGCTGCGGCCGAAAACCTGGTGCCTGTAACACTTGAGCTTGGTGGTAAGTCACCGGTGGTCATTGGTCGTTCCGCGGATATGGAGCTGGCCGCCTCAAATATCATGGCTGGCAAGACCATGAATGCCGGGCAGATATGCCTCGCGCCAGACTACGTCTTTTTGCCCGAAGAAAGTCAGGGCGAGTTTGTCGAGGCAGCCAAGAGCTCGGTGGCAAAAATGTTCCCTGACCTTAAAGACAACGATGACTACACGTCAGTTGTCGATGAGCGCCACTATGAACGGCTGAACGGTTATCTTGATGATGCCCGCGCTAAGGGGGCCGATGTGGTTGAGATTAATCCTGCCGACGAAGATTTCTCTCAACAAGAACATCGGCGAATTCCGCCGACGCTTGTGCTAGATCCTACTGATGACATGCAGGTAATGCAGGATGAGATTTTTGGACCTATCCTGCCGGTAAAGCAGTACAAGGACCTAAGCGAGAGCATTGACTACATTAACGATCACGATCGCCCTCTGGGCCTTTACTACTTCGGAGACGATAAGGCCGAAGAAGAAAACGTGCTAACCCGCACAACCTCAGGTGGTGTGACTGTGAACGATGTGATTATGCATATCTCACAAGAAGATCTTCCGTTTGGCGGCGTAGGGCCCAGCGGCATGGGTTCTTATCATGGCTTTGACGGGTTTAAGAACTTTAGTCACGCCAAATCTATCTACTCGCAGTCGAAGACGGTTTCCAAGTTGGCCGCCTCAATGCGACCGCCTTATAAGAAGGCGGTGTAAAGTGGCTGGAATTCGCTTTACCTCGCCTCTTTATCTGGCCTCTTTATCTGGGAAGGGCAATCAAAGTGCCGTCGCTGCGGTAGGTTAGCTCCCGCATAAGCGTGGAAAACCGTTGCGACGTGCGTTGCGCATAAAATCCAATGCCGTGAATGCGTGCCAGCTTCGAGCTGCCGTCTCGACTTCGGTTAAGTTGGCCTATGCGCGCCACCGCCTGGTCATAAGAACCGCCGGTGAAGTCGTCCCCAAACACGTAGATAGAGAGTGAGCCGCGTCCGCCGTAGCGCTTGAGGGCTTCTTCTATGCCCTCAACCGGGCTGCTGTTAGAACGACCAGCCCAGGTATTCAGTGCGCGGAGCGTTCGCGTGCGCCATGATTTTGAATCCCGCAGCCATTGGCCGCGTCGTTCCGGAAACAGGTAGCCGCCGTTGTCGTTTAGTACCTGAAAGCCTTTCACCTGGGGGTGAATGTCGAGCACGTTGGTGATCTGCCGTTGTACCCTGGACCATATCTGCCGCATGCTGCCTGACGTATCGATGATAAAGATCACGTAATCGCTATCAACGGGAATGCCCCCCACCTCTTCATCCCGTTCAGCGTCGTTAGTTGTCGACAGAGATATTCGGTTCAGTGTTTCGCTTTGAGCTTGCAGGTTTGAGACCGATGCTGACAGGTTTTCAGCGGTGCTGAGTTTCTTGGCAAGTTCTGTGGCGATGCGTTGTTGTTCAAGCAGCGCCTGTTGATTGTTGCCTTTGTTCTGAGCGATCTCGAACTCGATGCCCTTCTGCACATCATCCAGCTGTTTGAGCTCTTCTTCGAGCTCAAACGTGCGCTGCAGTAGTGCGCTGGTTTGAGATTCTTCAACTGGAGCAAAGCCAGGTCGTGAGAGTAGAACCAACAATACAATGGCGCCAAACCCACAAGAGATGACATCGAGAAACGCCATACCGTATATGTTGCTGTTTCGCTTGGGTAACTTCACTGCAGCAGCCCCATTATGGCCAGCTCCGGGGCGGGCTGATCATCAGCCCACCGGTGGCGACAGCCAGATTCCAGTAGGCATTAGCCGCTGCCCAGTCGCCTTCGAGGGGAAGCAACACAACGTTGAGTTCCATGCTCGAAAGTTGACCCCGAGCCGCACCAATCATGTCGTCAAACAGCTGCAGTCGACATTCAGGGCTTATGATATCGCCGCGCGCGCAGCGCCTGGGCCTGCCTGTTACCTTTGTGGGAAGCCCATCGGTAATAACGTAGACATTTGTTGGCGCCGGCGACAAGGTTGCGAGCGCCTCGAATGCGCCCTGCAGATTGGTTGGGCCATCAGGCACCAGCTTGTCGATGTTGGCTACGGTAGTGCTTAGTTGGGATGTGTCTTCTAGCTTGAACCAATCACCGGTGTTGCTCGATGCGCCGTTGTTGCTGCTATTCAGGAAGCGTGCCTGATCGCCAAACTCCACAACGCTGACAGAGCTAGATGAAGGAACTCGGTTTAGCAGCCAGCGAGCGGTTCTCTTTGTGCGCTGCCACTTTGGCGCGCGCGAACGCTCCTCGGGAGCACTCACTTTGAAGCGGAATACATCGACAAGCGCCTCTGCTGTCATCGAAGCGCTGCTATCTATCAGGATCGCGATTCTTGGACCCTCTACCTTCAAACCCAGAAGATAATTATCTTCGCCGCCAGTTGGTCCTTCGATAAAATCTGGCGCTTTTTCCTCTTGTGTTTCCTTTATAGAATCTTTTAGTCGGGCATTTTCTATTTCTTGCTCAGTTATTCGATCATCCAGAGCGGCGATTACGGTTTTCGAACTTTGACTCTGATCATCGAGTTCGCTTCCCAGCCTTTTTACTTCGGAGTTGCGTTGTGCTGTTTGCTCGACTAGAACGCGGAACTTTCTGACGTCTTGCTCCAGGGTTTCGAGCTGCGTAGACAAAATTTCTGATTCAACCACGCCGCGGTCATCGTTGTGCTTGACCAGCAAGAAAATCAAGATGATGGCGCCCAAACCGCAGGCCATGATGTCGAGAAACGACAGATTGAAATCTGATTTCTCTCGAGCCGCTTGCAGCTTTTGGCCTTTAGGCACGGGCTGGCTCGAACGCGAGGCGTTTTACCAGGTAGCGGTCGCAATAGTCTTCGATATCTATGACCAGCCGGTCCTGCACGCTCTGCAACAGATGTAAGGCCAGGGTAAGGCCGATGCTCAGCATTAGTGCAACCAGGGTGGAGTTAAACGCGATGCCCAGATTTTCGGTCATAGTGGCGATGTTGCCGGCCAGCGCCTCATCGGCTTCAGAAAGGGCAGCGCCAATTCCACGAACCGTACCCACAAACCCGATGGAAGGGATCGACCATATAATGTAGCGGATCATTGAGTTTTCGGCTTCCAGCTTCATACCCGTTGACTCAATATTCGAGTCGATAACGTCGGCGGCGTTCTGCACATTGTTGGTTGCTTCGAAACGGCGGATGCTCGCCATCATTGTCTTAACCAGTGGGGATTCACGGATATCGCGCTCAAGAGATTCTAGGCTAGACAACGTTGGTTTTTGTGGCTCAGCGTCGTCCTCAGAAGCGAGCAGATCGACTTCGAATAGGTACCGTTGCGAGTACATTCGGTAGCTCTTCTCGCCCATAAGAACGAGGCAACAGAGCGCGAGCACAATGCACAGCTCCTGCTCGAGATCTTTCAGCACGACAAACAAGGTGCGCGGTGCAGCCTCGCCTGCGGCCCGAGCCTGATCGAGCGCCAGTTCGGCCTGCGGCAACACAAACCCTATGTAGGTTAGATGCACGGCGAACAGAATGCCGAGGCAAACGCCGATCAAAGCGAGGTGTCTACGTGACAACATTAGATATCCACCGGTAGGCCGACGGAGGTATGCAGGCTAATAGGGGCGGGTGCTGCGATAGTCGCCCCCATCCAGCCCAGCACAAGTAGCGAAAACACCAGCAGAATTTGTCGAGACAGGCGTTTGATTGGCATAGTTATTTTTCTCCGTGGATATACCGGGCGACTCGAAACCCAAGATCATCGCGCCCCTGAGTAGCTGGCTCTCGATAAGACGCGCGTAGGGTTGATGCGGTGCCCGAGCGCCAGCTTGATCCTTTGGTGACATGACCTTCGCCAAAATCTGGTCCGGTAGGATCAGTAGTTCGACCCTCGGTACTTGCGGGGGTGATCTGATAGAAGTCATGAACCCACTCGCTCACGTTGCCGCTCATGTCCGCCAGTTTTGCGGGATCGAGTTCGAAGCTGCGAACGGGTGCAATACCCGGAAAACCATCAGTATAGGCAGAGATAAACTGCGTAACCTGTGCTTTGGCTGACTCGTCAGCGAGGTTGCCGCTGCCTTTGGGCACGCTGTAGTCGTCCCCCCAGGTGAATCGATTGAGGTTGCGTCTGCCAGCCTTGCGTGCGAGCCATTCCCACTCTGCCTCGGTGGGAAGCCGGTAGCCGTCTGCTTTGGGGTTGGCGCGAACGTAACGGTTGCCCGCAAAGACATAGACGGGGGTTAAGCCTTCTGCTGCGCTCAGCCAGTTGCAATACGCGGCTGCCTGCTGCCAGGTGACGTTAGTGCGCGGGAAGTTAGGATTGCCCGCTGCACCGCCAGCGGTAGCTCCGCCGCCAGACTGGGCACTGAATTGTGCGTTGGTTACTTCAGTTTGCGATACATAAAACGGCCGAGTAAGGCTTACTTCGCGCAAGGTTTCGTTGGCCCGCTGCCCCAATTCCGATCGGGGCGCGCCCATTTGATAGGTTGTGTTGGGTTGAAAGCGCAGCATACGAATGCCAGCCTGGTTGTCGAACTCCGGCGGCATGCTCTGCAGTCGATAATCGAGTTCTGTGCGTAAGTTAAGCGCTATCAATTTTGGCGCTGCGTCGCTAGGTTCAATCGAGCGGGTTTCTGTGTGGTAGCCGGGTTTGGTAAGCGTAATCTGGTGCGTTATGGCCGGTAGTTTGAGTGTTAATGGGCTAGTACCAGCAGGACGGCCATTGATAGTCACGTTGGCAACAGGCTCACTGCGAATTTCAACTTCGCCAATGTTCTCTTTCAACACTATGTTGATTTGCTCGGTAGCGCCAGGACTTAGGCGTACGCGTTGGGTGTGGCTGTGATAGCCAGGTTTTTGGTAGCTGATTACCTGCTCGTTTTTGGCATCAACCGTAAGATTGGTATTCGCCGACTTCACCGTACCGTTGAGTCGTAAGGTTCCGGCAGCCGGGGACACTTGCACACTCAGATTGGCCGCGTTCAGCAGCATTCGATAGTTGCGTGCAATGCTCTGGCTAGACCGATCGATACGAATAGTTTCTGTGATGGTGCCGTGGTCTTTCAGCCTTAGCGATAGATCATGTTCTCCGCCGATTAACGCGAGCTCCGCGGCGGAAAACCCTGCTGCCTGGTCGTTAACTAATATCTCGGCGCCGCTGGGGGTCGAATCTATCTGCAGCACGCCTTGTACGGGTGTCAGAGTTACTGCAGTGCTCAGTACTTCACCGCGCGCGAGGGTTAAAGAGCGCTGCTCTAACTGGTAGAACGGATGATCGATCTGCAGTTCATACTGATTTGCTTCGAGTTCGCCGGTATATTCCGCACCGGTTGCCACCAGCTCGTCGTTGAGTAACCAACGCGTATCTTCGAGATGTGCATCTGACTCCCCAGTGTTCTGAGCTAGAGAGAAAGCGACTTGAGCTGGCTGTGGCGCGAGAGTGACTTCTACGTAGCTACCTATCGAGTCAGGTTGTACTGAAAGCTCCTCGCTGATGTAGGTGGGAGAGTTGACTGACAGGCGAGCACTGCCGGTAAGAAGATAGAGTTTGCCGCTAACAACAGTACCAATGCCTTGTTGCAGTTCTAGAGTTGCATCTGTTGCTGCCTCCTCGGGCAAAACGACTACTTCGACGGCTCTGGTCGCGGTAAAAGCCGCGCCTACCAGAAGGATCAAAAGGGGTAGCGCGAGTAACGCGAAAAACAGCTTGTTGCGGCCGCGACGCTTACGCTGTGCCAGTAGCAGTTCACGCTGCACAACAGCGTTTGTTGGTGGCGAGCTAAATTCGTTCATTCGCTTCCACTCGAACTTCTATGTTGGCTACTCCGTAGGGAATTTCCAGTTCCACCAGAGCTGATTTGTAGCCGTTGCGACGACCTTCAAATTCGTACAGGCCTGGAGTTAGTTGAATAGTCTTGCGCTTATGTTTGCCTACCTGTCCAACCCGGCGTACCGAAACATCGGTAGCGCCGTTTGAAACAACGGCCACGGTAACGGGAACCGCTGCTTTCTGGAGATAGTCTCGGACCTTAGCGTCGAGAACTCTTAGTTGCGGGCTCTTGCTTAACAGAGGCTGAGAATTATTCAGGTCGCGGCGAGCGAATTCAGCCACTCGATCGGAGGCGAGTCTTAGAGGCCTTGAAAGGTAGCCGGTTAGCTTGCCTTTGGCGATCACAATGGCCTTGGCGTCGGAGTGACCGCTTAAGGCTACCTTGTGCGTTGAGTTTATTGCCAACACCTGCCCATACAGGTCTTTGGCCGCAAGCCAATCGTCGTTGGCGCTTGCCGTTTCGGCCTGGCTTAGCAGATTCAGGACGCGCTGATCTCGTTCGGCAGTTTCGATACGACCCAGCAGAAAGCTGTGATCACGTTGTGGTTCGAGTCTTTGGGCCTCGGCGACAAATTGGCGTGCCTTTGTGTACTCCTGTTTGCGCAGAGATTCTTCGGCTCTTGATATTGCCAGCCCGTAGGCTTGCTCGCGTCGTTGATTCCTGATCTCCGCGATACGTGGCAAGTGTTCCGTCCTTGCCGGATCAAGGCGAACCAGCGCTTCCAGCGCCTTTAACTCTGGGTCGGTACGGTTCTCAACTCTTGCGACCTTTGCTTCCTGCAACAGGTTAAGTGCTTGTTCGAGAATTTGGATGCGTGGCCCGTACTCCACTACTTTGGCGTGATTTGCGTCAATCCAGCTCGCTTGAGTTAACGCGCTCTTTGCCTGTTCGGCGTTACCCGAGTCAAAGGCGGCCACCATCTCATCAAGTGCTGCACTTAGAACTTCAGGGCTACGGTCTAGATGTTGTTGCGCGACCTCAACGGCCTGCGAGATGGTCTCTTCTGCCAGAGTATATTCAGCGAGATCAAAGTTCTCGAGTGCGGCTTGTTCTAGCTGTTGTATTTCATCAAGCGCATCGGGCGACCATAGCTCGAAGGAAATCGCCGCAAGTTGTGGATAGAGCTGGGTCCGCAACGTGCGCGCTGCGTTCACGTAGTTTTCGCGCGGGACGCAAGCCGAAGGGTTAGTTGCCAGTGCCGCCGGTGAGCATTCGTCGGGTTGGACTGTAATCTTTGCTGGTTCGGTTTTTGGCCTGATGGCAGAACTGCCAAAGACCAATAGTAAACCAGCAACCAGAACCAGCGCGCCGCCACCGAGCACGATGCCTAGCAGTGTGCGTGAGGACGAAGCTCGGGCGCCTTCAAGTGCACTGGATCTGCCTGTTTGCTTATTCATCCCAAATTGTCCCGATGGCTTAAAGCTGAACTTCGGGCGTAGCCTCGTCGGCGTACCATTCCTGCAAGTACTCGCGATGCTGTTGGAACTGATCTGCCGCTGTGCCGGTTAACTCGGCTGTTTTGTCTTCGAATGCTATGTTCTTGGGCCCGAGTTCTAGATCGAGTGTTTGTCCACTCTCCTTTAGCTGCTCAAGATGAATCTTTGAATCCGCACGGGTTCGGAAGGACTTGTAGATCAGTCCGCCCGCAGCGATGCCGCCGGCGATAGCGCCCGCTCGGGCTATGTCATTACTACCGCCCTGGGTGGCGATCACGACGGCGGCTACGGCCGAGGCAATGCCCAGGCCGCGCTCGCGTCGTACTTGACGGCGGGCCTCTCTATATTCTTTGGCCTCAGGAAAACTGTCGCGTTGCCAGTTGAGGTAGCTCTCGCCAATGTCAGAGGCGAACGATTGATAGTGATTCTGAAGTTCGTCTACAAAAATCTCTTCGCGTGCGCGCAGCTGTTGTACGCGTTCGAACTTTGGATCGTTATCTGCAGGCAAATCGCGAACTCGAACTTTGCCGCGAGATTCCCGAACGTACTTGCCAAAAGTTTCGTCAGAATAGCTCCTTGCCAGCACCAGTCCTGAAGTTTGTTGCAAGCGAACCAGTGTCTTTTCTCTTTTCCGTGACAGTTGATCGACGATATCTTCAGTAATCGCTTTATAGATTGGAGCGTAGGGGTCGTTCCCCTGCGAGCGTGCGCTCGTCAGGCTGTATTCGTTGACGCGGTATTTGAATGACTTTGTGGGTCGGTACCAACTTGTATTAGAAATGTCCATAAGGGTTATTTCTAATTCAACGTCTTCGCTGTTTGACTCTATGATCTTTCCCTTGACGTAGAGTTCTGCGATCGCCTCATCGGTAGGTGCAGTGCGCACTGCGCCAAAAGCACCGGTAGCTTGTAGTGAATCTCTCAGTCGAACCGCAAACAGCTTGGCTTCGGTGTTACGTACTTCTGGCCAGATGCCTTTTTTGGCAAAGTCATCTGGGTTTTCAGGAATATTGGGATCGAACACCGGCACTATGACGTTCAGCTTTGTCTTTGTATTTAGCTTGGTGTAGCTGTGTGACTTCGCTTGTTGTATGGCAACCTCGGTTGACGAGTCTGGACCGACGGCCTGAGCGAATGGTGCTGCGAACAAAGCTATTGCAAGAATCGCTGATTTCAATTTCAAGGTACCTCGTTTGGGGCTGGCAAGCTGGATATGGGTTTAGCTGTCTACGGTTGGAATTCCTTTGATCTTTCGATACTCATTCCAAAGTCTGGCTTGTCGTACTGGGTCTGTTTCGGTTTCTGCAGCCTGGCGAATCTGCGCGGCAAGCACCGAATCGTTTTCTGCAGGTGGAATGTCTATGGGCGCACGACCATTGGTTTGCTGTGACTCTGTTGTTTCGCTGACCACCTCGGAGGGTGGCGGCTCATGAGAGGCTGG
>CAZFIA010000112.1:0-10923 GCA_964519335.1 uncultured Pseudomonadales bacterium
ACTCCCGACATCCTGCTCCCAAAGCAGGCGCGCTACCAGACTGCGCTATACCCCGAATCAGAACCGCGGAATCATACTGACGCGCTTTTAGACCGTCAAACCCCGTTGCCCGGGTCAAGGCGCCGGTAGTCTCCTACTAGAATAGGTAAGATGGCGCTGTTCTAAGACACCAGAAGCAAAATGACCGCAAAGATTCTGGACGGCCAGGCACTGGCTGCCGCACTGCGCGCTGACCTAAAAAACCTGATGGATACCCGTAACGCGGCCAATCTGCGTCCGCCGGGCCTGGCCGTGATTTTGGTGGGCGATGATCCAGCCTCTAGCATCTATGTGAAGCACAAGGGCAATGATTGCCGGGAAGTGGGCTTCAAATCCGAGATTCGCCACCTGTCAGGCGATACGACCCAGGCCGAACTGATGGTCATGATCGACGAGCTGAACATGGACCCCGCCATTGACGGCGTTCTGGTGCAAGCTCCCCTGCCGCGGCACATCGACGCCAAAGCGGTTACCGAGCGTATTGCCCCCAACAAAGACGTCGATGGCTTCCATCCCTACAACGTCGGCCGGCTTGCCCTGCGCGATCCGTCACTCCGACCTGCGACACCAAAGGGCGTCATGCAGCTTCTGGAACTCACCGGCAACTTGCGGGGAAAAAATGCCCTTGTGGTGGGCGCATCCAATCATGTGGGACGGCCAATGAGTCTCGAGTTGTTGCTTGCCGGGTGCACGGTAACTACCGCCCATCGGTTTACGCGCGATCTCGAAGAGCAGGTGCGGCGCGCGGAGATATTGGTGAGCGCGGTGGGCCGGCCAAGACTAATTTCCGGTGACTGGGTACAGAAAGGCGCGGTTGTGATCGACATTGGCATCACTCGCGAAGGCGGTCGGTTACAAGGCGATGTTGAATTTGACAAAGCCTCGCAGCACGCCAGCTGGATCACGCCTGTGCCGGGCGGTGTGGGTCCGATGACGCGCATTGGCGTGCTGCAAAACACCCTGTTTGCCGCCACCGAGCTGCATGCATGACACTTAGGCTGTACGTCTCCGACGTGCATCTGCTACCGGGCGACACGCCGGAGGACCGGCGCCGTCTGGACGCCTTCACCAATTTGTTGCGGGCAACCCCAGTCGCCAAAGTCGACGAGATCTACGTACTGGGAGATCTGTGCGAGATGTGGATCGGCGACGACGACGACAGTTCACTGGTAGATACACTCTCCACTCTGTTTCAGGAACTCGACACCCACCTTAAGGTGCATTTTTTACCGGGCAACAGAGACTTCCTACTGGGACATGCGTTTGCCAATCGCGCGGGCCTGAAGATTATTGCTGATCCCTGTGCGCTCGCAGACGGGACCTTGCTTTGTCACGGTGACAGCCTGTGTACCGATGACGCCGACTACCAGCAGATGCGCGTGTTATTGCGCTCAAGCGAGTGGCAAGCAGACATTCTCAGCAAATCTCTTGATGAGCGGCGTGCTTTTGGCGCGAACCTTCGGGCCCAGTCGAAAGCCGCCAATGCCAACAAGGCAAGCAACATCATGGACGTAAACCGGCAGGCTGTTCGCACCCTGGTCGAGCAACATGACACGCCTTTGCTAATACACGGTCATACCCACCGCCCCGGCATTCATAGCGCAACACCGAATTGCCAACGCGTCGTTCTTGGTGCCTGGGAACGATGCGGCTGGTGGGCGCTACAAAGGGATCAGGAGCTTGCGCTACGCTGCGCGGGGATCGACTGGCTGAGCGAACACTCCGCCGCGGCGCTCGCACGCAGTGGTGCTCTCAAACTTGGGACAGAGGACCCGAGTGGAATCGAAACTCCTGCGCCGGCAACCCAATAAACTGCGCCTCTATTGCCAACACTTGCTGCACCCGGTCATCTATCGATTCGGGCGCATAGTGTTCGGCAAGCGCAAGGTAGTCCTGGAAGTGGCGAGCCTCAGAAGCCAATAGGCGGCCGTAGAAAGCGCCCAACTCATCATCGAACACCTCGGTAAGACAATAGAAGCGTTCGCACGACCGCGCCTCAACCACCGCGCCTACAATGAGTGTGTCTACCAAACGCCAGGGCTCATGGGTTGCCACGCACTTTCGCAGCGAACTTGCGTAGCGTGCGGGCGAAATGTGCACATAGTCGATTTCTTGCCCGCGCATGTACTCGATCACCTGTTCGAAGTGCAGAAGCTCCTCGCGAGCAAGCCGCGATAACTTGTCGAGCAATTCTGGACGATCCACATATCGATACAAAAGACTCATCGCGTTACCAGCGGCTTTCTTTTCGCAGTTGGCATGATCGATTAAAAGTTCGGCCTTATGGTCAATGGCCTGGTCGAGCCAGGCTGTAGGAGTAGGCGTATGCAAGAAGTCACATACCGCCGCAACATCTTCGCTCGCGATGTTCTTTGCCATTAGGTGTCTACTGTAGCGTCGGACGAGGTTTGAAAGAGGCGGTTATAGCGGCGTCTTGAACGCGCGCTCATAGTGCGCTTGAGAACGCTGTAGAAACAAATCGTCGATTGCCCTCAGTGCATCTATAGGCGCCGCGTTTTCGCGCAGGTCAATCTTGGCATCCGCCACAACCTGCGGCTCGTTCAACCCCCTACGCAACAGTTCATAGGTAAGACTCAGTGTTGTGCTCTCTGTATCGGTAGGCAGTCCACGGGCAACACAGGCCGCATCCATGTCTGCGCGCGACCCCGCGTGCACCACATCTCGCACACAGGTATCGCGGAGCTCGATCAATCGAGCCCAGACCGTTTCACGTTGCCCCTCGTCAAATCCATTCCACGCGATTATCTCGTGGGCGAAGCGCTTACAGCCGCGGCAAACCAGATCGCCGTAGGTGGTGGAACAGATGCCCATACAGGGCGTTCGTCGCAGACGTCGGGAGGGATCGTTTGAACTCATCTGCAAAGTAGAGCAGATGCACTGTCAGCCTGGCAACAAGGTCCTGAATCTTAGGCGCCGTAAAATTCGCATAAGCGGTTTCGCCGGTGGTCCTTTTGAACCCTCTGCTGTCGAACCCGCAGGAACTTTGTAGAGGTGCGAATCAAGCCCTGCAATAGCCGCTTCGACATCGTCAGGCGGAAGACTCCCGTGGCTTCCGACACGGCGCACAAACGCCATAGGCGACTCCCAGGGCTCGCGGTTGAGCCCTTTGCCCGCTGCCGCCTTGCTAAACGCCAGAAAGGAATTCACCAGCGGATCTGCCCGGCGCGCCGGGCGGCGCAAAAACAGCACTATTGCAGCAATACCCAGGCTAGCCACGCCACCCAACAAAATCATCACACCAATCTGAGTCTTGGTGGGCGCTTTGCCCAGCAGCTCGGTCAAATACTCGAGCTGCAGATCACTGTCGTAGCCGACTACCCACATGTTCCAGCGGTGCTGCACGGAATCGAACAGATGCAAGATATCGTTCAGTCCGCTAAACCCTCGGAGCCGCACGTTGGTAAACGCCGACAGACTACCCCGGTCTTCAGCTGATAGCGCCGCGTTCAGTCCATCGAGAATACGCTGGGGAGCCACAGCCGCCGTTGGATCCACTCGTCTCCAACCCTTTTGCGGCGTCCACACCTCAGCCCAGGCATGAGCATCGTACTGGCGAACCACCAGGTGCCCGGTAAGCGGGTTGATCTGGCCGCCCTGATAGCCTCCTACCATCCGCGCTTCGTAACCCGCGGCGCGCATCAAATACACAAAGGCGCCGGCGAAGTGCGAACAAAATCCCTGTTGGGTATCAAACCAGAACGCGTCAATGCTGTTCTCTTTCGGTAACCGACCTGGCTTCAAGGTGTAGCTATATTGGTTTCGAATCTGCTCTAGAATTCGCGACTCAAAAGCTTCTTGGCTGCCCGCTTCGCGATTCACACGCTGTGCCCAGGCAACAGTGCGCGGATTATCACCCTCGGGCAAGTCCCCTGTTTGACGGGGCGTGTCCCGGCCGCCTTCGCGCCGGAAACCGCGATAGCTCTCAACGTCATAGTGTCTAAGCGACATCAGCGGTTTGTCAGCGATCAATGTGTGGTTAGACCGCAGTTCTATATCTTTAGCTTGCGCAATGGGAGTTGCTATAGAAAACAGATAGCTTGCAAAGGTGGGTTCCTGCAGCACTCGATAGCGCAGCGGATTTTGCCGTCGGTTTTCAGGCACAAGTACTCGGGGGCTCACCCTCCCTGGCGGTTTGCCTTCGGTCCAGGTGCCCTTATTAAAATCATTAAAAACCACGCCGCGCCAGTACAGCTCATGCGACTGCGGAACTGAATCTTCAAAAACTACCCGAAACGCAATCTCATCCGACTGCGCAAGGTTAGCAATATCGCCTGGAGTCACTTCATCAGTAATGCCGTTAGCAGACCCCGCAGGTAAAGGCACATTCCATAGCGGTGCTATGCGCGGAAAGAAGAAAAACAACACAAGCGTGAGCGGCAGGGCCTGGCTTAAGAGCGCAGTGGCCAGGCGGACGGAGGCCATCGGCCGGACATCAGTTTGCAGTTGATTTAACCCAATCATGGCTGAAGTGACCACAACAGCCGCAAACAACTCGTACAGGGCAATCAGCATGCCCTGAGAAAACAGAAACTCGGTAGCAATCACAAAATACGATAAGAAAATCACGAGATAAGCGTCGCGCCGGGTTTTCATCTCGATGAGCTTTAACGCAAAGGCTACGATCATCAGTGACGAGGCGGTCTCTACGCTAAAGGCACCCTGGCCGCTAACAGCTACAGCAACAACGGCGGCAATAACCAGGCCCACCTTGACGATGCCGGGTGGATACGACCAGCGCCCTTGATACACCATCGCCCGCCAATACCCGCAAAACAAACATACCCCAACAATCCAGGGCGAGAGCTGAGCGATGTGCGGCGCAACCACCACCACCATGGCAAACATGAGCAGCGCGAGCACGTTGCGCGGAATTTGATATTCAATACCACCTGCCATCAGGCGGCCTTCCCTGTCGATGAGGTTTCAGACACAGGTTTGGGCGATCGCGCTCCGGTCTTTTCAGACTCCGCGGTTCCAAACAAGGCCAACGCTTCAAGCGCTCTGGTGACCTGAGCATCACCGACACCGGGTTCAATCACCAAGCCCGGCAGACGCAAACCAAATTCCTGTTCTTTCTGTTTAGCCTGCAATACCCAACCGGTAAGCACAGACAGGCGTTCTTCAACATCGCCCACCGCAAACTCGTAGTCAAACCAGGCGCGCGGCTCGACAAAACCGGAATATTCCTTGAGCACCAGATCGTCGGTGCGCGCATAGCGGCGCCACAAAATATGCCGCACTGGGTCACCCGGTTGATAATCACGCAGCGCGGTAAAGTCATCACTGCCTTGATAATCAACCAGCTCTCCATCGTCGCGCTGGCCGCGTACAAGCTCGGGTAGCGAGATAAAAACGGGTTCGGGATAAACCAGAGCTTTGGCATTCAGGTCAACCCAGGTCCAGGCCCTGAGTAAGCCTAACGGGTAGCGAGTTTCAATGAGCAGTCGACCCGGGTTGTACCAGCCGCGGCGGGAACTTTGCGAGAACAACCTGACCGAGACACTGTCAGTTGTGTGCATCTCAACCCACTGTTTGACAGCCTCCGGCCAGCCCACCTGAATACCATGACGCGCTTTACCAGAGCCCCGGGATATCCGCAGGTTAAATTCTATGTCTTCGCCGACAAAGCCAGGCTTTGAGTCAACAAGCTCAAGGGTGAGTCCTGAGAGATTTCGAAAGGTATGCAGAATGGTCACAAGAAACAGCGAGCCCAGCAAAAAGGCCACGCCGTAAATTAGCGAGTTTTGATAGTTAATCGCACCAAGCAGCAACAGCAGTAACAACGCCCCGAAAGCAATTGCCGTGCGGGTGGGAAAAATGAAGATATTGCGCTGGGTAAGTAGTACCCGGGATTGCGGTGGAATGCGCCGATCCAGCCAATTGCCAAACTGCCCGCTAACACCCTTAGGCTTTACCCGCTTTGTCTTGGCGCCTCGCATGGAGGTCGTCACACAACATCGACACTGGCAAGCAACCGCTGCGACAGCGCAGCGCCACCGTGCCCGGCAAAATCAGAGGCGCCGCGCAATCGATGCTCTACGACGCCAGGCAATACCGCTTGAACGTCTTCGGGAACCACGTGCGAACGGCCACGGATCATTGCCCAGGCCCGCGCACCACCGATCAGTGCTAGCGCACCACGCGGTGACAGGCCCACCGCAAATTTGGGGTCTGTACGGGTGAAATGCACCAGACGCTGCACGTACTCAACAAGCTGATCTGATATCACCACATTACTAGCGGCGAGTTGCAACGCTTCAAGCGCTTTGTTGTCGAGCAGGCAAGGCAGGTTATCGAGCCAGGCACGTCGGTCGCCCCCGCGCAGCAATTCGCGTTCCGCGGCTGGGTCGGGATACCCAAGTTCGATGCGCATCAAAAATCGGTCGAGCTGGCTTTCTGGTAGTGCAAAGGTACCCAATTGTGTGGTCGGATTTTGCGTGGCGATAACAAAGAACGGTTGTGGCAACGACATGCACTCACCGTCCACGGTTACCTGCCGCTCCTCCATCGCCTCTAACAACGCGCTCTGAGACTTTGGGGTGGCTCGATTAATTTCATCGGCGAGCACTAATTGCGAAAACACTGGTCCTTCAACGAAACGAAACTGCGAGGTCTCTTTGTCAAAAATGGACACGCCAATAATATCGGCAGGAAGTACGTCGGACGTAAACTGGATCCGCTGGTAATCAAGACCAAGCACCTTAGCCAACGCATGCGATAGCAGAGTTTTACCCATACCCGGGAGGTCTTCGATCAACAAGTGGCCTTTGGCCAACAGGCAGGTTAGCGCAAGCTCAATCGCGTGACGCTTGCCCAGTAACACCCTGTCCAACTCTTCGAGTACCGGTGCGAGCGCTGACTTAACGTCGGCGGCACTGAGAGTCTCTACGTCAGGCGTGGTTGTGGAGTTCGATGACTGTGTGATCGTTGCCGTTTTGGGATTCACGAACGCTCTTGCTCTGATCATTGCGCGCCAACGATAGTCTTTCGAGGTAAGCAGCGTCTATATCGCCCGTCACATATTCGCCATCGAACACCGAGCAGTCGAAATTTTTCAGGCGTTCGTTACCTTCAGATACGCTCGCTTTCAGGTCGAGAAGTGACTGATAAGCCAACCAGTCCGCGCCGATAATGTGGCCTATTTCCTCTTCAGTACGGTTGTGGGCCACAAATTCTTGCTTTGTGGGCATGTCGATCCCGTACACGTTTGGACAGCGCACCGGCGGCGCCATACTGGCCATGTAGACCCGGCGTGCACCCGCCTCCCTGGCCATTTTGATGATCTGCTGGCTGGTAGTCCCGCGGACAATCGAATCATCCACTAACAGAACATTCTTGCCTTTAAACTCGAGCTCAATCGGGTTGAGCTTTTGGCGCACCGATTTTCGGCGTTGGGTCTGGCCAGGCATGATAAAGGTGCGGCCGATATAGCGGTTCTTCACGAAGCCTTCTCGAAACTTTACGCCCAATCGATACGCCAGCGGCAAGGCCGCTGTACGGCCCGTGTCTGGGATGGGTATCACCACATCGATGTCGTGTTCGTTTTGCGAGTAGCGCGCGAGAATCTGATCGGCCAGATTTTCACCCATGCGCAGCCGCGATTTATAGATCGACACCTTATCCATGATGGAATCCGGACGTGCCAGGTAAACATGCTCAAAAATGCACGGACTAAGTGCCCTGGCTTCGACGCACTGGTGACTGTGTAATTGGCCGGCTTCGTCAATGAAGATCGCCTCACCGGGCGCCACGTCGCGAACCAATTCGAAGCCGAGAATAGCCAGCGCCGCACTTTCTGACGACAACATAAATTCTTCGCCGCTATCACTTAGCTTGCGGCCATACACCAGCGGGCGAATGCCATAGGGGTCTCTGAAACCAACAATGCCGCAGCCACTGATCATGGCAACCGCTGCGTAAGCACCACGACAGCGGTCGTGAACTCCAGCAACCGCTTGAAAAATGTGTTCCGGACCAGGCGACAAGGCCTTCTGCACGTGCAACTCATGCGCAAATACGTTTAGCAGAATTTCTGAATCGCTGTCGGTGTTCAGGTGCCGCAGATCGGTGTTGTAAAGATCGCGTTCCAGCTCTTTTGCATTAGTCAGGTTGCCGTTATGCGCCAGCGCAATTCCATAGGGGGAGTTTACGTACATGGGCTGTGATTCGGCGGAGCTTGCGGAACCCGCCGTGGGATAGCGCACGTGGCCAATACCCAGATTGCCCGCAAGCTTCTGCATGTGATGCTGCTGAAAGACATCGCGCACCAATCCATTGGCCTTGCGCAGGTACAGCCTTCGATCACTCGAGGTGACCATACCGGCAGCATCCTGACCACGATGCTGCAGTACAGTTAGCGCGTCGTAAATCTGCTGGTTAGCTGGTGTATTGCTAACCAGGCCAATGATGCCGCACATCGCCTAGTTCTCCGCCGGAGGTTGAACCGCATCTTGCAAATCTCCTACCGCCTGGCCCGCACGCCCAAACCAGTCGAGCGCCACATCTTCGTAGGCGAGAAGCATTGGGGCGATTTCGGAGCTTGCCCAGAAATCGGAGCCCTGAATAAAACTTTTTGCGGCGATCAAACCAGCAAGGCAGAGCAGCGCGCCTCGCAATGCACCAAAGCCAAAGCCAAACACTCTGTCGAAACCGGACAGACCGCTGCTCGACAACACTTTGCCTACGAGGAAGTTAATTATTCCCCCGACCAGCAAAGTACCAAGAAACAACATGCCGAACGACACACCGTAACCAAGGGTGCCAGTGCCGACCTCGCTGGCTAGCGCCCCTGACAGCGACGGCGCGAAGTAGGTCGCCACAAAATAAGCGCCGATCAAGATCAACAGCGAAAAGACTTCTTTAAAGAGGCCGCGAAAAAGCCCATAGACTGCCGAAGCAAGAATGATCATCAGCAAGAAAATATCAAAGGTACTCATAAGCTACTCATGGACAGGCGACTCGTAAACGATTGTGGATTTATGAATAAGGCGGCACGGCATTCGCGTTACGGCTCCATGTGCACAACAATAGCGCTCACATTGTATCGGCCTGACACAAGATCGCGCATTCGATCGGCATCTCCTCTATCGAGCAGTGGTCCGATCGCAACACGCGTGCGAACGCCGGAGTCAGTTCGAGCGGTTGAGGTCCAGGCTTCAAATCTGTCACCAAGCAGTCGATCGCGCAGAGCGGTTGCATTAACCGGACTTGCAAAACTCGCCAATTGAACGGCCCAGATCGCTTGTTTGGTGAGCGCGCTGTTATTCGCAGGTGGGGTTGTACTTGTCGCGCGCACCGGTGCTGTGCGTGGCGGCGCCTTAACGTCTGCCTTACCGACTAGAGAACTAAGCGACGAGTTCCCATCGGTGTCGCGCTGCACTTCGCCCCTCTGGACCAGGGCTTGCTCCCCATCTGTGACAGGAGAAGAATCGAGTTCTCGAAGTATCGGGTCACCCAGACGAGTGCCGTCTTCCGAGTGAAAGCCATCCGCATCAATCAACCCCCCCACGGCTTGCTGCTCTAGCCGGTGTTGCTCGATTTCAGCCTGGGAAATCTCGAGCGCATCAAGCTCTGATGGATTGGGCATCGGCGGCAGAGGCTCTGTTAGCTCGGGCAACTGCTTCACCCGCACCCCCTCGCCATCAAACACCATAGGCAACACGATGATGCCAATCGCCAGCAAGAAAACGGCGCCCGTGAGGCGATAGCGTGTTTGCTCTCTCATTGTTTGCGTCGTGCCTTTGCTGCCGGGACGGGCAATAGTTCTCGCACCTGCTGGACCTGCAGAAATGAACCGAAGGCGACAATGATATCAGCCTTGCCAGTCGCCGCACGCGCCTTCTCGAGTGCGGTTTTGGCATCGCTTGCGAGGCTATGATCGAGGCTCTGGCCAGGCTGGGCTGCCTGGGCTCGCTCCGCCGCGTCTCGCGCGGCCAAACCCCTGGAGCCTGTTGTCGAACCAAACACCCAGTGCGCCACGTCAGCCGCCAGTTCCTGCACTATGCCCGACACATCTTTGTCCTCAAGAAAGCCACAACAAGCCACCAGCCGCCGCCCCGGCCAGCGTGCCTGAAGCTGCTGCCGGAGAAATCGGGCGCTCGGCGGATTGTGAGCCAGATCAAGCACCAACGGGCGATCATGAAAGGTAAAAATTTCGAATCGTCCCGGGTGTCTGACCTCCCGGCAGGCCTGGTTGAGCTCGGCGCTGCTAGGTGCCCGGGTTAATTTCTGCACGCAGGCCACCGCCAGGGCCACATTGCGCAAGGCAACCTGCGGCTTATCAACAAAATCAATATCAAGGTCGCCACCGTCTAGCCGCACCCGGCCCCCCAGAAGACTCCGTTGAAACCAAAATTGGTGACCAAATGCCTCTACCTGCGCACCAGTTGCTCGCGCAACCTCCCGAACCGAATCTGGCATGGGACCCCCCAATAGCAGCGGTCGGTCGGCGCGGCAGACAGCTGCCTTTTCGGCACCGATCAGCTCAACGGTATCACCCAAGAAGTTTTGATGATCGAGCCCAATGCTGGTTACCGCCGCAACCTGCGCATCTACAATATTAGTGACATCGAGTCGACCGCCCAGCCCGACTTCCAGAACGCAGGCATCGAGCGTCGATTGTCGAAACAACCAGAACGCACCAAGCACGGAGTATTCGTAATAGGTTAGCGGAATGTCTCCACGCGCCTCATCGACGGCTTCAAACCCCGAGATAAGTTGCTGATCCGTTGCCTCGCAGCCCATCAGGCGCACACGCTCGTTATATCGGTGCAGGTGCGGCGACATAATCGTTCCGGTTTTATATCCCTGGGCAAGGAGCAGCGCCTCCGCGAAACGAACGGTGGAACCTTTGCCATTGGTGCC
>CAZFIA010000112.1:11023-13935 GCA_964519335.1 uncultured Pseudomonadales bacterium
GGGCAAGGAGCAGCGCCTCCGCGAAACGAACGGTGGAACCTTTGCCATTGGTGCCCGCAACAATCAGCACCCGGGGAGCAAGGGGCAGCAATCCCATGCGCTCCGCCACTTCGACAGACCGGTCAAGTCCAAGGGCGATTTCTTTGTGGTGCCGGGTGCTTATGTAGCTCAGCCACTCAGCCAGCGTGCGCTTGGAATCAGCCATCGGGGCGGAGTGAATCTAACGCGACACGCAGCTCGCTCACCTGCGCCTTAAGCCTGGCATCAATAACCTCTAGCCCCTCGTTTTCGCCCATGGTTCGCACCAGCGCAGACCCAACCACTACCCCATCCGCAACCTCACCGATCGCTTTAGCGGTAGCGCCATCTTTGATTCCAAAGCCGACAAATACCGGCAGGGCTGTGCGCGCCTGCAGGCCGGTGACTTTGGCTCGCACGGCTTCGGGATCGAGATTGCTTGCGCCGGTGATACCCTTAAGAGAGACGTAGTAAACAAAACCCGATGCCGCCTTTAGTATTTGCTCTGCGCGCTCTTCAGTTGTGGTTGGCGCTACCAAAAAAATGAGGTTTTGTTGGTGCTTCAGAAGCTCATCTTGCAGCAAGTGCGCTTCTTCCGGCGGTAGGTTGACCATGATGAGACCATCGACTCCCGCATCCTGGGCTGCTGTCGCATAGGCGCGCTCTCCCATGCGTAGAATCGAATTTAGATACCCCATCAGCACTACGGGTGTGTCTTCATTGTTTTTTCGAAACTCGCGCACCATGTCGAGCGCTTGCGTGAGCGTTACTCCATGCGCAAGTGCACGTTCGGAAGACATCTGAATCGCGGGTCCCTCCGCCTCGGGGTCAGAAAACGGCACGCCAAGCTCGATAACGTCTGCGCCACCAGCAACCAAAGCATGCATGGCAGATACCGTACACGACGGTTGTGGGTCACCGGCGGTAATGAAGGTCACCAGCGCTTTGATATCTGCCGCCTTAAGATCAGCAAGGCGCGCCTCCAATCGAGTGGGAACACCAGCGTTTGCGGCCGCACTCAAAGCTCAATACCCGCAAGCTTGGCAACCGTGAGGATGTCTTTGTCACCCCGACCCGACAGATTCACAATAACCACAGCGTTGTTATCCATTGCCGGACACTCGCGATGAACCCAAGCCAGTGCATGGGCAGACTCAAGCGCCGGCAGAATTCCTTCCAGAGAATTGAGCGCGTTAAAGGCATCGAGTGCTTCGTCGTCGGTGACACTTGAGTATTCCACCCGCCCAATGTCTTTTAGGTGGGAGTGCTCTGGCCCCACCCCGGGATAATCGAGGCCAGCAGAAATGCTGTGGGTTTCAGCAATCTGGCCGTCTTCATTTTCCATGAGATAGGTCCGGTTGCCATGGAGAACTCCGGGCACACCTGCATTCAAGGGGGCCGCATGCGCTCCCGTTTCGAGGCCGCGCCCACCCGCTTCGACGCCAACAATACGCACCCGCTCATCGTCAATAAACGGATGAAACAAACCAATCGCGTTGGAACCGCCACCGACACAGGCAACCAGCGTGTCCGGTAACTGACCCGTAGTTTGCAAACACTGCGCTCGCGCTTCCTGGCCGATCACCGATTGAAAGTCTCGCACCAATTGCGGATAGGGATGAGGTCCAGCAACAGTACCAATTATGTAGTGCGTGTCATCAACGTTGGTTACCCAATCGCGCATGGCTTCGTTCATGGCATCTTTAAGTGTGCGCGAGCCCGACTGCACCGGAATAACGTCCGCACCCAGAAGTTTCATGCGATAGACATTTAGCGACTGACGCTGGACATCTTCGGAACCCATGTATACCTGGCACTTGAGGCCCAGTCGTGCAGCTACTGTTGCCGTGGCAACACCGTGCTGACCCGCCCCTGTCTCAGCGATGATGCGCGGCTTGCCCATGCGCTTTGCAAGCAACGCCTGTCCGATGGTGTTATTCACTTTGTGCGCACCTGTGTGATTCAGGTCTTCGCGCTTAAGAAAGATGCGCGTTCCACCCACGGCCTCACTCAGTCGCTCGGCAAAATACAGGGGAGTTGGTCGCCCCACGTAATTTGCGAGGTCCTCATGAAATTCCCGCTGAAATTCCGGGTCAGTTGTCGCTTCGGTGTAGAGCTCCCCGAGCTGGTCAAGCGCATGCATAAGGGTTTCTGCTACGTAACGACCGCCGTACTCACCAAACTTACCTTGAGCATTAGGCTGGGCATAGACCGCCGCTACGGAGGCGCCAACTTCGTTTGTTGTGTCTGAAGACTTAGTTGTTCCCACTTCTGCCTCTATTAGTATTGCTGTTCATATCAAATCTATCGAGCGGCCTCACAAAACGCCTGGAGTTTTTGTGGATCTTTTTTACCCGCAGATGCTTCTACACCGGAACTTACGTCAACTGCCCAGGGCTTAAGCGCCTGAGTTGCCTGAGCTACATTGCCCGGATTCAGACCGCCTGCCAGAACAAGGCGGCCCCTGTACCAGGTTGGCCACAGTGCCCAGTCAAACTGCTTTCCCGTGCCGCCGGATAATTTGCGGCCCTCAGCATCTACAGTCACAGAATCGATCAGTAACGCATCTGCCTCGACAAAGCGTTGCGCCACATCCACGAACGACTCACCAAACGCACTACCACCAACCGGCAACCCAACGGACTTCCAAAACGGCAAACCAAACTGGACACAAAATTCGGGTGACTCGTCTCCGTGGAATTGCAGTACATCAATTTCTAGTTGATTAAGCACCGACTCAACCGCCGAGCTCGTTGCGTTCTGAAACAGTGCAACACTCTTGGGTTCCGCAGGCAGCTCCCCCCACCAGGCTGTGAGTTCACCGGCGGTAACAGAGCGCGTGCTGCGCTCAATAAAAACAAAACCCAGATAGTCGGCTCCTGAGCCCGCTGCTG
>CAZFIA010000113.1:0-10328 GCA_964519335.1 uncultured Pseudomonadales bacterium
TAAATGAAGATGCAGTGATGCTATGACTGTGGTTCAGGGTTTCTAGAGGCTGGCGCTTAAAGCGTCTGAATCGACATAGGATCGGCACAGGATCGCCACATTCAGCGCAAAACCCGCACAGGACCACTTTGGAAAAGACTGACTGACGAACAGATTTACAACCGCGCCCAATCAGATAATAATGATCTTCATTATTTAATTTGCGCGCAACTGAGGTATACCCATGTCACAGCAAGAGGCCCTAAAACTCAAGGGCGCACCGGGTTCGCCTTATACCCGCAAGATGCTCGCATACCTGCGCTTCCGGCACATTCCCTACGAGCTATTAATTGGTAACCATGCCTCTGAGTTGGGGTTACCCGAAGCCAAGGTTGGACTGCTGCCTACGTTCTACTTGCCCAATGCCAAGGGCGAGATCGAAGCCGTGGTCGATTCCACCCCGCTGATCCGTCGGTTTGAAAATGAATTCACGGGGCGCTCTGCACTGCCGACAAACCCGGTGCTGAATTTTCTGAACTACCTGATTGAAGACTACGCCGACGAGTGGCTAACCAAGGCCATGTTCCATTACCGCTGGTATTACGATGCCGACATCGATATGGCTGGAACCATCTTGCCGCTCTGGACCGGTATCCAGGCTCCGGCTGCGGAGCACCAAAAAATGAAGCACTACGTTGCTGATCGACAGATCAGCAGACTCTATGTGGTGGGCTCCAACGACACCACCGCACCTGTGATCGAGGCAAGCTACAAACGTTTCCTGGTTATCATGGATGCACTTATAGAGCGCCAGAAATTTGTTTTGGGAAAGCGGCCGTCGTCGGCAGATTTTGGTGTGTACGCCCAGCTCACTCAGCTCGCCAAGTTCGATCCCACGCCTGCCGCCCTATGTTTGTCTGAAGCACCACGAGTGTATGCCTGGACCGATCTGGTGGATGACCTGAGTGGCCAGCCTGCGGCAGAGGATGAATGGATGTCTGTGCAAGACGCAAACGCAGCCCTGGGCGATCTACTTAGTGAAATCGGCCGCACCTACGCCCCGGCCTTACTCGCAAATGCGAAGGCCCTGCAAGCAGGCGATAAACAGATGGAAACAACCATTGACGGTCAACCCTGGGTACAGCCTGCGTTTCCCTACCAGGCCAAGTGTTTGCAGTGGATCAACGCCGAGTATCAAAGCCTCGATAGCGCCGCAAAATCTCAGGTAGACGAGATACTAAAAGGTACCGGGTGCGAGAGCATCCTGTTTGGTGACTCGGCATGAAGAAACTGCTGATTGCGGTTCTGGTATTGATAGCCGTTATCGCCGTCATCGGTGCGGTTGCGTACAACACCACCGCCGGCCAAGACGCCATCTACAAACGCGCGATAGGCGCAGCAATGGCACCCCAGGATAACTCTTTCGACGGATTGCGAGTGGTGGTGTGCGGCAGCGCATCACCGCTGGGAAACGACCCCAACCGCGCCCAAGCTTGTATTGCCGTGGTCACTCCAGAACATTTCTTTCTGTTTGACGTGGGTGCGGGTTCTTCTGTGCGCATGGCACAGGCGCGCCTGCCCATGCCGCGCCTGACCGGCGTGTTTTTAACGCATTTCCATTCAGATCACATCGCGGAACTACCCGCTGTTAACCTGGCAACCTGGGTGCGCGGTCGAACCGCGCGATTACAGGTCTATGGTCCTACGGGCGTAGATAGCGTTGTCGACGGATTCAACGCGGCCTACCAGCTCGATCGCGGCTATCGAACCGAACACCACGGAAGCGAGTTGCTTGCTCCAGAGCTTGGTCCAATGCAAGCCAACGCCTTTGCACCAGGCGGTGTGGTTTGGCAAGACGACACGATGAAGGTCACGTCATTCCTGGTTGCGCACAACCCTATTGAACCTGCTGTGGGCTATCGCGTGGACTACGGCGGACGTTCTGTCGTGATCTCAGGCGATACCAACGCATCAAGCACTCTGTTTGCCGCTGCAAAAGATGCAGACTTGCTGTTTCATGATGCGCTTTCGCGCACGTTGCTCGACCCGATGATCGCAGGTGCCAAAGAGGCGGGCCTGCCCACCATGCCAAAAATTATGACTGATGTGATCGACTATCACGCGGATGTCACAACACTACCTGATGCCGCAGAGGCGGCAGGCGTGAAGCAGCTGGTACTGTATCACCTGGTGCCCGTACCGCCCCTGGCGCTGGCTGAAAAGATGTTCCTGCGCGGTATTCCCGACAACGTACTGCTCGCAAGCGACCTGGATACCTTTGATCTGCCCACAGGGTCGACATCCATCCTTATCCATGAACCTTAAAACCAGAATCCGCTCGATGGCGATGCGCCGCTTTTCATCTGCGGATGAACTCGAGCGCCTGCGCAACAAGGCGCGCAAGCTCCGCGAAAAGCAAAACACCCCACCCACCGTTCACTATTTTCATCAGGTTGATGACCCTTACAGTCATCTAGCCGTACAAAAGCTGGATGAACTGAACAAGCGCTACACCCTAAATTTTGAACCACATCTGGTTTCAAAACCCGAGGACAAATTTCAGGGCGATGCAAACCATTTCGAAACCTGGGCACTAAGAGATGCCATAAGCGTAGCGCCCGACTACGCGACAAATCTGTCGCCGGCAAGCAAGGCACCCACCGCGGCAAGCGTGGTCCAGGCAAACCAGGTGCTGGCGCCGCACCTTGATTCCACCGAATTTGCCAAAGTGGCCATCGAGGTGGGCACCGGTCTTTGGACGGGGGAACACAGCGACGGTGACAATAACTCGCAGAACGCAACTGCCGCCCTGGCTGAAGGCAACGCCCTGCGCACCTCACTCGGTCATTACCAGGGCGCAATGTTCTACTTTGAAGGCGAGTGGTTTTGGGGCATCGACCGCATTCGATTACTTGAACAACGGCTTGCGGACGAAGGCTTTGACGGGGCGTCAGGTGCGCTCTGCGTACCCGAACCCGAGCCCGACCCGTTCACTAACCCACCGGCTACCTCCGTAGTGCTCGAGTATTTCCCTTCGTTACGCAGTCCCTATACCGCAATTGGTCAGCAACGCGTGGTAGATCTGGTAGCAGAAAGCGGTGTAACTCTAAAAGTTCGACCGGTAATGCCAATGTTAATGCGCGGTATTCCCGCACCCCAAACAAAGCAGCGCTACATCATTACTGACGCGGCCCGAGAAGGACGCGCCCACGGATCACCCCTGGGCCGGGTTGTCGATCCCTTTGGCGAGCCGGTAAAACGGGCCTTCGAACTGTTTCCGGGTGCGAATGCTCTGGGCAAAGGAATGGAATTTGTCACCGCCTACCTGCGCGCCGCCTGGGTGGATGGGCAGGACATTACCAAAGCCCAAGTGCTGCAACAGGTGGTGGAAACTGCCGGTCTCGATTTTCAACAAACACTGGATGCGACCGACAAACTCGACTGGGAGGCTCTCTTGCAAGAAAACCTGGACGCCCTGACTGCTGCTAACCTCTGGGGTGTGCCCAGCTTCCGAGTTTCTGGTGGCAACAGCGAATCATCCTATGTCTGCTGGGGACAAGATCGCATTTGGCGCGTCGGCCGTGAAATAGCGAGGCGGTCCTAGATGTCTGCTCAAGCTTCAACAGATAACCGTCGAGCGCGAGGTGAGGCGACCAAGAACGCGCTTATGCGCGCCGCAGAAAAGCTGATCGCAGATGACGGGGTTGAGAACGTATCGATCCGGGAAATTGTCGCCGCAGCCGATCAGAAAAACGAATCTGCTCTGCAGTACCACTTCAAGAACCTCACTGGTTTGCTCGAAGCGATTCACATAGAACGGGCAGCAACCGTTGAACACAAACGCGCCGAGCTGTTGGCCGCCACACTTGAGAGAACTCAAACACCGTCCTTGCGCGAACTTTGCAGTCTGATGATCGAACCCACCTTTCAACTGGCCCGCAGCAACCCCGAGTTTCGCCGTTACATCAAGGCCTTTGGTCACCAGCTTGCGTTAAGTGATACATCGCCGCTTACCGGCTTGCACAACAAAGAGCGCGGGCGCGCTCTGGCGCCACTACTGAAAGCTGCCCTGCCACACCTCACCAAAGACGACTACCGCGCCAGAATGGAAGCGGCCATCCGTTTGAGCTCAGCCTCTATGCACCACCAGGCCAAACAAAGAAACGCTTTTCGCGGCGAGCAATCGGATCTGTTCTTGAACAATCTGCTCGATGCCTTGTCTGGTCTATTGAACGCCCCGGTTTCGGCCGAAACCCGAGCAGTTAAGTCTGCAGCCGCAAAACTTCGAAAAACCAAAAAGTAACCGAACTACTGACACCCGACAGGGACACCCAAAATGAAAATACTCCGCACCCCAGACGCCCGCTTCGAAAACCTTGAAGACTACCCCTTTGCACCCCACTACACGGAGCTTAAGACGCACGACGGCAGCGAGTTGCGCATTCACCATCTCGATGAGGGCCCGGCCGACGGTCCTATCGTTCTGTGCATGCACGGCCAACCCGTTTGGAGCTACCTGTATCGCAAAGTAATTCCCTACCTCACCGCCGCAGGCATGCGAGTCATCGCCCCAGATCTTGTGGGCTACGGCAAGTCAGACAAACCCGCTGCACGCGAAGACTACAGCTACGAGCGCCAGGTTGAGTGGATGGGTGCCTGGCTCGAAGCCAACGACTTTTCGGACATCACCTTCTTTGGTCAGGACTGGGGCGGCCTCATTGGGCTGCGACTGGTTGTAAACCACGACCAGAGATTTAGTCGGGTAGTGATCTCAAACACCGGCCTACCGCACAACCCCAACGTGGACGCCTCGGTGGTTAAACAAGTCGAAGACTTCCGTGCCAATGCACCCACGCCCAGCATCGCCGAAATGCAAAAAGCTATTAGCAGCATGGACGACAGCGCCCACCCCGCCACCAGATTTGCCTACTGGCAAAAGTTCTGCTGGGAACAAGAGAACTTGCCGGTTGGTTTTCTCATGTCGATGATGATGGAGAATCAGCCAAAGGTTGTTCAAGCGTTCAAATTTGTGCTGCACAGCGCCGGGATGCAGTTACCCTTCCCCACCCCTTTAGCGAAGGCCTACGAAGCGCCCTTCCCAGACGCCAGTTACAAGATGGGGCCCAGAGCCATGCCAAGTGAAGTGCCCACCTTGCCCACGTCACCCTCTGTCGAGCAACAAGGAAAGGCCTGGAAGTTTTTCGATACCTTCGACAAACCTTTCTTGTGTGCGTTTGCCGACAACGACCCGGTAACAGCCGGCGGCGACAAGATATTCATGGATCGCGTTCCTGGTACCAAGGGGCTGCCTCACACCACCATCAAAGGCGGTGGACACTTTGTTCAAGAGAATGCACCCGACCAGGTAGCACAAGTGATTATCGAACTGATTCAAAGGAAGTGATTAGAACACTCATTAAATTTCTATCTCGGGTGCTCGCTGTACTTGCCATCCTGTTTGTCTGCGGCTTTCTGTTTGTGTACTTCTCTCCGCGACCCGCGCTCACTATCGACCCCGCGGTATTGGCCGGCGACGGCAGCAGCGTCAATTACTGCGATCTTCCCGTGCTCGACGGCAGCGGCAAAATGGCGGCCGACATTGCCAAGGGCAATACACCGGGCTGCAGTTACAGTCATTTCCCCTTGCCCGTGCTCGCTCAATGCACCGAGCCGTTGCCTGAAGGTGCAGATGACATTCGCGGCTTGTGGCAGGCGGTAACTGGCAAGGTTGGTCACGTTGAGCGCATAGAGCAGTGCGGTGCGCGTGTGGTTGTCACCGCTGCCGGCATTATCCACGACCTGGGGCCCAACAGCACCGGCGGCACTACCTCCAACGACACCGAAGGCGCCGTGCTGTTCAGCATTGGCGAACGAGACTATTGTCCGCGCACCTCAGCAGGGGTGGTGTGGAACGAAGGCGTACTCGATTTCAAAGTTCTGGGCTGGGGCCCGGTGGTAGTCAAGCGCTATATGCAGGGTGAGCAGCTAGTATGGGAATACGCTGACGGCAGCACCACCTACATGGACCGGTTGTGCCAGCTTCCGCCTGAGCACAAAATACCCGCACCGCGCGGTCGCCGGTTTAGCTTTTAACAAGCCGCTTTAACAACCCTAGGAGAACCCATTGAGATTCATTATTTACGGCGCCGGCGGGATCGGCGGGACCATAGGCGCCCGTCTGCATTTAGCAGGCTATCCTGTACAACTTATTGCTCGCGGCGAACACGCTGAGGTATTGCGCACCAGGGGTTTGCATTTTATTGCCCCGGGTATCGACGAAACGCTGCAGATTCCTACCTACACACATCCAGACCAAATTACGTGGAAGCCTGACGATCTTGTGCTGCTGTGCATGAAGTCGCAACACACCGCCGCAGCACTTGATGATCTGCGCGCAGCGGGCGTGAAAGATCAAGGCATTGTTTGTGCGCAAAATGGTGTGGCCAACGAAGCCATGGCCTTAAGGCGTTTCGACAACGTGTACGGCATGCTTGTGTTCCTGCCTGCCCTATTCCTGGTACCGGGAGAGGTGGTTACCAACGCAACCGACGTGGGCGGCGTGCTGGATACCGGTCTATATACCGGCGGTGTCGACAGCAGGGTTAGCGAACTAACCGAAACACTCACCAAAGCAGGCTTTGGCGCAACCCCCGACAAAAAGGTGATGCGCAAGAAATACGGAAAGCTCCTGAGTAACGTAAATAACTCCCTAAGCGCGCTCACGAATATGGCAGAAGGCAGTAAACAGATATCCAAAATGTTGAACGACGAAGCCCTTGCCTGTTACGAAGCGGCCGGGGTCGACTGCGCGAGCGTTGATGAAATGAAAGGGCTCTACAGCACAATGCAGAGCGTCAAGATGGAACAGTTTTCCCGTCCGGGCGGCTCTTCCTGGCAAAGCGCCATGCGCGGCACAGGTAACATTGAGGTGGATTACCTAAATGGCGAGATTGCTCAACTGGGCCGACGCTTTGGTGTTCCCACTCCGGCAAACTCAGTCTGTCAGGAATTTGCATGGCGACTAAGCCACGAGAAAGGCGAGCCTGGATCGGTGGCAGTAGATACGCTGTTGCAGGCTATGAAATAAACTCAAGCCATGCCTGCACGTGCATGAGCATCTCCTCGCGCGATAGAACGCGATCGGCGGCCTCATCGTCATGCATGGCTTCAATCGAGACAGAATTGTCTCTGAAATCGACACAGTGTCCGTTGCCGGTAAAGTCGCCCGAAAACTTGGGGTCTTTGAGCCGCGCAATAAGCTCGCCAGTAAGCGAGGTTGAGCCTTGCAGATCGGTTTGCAGATAAGTCGCCAAACGATCGTCGTCACCGCGCGCGCAGTGCATGCCGTCGTCGTCAATATAAAATTCCAGATCCATTGTTATAGGCTTCTCTGTTCGCTTCTTTTTTGCGCTTATTGGTTTCTGTTGTACACCGGGAAGGCCGTATTAATGCCGCCCCGTGACGACGTATAACCCTGCACCTGAAAACCGAGACCAGACGGGCCAGACCACGGCTGCTTGTTGGGGTTCTTGCTGTTGGTGTAAGCATGAACAATCACGTCAACCACCTCCTGCTGGCTAAGGTTGTCGGGAAAGAAGCTCGAGAACTTCGACTTCCATTGGCCACCGTCGCGCACCTCAATAGTTGCGGTGTAAACGCCGGCACGGTTGGGGCGGTCTTGAATAGAAACGATGCGCGCAGTTGCCGGGTCTTGCCCGCCGGGACGCGAATGCCAACCGGTAGGCTTGCCCTTGCGATTGATCTCGCCCTTGAACACGTGCCAAAGGTTGATCTCGGGGTTGGAGCTAGACCAGTGCGGCAGATTGGCATCGATCCCACCCCCGCTGGTACCGACCGTTGAACCGGAAGGCGTGCCAGAATTATTGGTAAGGTTGGTCTCTGAATCACCTCTGCCTGTTTCGAAGCGAGCCTGATTCTGGCCACCGCCCTGCCCAGACAGCGCCTCGAGATTAATACCAAAGCGATCGAGGTTGACACCAAAGGCCAGCAGAATGATCGCAACAATAGGTATCAGTCTTCTATAATTTCGCACAACTATTTCCTAACTCTTAAGAGTGACTGGCAACTTCGAGCGCCCCCAGAACAAAAACGGGCCGACCCGCTCACCCTCATCCACAAGTTTAAGACCCGGGTAGCGTTCTCGAAGGGCCGTGAGGGTAACGCGTGCTTCAAGCTTTGCAAGCTCTCTTCCAATACATACGTGCAGGCCAACGCTAAAACTCAACTGCTTCTTACCCCCGCTCTTACCCGCACGATGCGCATCAAAACGGTCTGGCTCGGGAAAGGCGCTGGGGTCTCTGTTCGCCGCACCGTAATGCATCATGACTTTGGTGTTTGCGGGTATGGTCACATCGTCGATCTGCAGCTCTTTAGAGGTGGTTTTAAACAGCCCCAACAAAGGTGGATCGAACCGCAGACTCTCGGTGATGACGCTCTCTGTATCTATATCGCCGCGACAGTAGTCACCCCACAAATCATCGATAGTCATCAATCGCCAGATGAGATTTGAAATGAGTGAGGTTGTGGTCTCGTTGCCTGCAACAAACAGTTGCTGGGCTAGCCCAACCGCCTCCTCATCCGGCAGATAGTTGCCGTCTTGCCTGGCGTGGGCGATTAACGACAACAAATCGTCTGTCTCGTCTGCTGATCTTTTGAGATGAATGTGCTCAAGCACATAGTTGTTCATCTCATCCAGTTGCTTTATGTAGGGCTCTGGGTCTTCCACACACATCCTGGCCACCGAGGCATCTGCCCAGCGCTTGAACTTTGCAATATCGTCGGTGGGCAACCCCAGCATTTCGCAGATGATAATCACGGGCAGTGGGAACGACAGATCGTCGTGGATATCCCAAACGTTCTTATCCGCCACGGCATCCAGCAACATGTTCACAATCTCTTCAAGGCGTGGCTGCAAATCGCTGATCTTCTTGGCAAGAAAGTCGGGCTGGATGAGATTGCGGATAAAGGTGTGATGCGGAGCATCTGATAGCACGCCTAATGGGGGTTGAAACGTAGGGCCGTTGCCGTGGCCTTCGATATAGGTGTCCGCATCTAACAGCGCGCTGTTGACGTCGTCGTAGCGCGAGAAAATGTAAAACGGCGGATTGAATTTGTCGTAATAGTAGGCGCGCTCCCTCGCCAACAGTTTGGATGCCGTGACAGAGGGGTCTGCCATTTCGTCGAGCCCCAGCAGATCGACGTCTTGGGTCTGGAATGTCACGATGGCTGCCTTGCTCCTGCTTTACGAATAGAAGTCGTTTGATAACCGCTATCTGAACGGAGTATGACAGCCCAGATAAACGACGCCATTGAGAGTGCTATTCGCGCTCGAAGCGCTCGAGCAGCCGAAACTTCTGAACCTTCGTTGAGGACATCGGCCACTCGGTGACAAACCGCACGTGGCGCGGAATTTTGAAGGAGGCGATCTCGCCTTTGCACCAATCTATCAAGCTTTCTTCTGTAAGTATTTGATTATAATTGAGTTCTATATAAGCCGCTGGCACCTCTAGCAGGTGATCATCCGGCACGCCTATCACCTGGGCCAGTTTCACGGCGGGATGGCCGGAGAGAAAAGATTCGATCTCGATCGCGGCGACATTCTCTCCGCCTACTTTCAGCATGTCTTTTATGCGGCCGTGGAAACTGATGCGATTGTCGTCATCCACCGAACACAGGTCACCGGTTCTAAACCAGTCGTCATGGAAGGCTTCGGCGTTTTTTTCTGGCGCCTTGTAGTACCCGCTGAACACGCAGTAGCCCTTGATCCAGATTTCACCGCGCTCGCCGCTGGGCACCCTTTGCAGTGTTTCAGGGTCAACAATTTTTATATCGATGCCCTCAAAGGGCTGGCCGCAGCTATGCAGCCGTGTCTCTAAGGATTCGTCTGGATGGTTGTAAGCGATAACGCCGCAGGCCTCAGTTAAGCCATAGGCGCCGGTTTGTACCGCTTGCGGGAAGCTGTTTTGAAACTTCCGCAACATTTCTATCGGGGCCACGTTATTGATGCGGCGCAAGCGGCTTAAATCGCGCTTTGCAAAGCTTGGGTGCGAGATGAGTTCGTTGGTGATGGTTGGAAACGAGGGAAAGGCAATGCTCACCTTTTCGTGCTCCAGCATGTCGAGTGCCGTTGTGGCATCAAAGTGGTTCATAGACAGAAGTGCTGCTCCCGCATCAATACAGGCAGCAAGCGGCAGAATAGACGACATGTGGAACATAGGCAGCGGCGACCAGAAGCGATCAGTGTCATCCATGAAGTAGCGCTGACGATTCATGGCACGGCCATTAGCAACCAGCGTCGACGACCCTATTGGGCAGCCCTTTGGGTTTGC
>CAZFIA010000113.1:10428-13841 GCA_964519335.1 uncultured Pseudomonadales bacterium
AGATCGTTGGTAACCAACACCTTGATGTCGGAGTTGTCGATAACGTAAGCCAGTTCTGCCGCTTTGTTTCTGGCGTTAATCGGTACCGCCATGGCCCCCAACAGAACGGTGCCAAACAGCAGTTCGAGATATTCCGGGCAGTTGGGCATCAATATGCCCACGTGATCGCCAGGGCCAATCCCCAACCCATGAAGGCGATCGGCTTGCTGCCACGCGCGCGTGACCATTTCACTGTAGCTGGTTTCCGAATCTGGAAAGATCAGCAGCGGGTGATTTGGGTACTTGGCTTCAGTATCGAGTAACGCCTGGCCGAGGGTCGGTGTGCTCGTCAAAAGACTGTGGCTTTGCGGATTGTTCATCGCAGAGTTACGGGCCACTCTTGATTTTCAGCGTGTGACCGGTGATCCAGCCTGAACTGATCCAAAAGTCCCATATCGCCCTCCCCGAGCACCTAGTTTTTACTGTTCTGTAAAGTTGTTCTGTTTATCAGCTACCCCACTGATGGGTCAACTGGGGTATTGTTGGCGGGGTGTGTTGCCGTTTTGATCCGGAGATTGTTATGCGATTTGTTGGTTTACTTGGGTTGTTGTTGCTACTGGGCGCCTGTAGCGCTGTTGAGCCACTCACTTCACCGGCTGAAGCACCGGCGGATACGTCCGCAGTTTCATCCGCAGCGCTATCAACAGCCAGCGGCCCTCAGGTTACGAATCAATTTATCGCCTCCCGCGATGTTCAAATTCCCATCACGCTAACTGCACCCGCGGAAGCGTCCGAAGCCATGCCATTGGTTGTCATGCTACACGGCCACGGCGGTGACAAAAATGAGGCCGGTGGTTTTACCCAGGTCGCCGAGCGATTGGCCGATGCGGGTGTTGCGTCGGTCCGGATGGACTTCGCGGGCTGCGGTGACAGCACCGAGTCGTTTCGCAACAACCGCTTGAGCACTATGTTAGCTGACGCCCGGTCAGCGCGAGACTACGCGCTTGATAACTTACCTATAGATACCACGCGTATGGCTCTTGTGGGCTATAGCATGGGTGGCCGGTTGGCGATTACGCTTGCCGAGGAAGACCCACGATTTCATACACTGGCGCTCTGGGCGCCCTCTGCAAATACCGGCACCGACGGATTGGCCGAGTTCTTTGGCGGCGATGAGGCATTGGCAGCGGCCGTAGCGACGGCAAATGCAGAGGGATTCACCGCGTTTACCACGCCCTGGGGCGATGAGCAGGAACTCGGTGCGGGATGGTTTGAGGATATGGCCGCGTCAGAACCAAGCGCACTTATTGAAGATTACAATGGCTCGGTATTTGTGCTGTACGGCGATAAAGACACCGTGGTTAAGCCAGCCGAGGCCGAGATGGTGGTCACCGAAGCGGCGCACGCGTACTCTTCCTGGTCGTATGTGGTGGAAGGCGCAGACCACGGACTGGGGTTGTTTAGCGAGGAACCAGAGCTCACCGAGCTTGCGGTGACGAAGACGGTTGATGCGCTAGTCGCTGGACTGCGGGAAAGCTGGGTACCTCAGGGCTAAAAAGGAAAGTACTTGATGAAGTTAAGAATTTGGTGTTTCGGAATGTTGCTTGCACTGGTTGGCTGCGGGCAGGCGGATAGCGGCAACGTCAGTGGCGCGGCAAGCTCTGAAGTAGCGGAAATGGGTGTCGGCTCAATGGCGCCAGAGTTCGAGTTACCGGGTTCCGATGGCAAGACCCACAAACTAAGTAATTATCGGGGGGAACACGTGGTACTTGCGTTCTTCCCCAAAGCCTTTACCGGCGGCTGAACTCTGCAATGCAAGGCGCTGCGTGACAGTGACCAGGAAATTCAAAAGTTCAACGTTAGCTACTTCATGGCGAGTACCGACACACTCGAAGACAACACCGCTTTCGCGCAGAAGAACGGTGCGAGCTTCCCTATTCTTGCTGATGTCGACAAGTCGGTGAGTGACGCCTACGGGGTGTTGACTGAGAAGGGTTATGCGAGTCGAGTCACCTTCTATATCAATCCCGAAGGGGCGATCGAGCGAATCGATCGGGATGTTAAGCCGACGACTGCCGGCGCGGATTTGTTGGCGGCACTGGGTGTGCTTGGGGTGGCCCAGCGGTAAACTCCGAAGGTGTCGCTGTGATCGACAGGAGTAAATCTTGGCAACCGCCCAAACCACCAAAGAGCGAAATTGGGCCTGGGTGGCCGGTGCATCAGAGGGCCTGGGGCTCGCATTTGCTGAAGCACTTGCAGAACGCGGTTATCCATTGCTGTTGTTTGCGCGTCGCCAAGAGGTGCTCGCTGAGGTCGCGGCTGACCTGTCGAAGCTTCACGGCGTACGCGTCGAGACAGCCGCATTGGATCTGGCTGAGCCCCATCTCGCGCAGATACTGACCGATCACATCGAGCAATATCCCCCGTCTATTGGTATCTACAACGCAGCCTACGTACCCGTGGGTGATTTTCTTGAGCAACCACTTAGCCAACTCGAACAGGCTGTTGAGGTAAACGCCCGTGCGCCGCTGAGATTTTGCCACGTGTTAGGCAAAGCGATGGCAGCTAATCCTGGGGGTCAGAAAGCGCTGGTGCTGATGTCCTCTCTTGCGGGGATGCAGGGGGCACCCCGGATTGCCGCTTATAGCGCAACTAAAGCGTTCAACACCATGCTGGGTGAGACGTTGTGGGCAGAGTTGCGTCGCCATAACATTCAGGTAATGACCTGCGTTGCGGGCGCTATTGAAACCCCGGGATTTGAAACCACCGCACAAAAACCAGCACCCGGAACGCTGACCCCCGCGGCTGTGGCAGAGCAAACACTGGCGGCACTAGAGCGGCCAAATGCTGGGCCCGTCTTTGTTCCGGGCTGGGTGAATCGTATCGCCTATTTTCTGCTTGGGCGGTGGTTACCCCGGCGTCAGGCGATCGCCATCATGGCGCGATCAACCAAGACGCTAAATCCAACACAGGGAAGTTCTTAATGGAATGGGTATTGGGCGCGATGACGCCACTTATCCTGTTTGCTTTGGTTCTGGGGCTCAACTATTGGCTGCCAGGAAAAGAAGTAGACGGCTACGTTGAAGACGAGGACACCGGGCGAGTTATCCGTTATCGGTTGAATGGATTGCGGGTGCTTGGTGTTGTGCTGCTGCTTTACACACTATTGGGCAGCGTCGGACTTTTACCCTGGGATTGGTTCTATCAAGTGCGCTGGCCCGCGCTCGCCAGCGCCTGTGTGATTGGTTTGATCTATACCCTGGTTCTGGTGCTACCCGTACAACCTGTGAGTTCCAGTGTGTTGCGAGATTTGTTTCTGGGTCGAGTAAAGAACCTTCAGTACTTCGGACGCACGGATGTGAAGATGTATCTGTATTTGGCTGGCGCGGTGTTGCTCGCCTTGAACGTGATTAGCTTTGCGGCCCATCATTACC
>CAZFIA010000114.1:0-3324 GCA_964519335.1 uncultured Pseudomonadales bacterium
GTGGATGATAGAGAAGTTGCGCCGCAGCGGTATTCGATCCATCGATCCCACTGTTGATATCACTAACTATGTGTTGCTGGAGCTGGGTCAGCCCATGCATGCCTTCGATATGGACGTTCTGGAAGGTGGTATCGATGTGCGCCGGGCTAACCCCGGGGAACGGTTAACACTGCTTGATGGCCGCGACGTTGAGTTGGACGGTGAGACGCTTTTGATCACAGACGGCTCAGGACCCGTTGCGCTAGCAGGCGTGATGGGCGGCGAGCGTAGCGGAATCAGCTCAACGACCAGCAGCGTGTTTCTCGAGTGTGCGTATTTTTCGCCCCTGGCGCTTGCCGGCACCGCGCGGCGCTACGGGCTGCACACTGATGCCTCGCAGCGCTACGAGCGGGGAGTAGATTTTGAGTTACAGGAAGTCGCAGTGGAGCGAGCGACACAATTGCTTCTGGATATCTGCGGGGGTGAAGCCGGCCCTATGGTAGTCACAGAAGAACGCACAGCGCTTCCGTTACGCAAAGAAGTGAGCGTTGCTCATTCGCGGCTGGAACAGCTGCTTGGTGTAGCTATTGCAACCGATGAAGTTGACCGGGCTTTTAAACAACTAAAATTCCCAGTGCTCGCGCGAGATGCGAAGGATGAGGACATTGTCTGGACCATCCAGGCGCCAAGCCATCGGTTTGATATTGAGCGTGAAGCTGACCTGGTTGAAGAAGTGTGTCGCGTATATGGCTACAACAATATTCCTGCGCGCCGGCCATCCACCGCATTAACTTTGGGTCACGTAGCCCTTGAGCAAACCTCGGAGCGCCGATTGCGTGAACTGCTTGCAGATATGGGTTATCTCGAAACGGTGACCTATAGCTTTGTTGATCCGTCTCTGCAGGAGTTACTGGATCCAGGTGCGAAGACCATGACGCTCGAGAACCCAATGTCAGTTGAACAGTCGACGATGCGCACGACCTTGTTACCTGGCCTGCTAGAAGTGTTGCAGAACAACGCGGCTCGGCAGGCAGAACGCTTGCGTCTGTTTGAAGTAGGTTTGTGCTTTTGTTCCGATGCAGAAGGGAAGCTTAAGCAGGAACTCATGTTGGGTGGTCTACTTTGGGGTACTCGCGATGTTGAAGGCTGGAGCCAACAATCTGCTGGCGTCGATTTCTTTGATGCTAAGGGTGATGTTGAACATTTGCTTGAGGCCCTGGGTGTGAACACCACACAGGCGCGTAGAGTTGGCTTTGCGAAAGGTAAGGATGCGGTATTCCATCCAGGTCAGTACGTAGATCTGGTTGCACTAAATGTAAAAGATGCGCAGCTAAATGACGGCGAGCGATTAGGCCGGGTAGGGCGTTTGCACCCCGAGATTGAAGAGCGCATGGGTGGCAACGGTGCGGTTTACGCCTTTGAGATTGCAGCGGATGCGATACTGCGTCACCTAACACCGAGTTACGCGGCGGTTTCTAAATACCCCAGAGTGCGCCGCGATCTGGCCCTGGTGGTCGATCAGAGCGTGGCCGCCGGCAGCATAGAAGCGGTTTGCCGCAAGGTACTTTCTGAAAAGCTTGTTGACTTCACGTTCTTTGATGTCTACGCCGGCAAAGGCATTGATTCTAATGAAAAAAGTATCGCGATAGGCTTGACCTTACAGGCCCCTTCAGCGACTCTAACCGACGCGGAAATAGGACAGTTCGTACAGACCGTTATCGATGCCCTCGCCACCGATGTTGGGGCGCGTTTACGTTGAAGAACCTGCTTGTTCGATCGTCCGCTCAACCCTAACTCCAAAAAATAAAAAAAGTTAGTGTGGTTCGTTTGCTGGGAGGCGCGAATCTAGTTCCCAACGCAGTATTAGTTGGTAAGGCATGCGAAAAGCGTTAGCGATTCATGTGCCTGAGATGATGCAGAAAAAATAGACGCCGATGGCAACAGTGAACGCGTTGCTATTGGGAACGAGGAGAAGGACATGGGTGCGCTCACTAAGGCGCAGATGGCGGACAGGCTGTTCGAAGAACTGGGTCTCAACAAGCGCGAAGCTAAAGAGATCGTAGAAATGTTCTTTGAAGAGGTCCGCGGTGCGCTGGAACGTAACGAACAGGTAAAATTGTCGGGTTTCGGCAATTTTGATCTGCGCGACAAAGGTCAGCGCCCAGGCCGAAACCCAAAAACGGGGGAAGAAATTCCCATAACGTCCCGCCGTGTCGTAACCTTTCGACCGGGACAAAAACTAAAAGCCAGGGTCGAAGCTTATGCTGGAAGTCAGTCAGAATAACGAACTCCCCGCGATACCGGGGAAGCGCTATTTCACGATTGGTGAGGTGTCTGCACTGTGTGATGTCAAACCACACGTGTTGCGTTATTGGGAGCAGGAATTTCCCCAGTTAAAACCTGTAAAGCGTCGGGGTAACCGTCGCTACTATCAGCGCCAGGATGTCATCATCATCCGGCAAATTCGTGCGTTGCTCTACGATCAGGGCTTCACCATCAGCGGCGCGAGCAAGCGTTTGCAGGGTGAAGAGGCCAAGCAAGACGTGACTCAATACAAGCTGCTTATCAAGCAGATGGTGGTTGAGCTTGAAGACGTACTGCGAGTGCTTAAAGCCTGACGGCTAATTTGGGCGCTCTCTAAGCTTCTCCTAATCCAAGCAGAAAGGTCCTCTTTCGGTTTAGTGTTTCCGTGCGCATGTACCAATCTTGTTCAACCAGTTCGAGTTGGCGGATTGGGCTTAAGCCAAACGTATGGTCCTTGAGGCCTTGCAGAGCGCGTTCGAGAGCGGGCATGTCTGCTGGTTGCTGAATGAATCGACAGACCGTCATGTGGGCCGCAACCATCGGGTAGCGGCGGTCGAATCTGTCCTCGAGCTTAAGATCCACGAGGTTCTGCAAAATGGCATCTCTGAGCTGCTGCAGAACCTCAGTGGTTGGATAGCCTTTTGCCAGTAGCGAATCGCTGGAGGCGATAATGCCGCGGTATTCAATCTCAAAGGTGCGCCCGACGCTGTTTACAGCTGCCTCTACCGCGCTGATACAATCGGGCAAGATCGGGGCGTGGTTGGCGTAGGCAGAACTGCCAGGAATCACGCTAAGTACAGTGGTGTGCAGATCAGCGATTGGTTGAACGTACTGTTCACCCAACGGATCGCTGAGCGACTGAACTGTTTTGTAGATCTCCTGAGCCGTTGGCTGTGCAGGACGAGCCAGTAGAGTGAATCCGCGCCTGTTGTCGGATTTATTCGTGCCTGGAGCAAGGTAGGGGTCGACGTCGACCTTGCCCGCCTGCACGCGCCGAGCAAAACGTTGCTCTATCTCTTGATAGAGCGCCTCAATTTTTTG
>CAZFIA010000114.1:3424-13749 GCA_964519335.1 uncultured Pseudomonadales bacterium
GTGAGCACGCTAAGCAAGTTTGATTCTTGCTTGCTGACCTGACGTTGCGCCCGCTGAACTTTCATCGAGATGCCTTGCTGGTTTTGCACGTGATGGGCGATTTCGTGGCCAATCACGTAGGCCCGGGCGAAGTCGCCACTCGCGCCCATCCGTTCGAGCTGGCTGAAAAAACTGAGATCGATATACACCTTGCTGTCGCCGGGGCAATAAAACGGCCCGGACGCAGCGCTGTTCATGCCGCAGGCGGATTGTACGGCACCCGTGAACATCACGAGCTTGGGTAACTCATAGCGCCGTCCAGCCTCACGAAAAATTCGGGTCCAGGTCTGTTCGGTGTCCGCAAGCACCACCGAAACAAAGTCGGCCTGCTCGTTTTCGGCAGCACTTCGGCCGTTGCCGCCAGTTCCGCCGTTCCCGAAAGCGCCTCCAGAGTCACCGGGGTACTGCCTCCTGGGGTCTACCTGTTGCTGCTCCCCCATCATGCCATCGAGCAGGCTAAGTGGGTTGCCACCGGTGAGAAACACCACCACCAGCAAAATGAGGCCGATGCCGCCTATACCGCCGCCCATCCGCACTCCGCCGCGGCCGCGACTGGTGGTTTGCCCCCGTCGGTCTTCGATATTGCTACTGCGCCGTCTGCCACGCCAATCCATGATTTGTTCCAATTTGTTTGCTAAAGGCGAGGATCGCATTGTGGGCCGAGGGGTGCAATTTTTCGACTCGTCAAACACGGCGATAAAACGGCGATAAAGGGGCTGAGCAAGATGCCCAACTGGTGCTAACCTCGTTTGTCTGGGGACTCTAGGGCGTCGATGGCGAGTGAACACAAAGGCAGTGAACACAAAGGATAAGGCAGGACTTCGGCTTCTGATGTCCGCCATTGCGCTGCTGTGCATCTGTTCAGGCGCAGCCCGCGGGGATCTCATTGGTGGCTATAGCGACGTGCTCAAACGCGACTGGTACGTTTACGAAAGCCGCTATTTTCGGGTGATCAGCGATCAGGCGGCGGATGACGTTGGCCGCCAGATCCATGATTTAGAGCTGTTTCGGACTTATGTGCTGGCAACGCTCGATCAACAATCCAATCAACTGCGGCTGAGCGCCCGCACAAACGCCGAGCAGCGCCGAAAAATGGATGCGATGCCCGTTGCCGAGCACGATCGAGTGGACGTCTATCTGTTCAGTCGGCGGGCGCATCTGGTGCGGCTGTTCAATGACCGCGATGTCTATGCCTTTATGCAGCCTGGCTTGCGGAAAAGCCTAATGGTTATGGCGCCAGACAACGAATCCGCGACACCCAATGCCGCGGCGTTTCATGAGTATGTGCATTTTTTACTGCGCACCCTAGGCGGTAGTCATTTCCCGCTCTGGTATGAAGAAGGGCTTGCCGAGTTTTTTGCATCAACCACGATTACCAAAGACGCACTGGTGATTGGCGATGTGCCGCCGTTGCGATTCCAAAATCTGCACGCGCGACCGCGCTATCCACTGGTCGATATATTTCAGGCAGGGGCGCCGGGATTTCTGCCAGGAATTGAACCGCAGAATACTTCTGTAGAACAGCCGCTCACTAACCGCCAGATAGCACGCAAACAGGCTCGTCTGCGGAGTCTGCCCAGATCCCCCATTTTTTACGCCCAGTCCTGGTCGATGATTCACATGATGTTGTTGGGGCACTACGCAGGATTCGATCGTCGCGATCATCTGCTTGCCGACTACGTCCTCGACATACAGAACGGTGAGCAGCCGCGAACGGCGTTGGCACATCACTTCGAGGGCAAGTACCGAGGTCTGGAAACTGATTTACGCCGCTATCTCAGTCGCCAGAGCCGCATTCCGCGGTTATCTATTCCGTTGGGTCAGTTCGACTACGATCCGCGCTACACGCGTTCGCCTTTGTCTACTGAAGAACTGACGTATCGATTGGGTTTATTAGCTGCCCCTATGAGCAGCGGTCGAGCCCGCGAGGTGTTTCGTTGGGCGATTAATACCTTTCCGGATTCACCGCGGGCGCTAGAAGGTATGGGCGTCGCCCAGCGGTTTGCTGGCCGCTATGACAAGGCCGTGGAATTTGTAAGCGCAGCCCTTGAGCGCGCCCCGAATGACGCCTACGCAAACTTCGAGTTTGCCGAGACGGTGAGCATCGCCTGCCAGCGAATGTCGGTGAGATTAGCCTCCGATGGCCAAATCGATTGCAAGACATTGTTGCCGCGCGCCCAGAAGAGTTATTCGGTGGCACTTAAGCTCGTGCCCGATAACCCCGAGTTTCAAGCTAACTTTGGTGTGGCGTTGCTGCAGGCGGGCCAACTGCCGGAGGCCACAAAGTTGTTGCGCCAGGCGTTTCGTACATCCCCATGGTCGCCAGGTCTTAGCTTTGCATTAGGCGAAAGCTTGCGCCGACAGGGTGAGTTTGAAACTGCGAAGCCATTGCTTAATCGCGCCGCCGTGTGGTTTTTCAAAAACCCGTCGCTGCAGGTCAGAGCGCAATACGCCCTCCAGCTAGCGGAGCAGGGCGTAACGACCGTACCGGGTGGCAGAGCCGGCCAGGTGCAGTTCAAGACACTCAACTGACACCCAATCGAGTCCGATTTTGTCTGTGTAGAGCGAGCGGGGTAGGGTATGATTCGCCTCCTCGGGGCGTAGCGCAGTCTGGTAGCGCACCACACTGGGGGTGTGGTGGTCGCAGGTTCAAATCCTGCCGTCCCGACCACTCATTTCGCCAAAGGCGAAATGAGAAAGTAATCCAAGATTCGAACCGCCGCAGAGTTTCGCCCAGCGAAACGCGAGAGGCGCCCACCTACCGATTCGCACAGCGAAACGCGAGAGGCCCCCTCCACCGAATCTCCCTCCCTCCCTAGCACAACCCAACCCCCTCAAAGTAGAATGGCCCATGCCCTTCCGCTTCATCCACACCGCTGACGTCCACCTCGATTCGCCGCTGCGAACCCTCGCGCTCAAGAATAAAGAAATGGCCGAGCTGGTGGCCAACGCAACCCGCACCACCTTCGTCCGCATCATCAACCTCTGCATCGAAGAACAGGTCGACGCCCTGATCATCGCCGGTGATCTTTGGGATGGCGAACTAAAGAGTATGAAAACCGCCGCGTTCTTTGTGAGTGAAATGCAGCGCCTGGCCGACGCTTCAATAAGAACATTCATATTGCGTGGCAATCACGATGCCGAGTCCAAAATCGGCAACCATATGGTATTGCCAGATAGCGCTCATGTGTTCTCCGCACGCGGCGACAAGGTTGTGCTCGAAGATCAGGGCGTTGCGATACACGGCATTAGCTTTGCCAAACCCCACGTGGCCGATAGCTTGCTAAGCAAATACAAGCCCGCGGAACCTGACATGATCAACATCGGTGTGCTGCACACAAGCCTTGCTGGCTCTGCAGCACACGACCCGTACTCACCCTGCAGCGTCGAAGAACTGCACGCCCAGGGCTACACCTACTGGGCCTTGGGCCATATCCATAAACGCGAGGTGCACGGCACCGACCCAAGCACCATCGTGATGCCGGGTATTCCCCAGGGGCGGCACATTAACGAATCTGGCCCCAGGTCGGTGACACTCGTAGAGATTGATGACGAGCACAAGGTCACCATTACTGAGCGCGTCACCAGCGGTGTGCAGTTTGAGCGAGTGGAGGTTGATCTTGAGGGTGTTGCGAGTTGGGATGCGTTGGGTATGGCTCTGGATCAGGCCTTCAAAAAGGTTGTGGATGGTCTTCAATCTGATCAGCTGATCCTGCGCGTAAACCTCGTTGGCATCACTGCACTTTCAAGCGCACTCCGTCGCGACCGCGAAGAACTGGCTTACGAAGTTGAAGCCCGGGCCAAAAGTGCAGGTCCGGTGTGGATCGAGCAGATCGACAACAACACCGAGCTTGTTCCGCAAAACCCGGCGGTGGCCGCAGAGTTCACCAGTCCGGTTGCCGAGCTGCGAAAGCTGGTGGCGTCTAGCCTCACCGAGGATGCGGTCATCATCGACGAAACGCTCAAAATAATCGAAGGTTTGCAGCGCGCGCTACCGGCGGGGGAGCTGCGCGAGCGATTTGATCCTGACAACGACGATTTTCGACGGGTGTTGCAAAAAAGTGCCGCCGAGGGTGCTGCTGAAGTGCTGGCACGCCTTGAGTCTGCGGGTGAGAACACCTAGTGCGGATCGACAAGCTCAAGCTTACCCGCTTTGGAAGTTTCACCGACAAGTCGATCGACTTTGGTCCGGCCGTAAGTAAAGCGAAAGAACCCGACCCTATAGATTTGCATGTGGTGTTTGGGCCAAACGAAGCCGGTAAATCTACGGTTCGTTCTGCGGTCGAGAGTTTTTTGTACGGCATTCCGCTGCGCACCGGTTATGACTTTTTGCACAACAGCAAAACGTTGCAAATTGAGGCGCAGGTTAGTGCAGGTAATAAAAGCCATGAGCTGACGCGCATCAAGCGTAACACCAACAGCCTGCTCGGACCCGATAATCAGCCCATCGGCGATGGGTGGCTCACGCCAATGCTGAGTGGCATTGATCGCGAAACCTACAGCAACATGTTTTCTATGGATGAAGACAGTTTGGAGCGGGGTGGCAACAGCATTCTCGAAAGCCGCGGCGAAGTGGGTGAACTGTTGTTTTCTTCAACCTCCGGTCTCGCCGCTCTTGGATCAGAGCTTGCGCAGATCAGGCTAGAGACTGAAGGTTTCTACAAAGCACGCAGCCAAAAAGTGGGGCTCAAACAAAAAACCGAAGAGCTTAAGGCGCTCAGAGATCAAATTAAGGCGCTGGACGTGCCGGCCAGCCAGTTTGTAGCTCGCAAGAAAGAAGCCGCAGAGGCGAAGCTTGCGCTCGATGCACTGAAAGCAACCCGCGAAGATACAGAAGCAGAGAAAATCCGGTTAAAAGCACTGCTCGATTGCGTCACCCCTTGGCGAGACTTTGTGGCCAACGAAGAGGTGCTCGCTACGATGGAGGTTTTGCCCAGCGTGCCGCCCGCATGGATTGCCCGGGCACAAAAACTCTCTACCGAATCAACGCGTTTGGACACGCAAATTGATCTGCTGCGACAGCGCATTACTGATGCGCAAGCACAGATGGATGCTATCGAAGTTGAGCAGCCGCTTATCGATGCTGCACCGGAGATCAACCGACTTGTAGACGACGATATTGAGGCGCGATATCGCGCGGCCAGTGGCGAGCAGGGCGCTGAGGCCGCTGTTGAAGGATTGGCTGCGCAGATACAGCGAAATATCGCGGGTCTGTCAGCACCTGAAGGCTTGAGACCCGAACAGCTACCACTGCCCGTGGGTCGCGTGGGACAAATCAAAGCGCTCATCGAGCGGCGCCTGGTGCTTGAGACCAATCTGCAATCTGCTACAGAAGAAGCCATGCGAGCAGAAACTGGGTTCGATGCAGCGGCGAAGGCCCACACCGCGTTGGCGGCAGATTCAGACCTTTCAGAGCTTGCCCAGCATGTGGCCATTGCGCGCGAGCAAGACTTGGGCAAAGAGCTCGAGCGGAGGCAGAGTGAAATGCGTAGGCAACACTCAGACGTAGAACAGGTGTTGCTAACGCTTGAGCCCTGGAAAGGTGCGCCCGCTGAGTTGAAAGCGCTCGAGATACCTCCAACTGGCGAGCTCACGGTCTTGGAAGCGCGGTCCAAAACAAACCTTGAAGCGCTTGGCCTGCTTCATAAAGATGGGGAGCGCCTTGAGGCTGAGCTCACCCGGCTTCAGGCTGACCGCGATACGCTGCGCGCCGCGGGCGAGCTGGTTGACGATGCAAGTGCGCAGCAATCGCGCGATGAACGCGATAAGCGGTGGCGCGCGCACAGGCAGGCGCTTGCGGCTGAATCTGCGGACTCGCAGGCGCTCAATGAAAGCGCAGACAAATTTCAATCGGCGCTGTCGAGAGATGATGCGCTCGTTGCTACCCGCATTGGTCAGACGGCTGATCTCGCGAAATTGCGCGAGCTGAATGTGCAGCTTGCGCGCGCGCAGGCAGAACAGGAGCGAGTTAGTACGAAGGTAAAATCACTGGATGCTGCTCAAGCTGAATTGGTTTCCCAGCAGCAGGTGCTGTGCGCGAGCCTGGGGTTGCCGGCCACAGTCTCTATTTCAGAACTGCTCGCCTGGCTCCCGCGTCGCGTTGAGGCTCTGCGCGAAATCGAGAAACTGAAATCACTGCAAACCGAATGCGAGCAATTGCAGGTGAGCGTGGATCGATCGTCAAAAAAAATGGAGGTCGCACTTAAAGCAGCAAGCCTTGCCGTGTCCAAAACCGACCTCAGCCTAAACCTGCAGACGGCAGAGGCGGCTGTTGCCAATTGGCAAGAACAAATACAAGCGGCAAAGGAAGCCCGCCGAATTCTTGACGAGGCAACTCAAGAGCAGAATGCACGAAAACAACGTATGGCTACCTCCAGCCAAGCGCTTGATGACTGGAATCAGGAGTGGGCTGAAGCGCTACGCGGGCTATGGCTGAGCGAGGCCGAGCGGGCACCGACAACAACAGAGGTTGCGGAAATTTTGCGCGCCCTGGACGAGCTCGCGGGGTTGCTCACCAAGGCGAACGATGCGCAAGTTGCATTAACCGGTATTCAAGACAGTAGAGCGCGCTATCTGCAGGAGGTCACTCAAATAGCGGAGGCTTTAACCATAAAGATCGATGCCGATAATCCGCTGCAAACAGCGGACCTGCTACGGAAGCGACTCGCAGCGGCGCAAGCCAGTGCCCAACGAAAATCAGAATTGACGCAAGAGCTTGAGCGGTTGCAGGCAACACTTACGCGCGAGCTTGGAGAGCGCCGTCAGTCTAAATCTGCGTTCTCAGAGATGATCTCTTTGTTTCCAGCCGACAATTTTGATGGCCTGATCGAACTTATGCAGCGTGGTCAGGAGCGCGAGCGTGCAGTCGATGCAAGCTCAGCCGCAAAAACGCAGTTGGTCAACCTACTGGGACTGAGTGACTTTCAACAGGCAAAGCAGCAGCTACAAACAAAGCTAAATGACGCAGCAGCCATAGAAGTACTGAAAGTCGAGCACGCAACCGCCGTTGCCGACAGCGCAGACCTAAATGAAGAGGTATCGCGCCTGTTCCATAACTGGCGTGCCGCAGAAGAGGCGCTGGCTTCGGTCAGTGATGATGGTGAGGTTGCGCGACTCAACGAGCAGGCCCGTGTACTGCTGTTAGATATAGAAGCAGAGACCCGACGCTTTATCGCGCTGTCTGCGGGTACGTTGGCGGTGGAGCGTGCGCTGCGGACGTATGTCGAAAAACACCGCAGCACGCTGCTTGCACGGGCAAGCGATGCGTTTGCCACTATTACTCGCGGTGCGTTCACTGGCCTGGATGCCATGCCAGGGGTTGCGGGTCAGAGCAAAGAAGAGCTGGTTGGCAAGCGCGCCGACGGGAGCAGCACTTCAGCCACACAAATGTCGCGCGGCAGCCGCTTTCAGCTCTATCTCAGCCTTCGTATTGCCGGGTATCATGAATTTGTTGCCCAACGCGAGCCACTGCCGTTTTTTGCCGACGATATTCTTGAAACTTTTGATGACGATCGTTCGGCTGAGACCTTCGCCTTGATGGCAGAGATGGCTAAACAGGGGCAGGTGATCTATCTCACCCACCACAAACACCTGTGCGAGATCGCGAAAAAGGTAACCAACGGCCGCGCCAAGATCTACGAGCTGCCCGCCAGATCTTTGCAAGATCTAACGCATGCCTAAAACTACGTCTGAATCGCCATCGATTCTTGGTTCGCTTGGACGTGCAGAGTTCCTTCGCACCTACTGGCAGCAACAGCCGCTGTTGATTCGGTCCGCGCTTCCTAACTACGCCTCCCCTTTGTCGGCGGATGAACTGGCGGGGCTTGCAACAGAAGAGGACATAGAGTCGCGCATTGTGATCGAAGAGGGGGCTGATGGACGCTGGGAGGTGAAGCACGGGCCGTTCGACGCAGCAACCTTTGCCGCTCTACCCGAAACCCATTGGACGTTACTGGTACAAGCCGTAGATCTATGGGTGCCGAAATGCAAAGAACTTCTTAACCGCTTCGATTTCTTACCCCCCTGGCGTCTTGATGATCTTATGGTGAGCTATGCACCAACCGGCGGCAGTGTTGGACCACACTTCGATCAGTACGATGTGTTTTTGTTGCAGATGGAAGGCACGCGTCGCTGGCAGCTAGGGGGCAGTTGCGATGCCGACACCAAACTCGTTCAGGGTACCGAGCTACAGATAGTTGATAACTTTGTGGCGGAAGAAGACTGGCTATTAAAGCCGGGCGACATGCTGTACCTGCCGCCTAACATTGCCCATTGGGGAGTGGCAGAGTCTGCGAGTCTTACGTTTTCAATTGGATTTAGATCGCCAAGCCTGAGTGACATGCTCGGTGACCTCGCGATAGAACTTGCTGCCCGCGGTGGAGTAGATCACTATCGCGATCCGCCGCTTACGCCAACCATGGCGCAAGAGAACATTGACCCGGCCTTTGTTGCGCAGGCGAAACAACAGTTAATCACGTTGATTGACGATGACGCGCTGATCGCCGATTGGCTGGCGCGTTACATGACGGCGCCAAAATACCCCGAACTGGTCGATTCTACAGCAGAATCACGCACCGCGGCCGTGGAATTACAGCGTTATTACAACGGCGAATTCGAGCAATAGGCTATAATGTAGCTCGTGATCGATCGCGAAAATTCTTCGCGATTACGCATCTTCTTTCGTAAAGGACTAAATTTATGAACCTTGTAGGAACTCTGGCCAAAGTGGCTGTTGGCGTTATGGTAAGTCGTGGCGTAGGCAAAATGATGGGTCGTGGCGGCGGCGGTGGCGGTCTGGGCGGATTGCTTGGTGGTCTTGCTGGCGGTGCTGCACGCGGTGGCAGTGGCGGGCTAGCAGGCATGCTCGGTAGTGCGCTTGGCGGTGGCGGCGCAGGCGGTGGGCTTGGCGGTTTGCTCGGCAGCCTTGGTGGTGGTCAACAGGGTGGTGGTGCTCAGGGCGGCATTGGTGGAATGCTTGGCCAAATGATGGGCGGCGACACTAGCGCCCAACCTACGGCACAACAAAACAGCGAGGCAGAAATTTTACTGCGCGCAATGATCAACTCCGCAAAGTCTGACGGCGGCGTTGATGAATCTGAGCAGCGAAAGATCCTCGAACATCTGGGTGACGTCAGCCAAGAAGAGATGCAGTTTGTCCAGAACGAGATGGCTCAGCCGCTAGATGTTGATGCGTTCATTCGCAGCGTGCCCCAGGAACTCGCGCAGCAGGTGTATGTTATGTCATTGCTTGGCATCGACCTCGACTCAAAGGCCGAGGCGCAGTACCTGAATCAGCTCTCAACCGGCCTTGGCATCTCAAACGATCTGGCCAATCAGATCCACGAGAAAGTAGGCGTTCCCTCTCTCTATAGCTGATCTATAGCTAAGGGTTCAGTCCGCTGTGGTGACCCGTCTAGCCATGTGGTCACCACCGCGAGCGCGCAGCACGCTGATGATGCGCGTGTTTGAAGCGCTGGGGTGCAGTGTCTTCGACGAACCCTTCTACGCCTATTGGCTTAAGGCGCTCGAAAAGCGCGATGACCCTGGTTATGAACTGACACTTGCCGCCCACGAAACAGATTGGCGGCGGGTTGTCCAAAACGTTCTTAACGCCCCCGCGGGTAGCAACGACTGGAGCTACCAAAAGCATATGGCGATCCATATGCTGCCCGAGGTCGATCTCGACTGGATGAGCGATCCCTCGTTTGTGCACTGTTTTCTTATTCGCGACCCCCGCGAAGTAATCGCCTCTATGACGGAGTTTCGCGATTTGCGTCAGGTGCTTGTCACCGAGGGTGCCGAGGCGGCGGCTGAATTAGTGGGCATTCCGCAGCTTCAGCGTATCTATGAGCAGGTGCTCGGGCTTGGTCAGGTCCCCCCCGTGTTGGATGCCAACCGTGTGCTCCGCGATCCGGTGAATGTTCTTTCTGCGTTCTGCTCTAAGCTGGACCTGCCTTTTGATTCGGCTCAGGAAATTTCCTGGCCCGCCGGCCAGCACGCCAACGATGGCGTATGGGCGCCGCTGTGGTATCAAAAGGTATTTGCCACTACTTCTTTAAAGCCCTATAAATCAGGGGAAGTACAGGTGCCAGCCGGTTTGCAGCCGGTGGTTGATGCCTGCATGCCTACTTACGAAAAACTTTACGAGCTAAGCGTTTGAGCCCAACTGTTGACCCTCGCAATGCATCCATCAAGCACTACATAGATGGCACCTTTGTGTCGCGCACTGAAGCGGCTCTGCCGCTGTTCGACTCAGGTTTTCTGCATGGCAAACAAGTATGGAGTGC
>CAZFIA010000115.1:0-13712 GCA_964519335.1 uncultured Pseudomonadales bacterium
CAATTAACGTCACCGACTTGAGCGACGTTACCGACTACATGGTGCTCGCGAGCGGTACGTCCAACCGTCACGTTCGCTCTCTGGTGAATCGTATTACCGAAGATCTAAAGGCGTCTGGTGTTCGCCCCTTAGGTGTTGAAGGTCGCGAAACCTCCGAATGGGTGCTGGTCGACTACGGCGATATCATTGTGCACGTAATGCAGGCAGAGGCGCGCGGCTTCTATGATCTTGAGCGGCTCTGGAGCGAGCTGCCAACCGAGTCGGATAAGTGAAGCTAAAACTGTGTGCTATTGGCAAGAGGCTTCCTGGCTGGCTGGAAGAAGGTGTGGCTGAGTACGCGAAGCGATTGCCCAGGCAGGCTGCTCTCGAAGTTGTTGCTCTGCGAGCCAGCAAGAAGCCAACGGCAGACGCCGCTCGTGCCGAGGAAGCCGATCGGTTGCTGCAGAAAGCGAACGACAGTCAGCTTGTTGTTGCCCTGGATGAACGGGGTGATCAATGGAGTACCAAACAACTTGCCCGGCAAATGGGTGACTGGCGCGACGAATCATTGAACGTTGCCTTGCTAATAGGGGGTGCAGATGGTTTGGCCCAGGAGTGTCGTGATCGGGCAGGGCACTTGTGGGGTTTGTCGACTCTTACCTTGCCACATGGGCTTGCGCGCCTATTGGCGGTTGAACAAATCTATCGCGCCTGGTCTCTGCTCAACAATCACCCTTATCATCGTGAGTAACTCTTTCAGGACCGAATGATCTTGAGCCAGTACAACCTCAAAGACAGGAGTTTTGAGCAGCGACAGTACACAGCTCGTGTTGTCGTGATCTTTTTGCTGGCTGTTGTTGGCGTAATGATCCTGCTTGGGCGCCTGGTGCAGTTGCAGGTAGTCGAGCACGAAGCGTACAGCGTAAAGTCCGATGAAAATCGAATTCAGCTACAACCGATTGCTCCCGTTCGTGGGCTTATCTTCGATCGTAACGGCGAGCTGCTTGCAGATAATCGTCCCGTATTTGCGCTCAACCTCATTACCGAGCACATTGATGACCTGGATCAGATTTTAGCCACGCTCGCGGAGCTTGTTGAAATCACCGATGATGATTTGCAAGCGTTTTCAAAACGCAGGCAGCGCAAGCAACGCCCCTATGCACCGGTTGCCCTGGTCTTCAATCTCAGCGACGACGAAGTCGCGCGTGTGTCAGTCAATCGACATCGATTGCCTGGTGTGGAAATTGGCACGCAGATGGTGCGGCACTATCCGTACGGAGAACTGTTTGCTCACGCCGTAGGTTCCGTACGACGCATCAATGAGCGCGATCTCACCAGGCTCGATCCAGTGCAATACAGTGGCACTCAGTTTGTTGGCAAGCGCGGTATTGAACAGTTTTACGAGCGCTCGTTGCACGGTGAGGTAGGGCGTGCGCTGGTCGAAACTGATGCGCGTGGACGAATTCGGCAGGTGCTTGAGACTCATCCGCCCAAGCCGGGGCGTAACGTTACGCTGCAGCTCGATAGCAGACTGCAGATTGCAGCACACGCAGCCCTGGGTGAACGTCGAGGAGCCGTAGTAGCCATAGATCCGCGCACTGGCGGCGTAATGGCGCTGGTTAGCAATCCAGCCTACGACCCCAACTTGTTTGTTACTGGTATCAGCACGGCGGATTATCGAGAGTTGGCAGATGCGCGCGATACGCCGTTGTTCAATCGTGCAACACACGGGCAGTATTCTCCGGGTTCAACGTTTAAGCCCGCTGTGGCTTTGGCCGGTCTTGCCAGCGGCGTTATGCGTTGGGAAGAGACGATCGAAGACAAGGGTTACTTCAAGTTGCCCAATCAAGAACGAATTTATCGCGACTGGAGCTGGAAGAAATCAAACGCAGGTGGCCAGGGTCACGTGGATATGCGGCGTGCGATTTATAGATCGTCCAACGTCTATTTCTACGACCTGGCGTCGCGGATGAACATTACTCGATTTACGGATTTTGTTAGCCAATTTGGCTTTGGTCGAAACATGGCCATTGACGTCGCTGATGCGCGGTCTGGTTTGTTGCCCAATCCAGTGTGGAAGCGTGGCATGAAAGGCGAAATCTGGTATCCGGGTGACACTATTAATATGAGCATTGGCCAGGGAGACGTATTGGCAACCCCCCTGCAGCTTGCTACTTACTCAGCACTTATTGCTAATCGTGGTGAGTGGTTACGGCCACGAATGCTGCTCTCAAGCGATGAGCCGCTGCTTGAATTTGACCCTGGTCCGCCTCCTGGACGAGTCGCCGGTCCAACAATCGTCGACTGGGAAGGCATTGTGGACGCTATGGAAGATGTTGTTCATCGGGGCCAGGAAGGCTATCGCCAGAGCGGCACAGCCTATTCGCACATAGGTACCGACATTACCTATCGAATGGCAGGTAAGTCCGGTACCACGCAGGTTGTAGAAATTCGCCAGGGCGAAGAGTACAGCGCCGAAGAACTCGATGAGTATCAGCGTAAACACGCGTGGTTTATTGCCTTTGCGCCGGCGGATGATCCGCAAATTGCCCTGAGTGTGCTGGTAGAAAACGGCGGTGGTGGATCCTCAGTGGCCGCGCCCGTTGCCCGGGCTGTGGTTGATGCCTATCTCTTGCCGACGCTCGCTGCGCGATGAATAACGACTTTGTCCGCTCGATGCCAGATCGCGCAGGCCTGGGCGATGCGCATGTTGTTCCGGGATCCACCGTTGATCCTTTGTTACTCAGTGGTCTTCTGCTAATTATTGGATTTGGCATGGTGGTTCTTTATAGCGCCATCGAGAAAGATATTGTCGTTCTGCAGGCGCAGGCCGTGCGAATGGGGATCGCGTTAGTCGCCATGGTTGTTGCGGCCTACATTTCGCCGCGTTTCTACCTGCGCTGGGCGCCCTTCATCTATGTCGCTGGGCTACTTATGTGCGTGCTGGTGTTGGTTATGGGTGTCACCGTAAAGGGTGCGACTCGTTGGCTTGAGATTCCCGGAATTACGCGTTTTCAACCGAGTGAGCTCATGAAAATTGCGGTGCCGCTGATGGTTGCAGCTTACCTTCATGACCGACCCTTACCGCCCAATGCTCAAACGATGATAGTGGCGCTGCTGATCACGTTGGTGCCCGCTGTACTTATAGTGCAACAACCTGATCTTGGAACTAGCGTACTGGTTGCCGGCGCTGGTCTTTCGGTAATTGTGCTGGCCGGTCTTCGGTGGCGGCTCATGGCGTTCTCGCTGCTGGGTGTAGCGGCCGCGGCTCCAGGCTTATGGTATCTGCTAGAAGATTATCAACGAGGGCGAATTCTCACGCTTTTTGATCCTGAGAGTGATCCGCTGGGTGCCGGTTGGAATACGATTCAGGCTAAAACAGCGATAGGCTCAGGTGGAGTGTTTGGCAAAGGGCTGCATGACGGCACCCAAAGTCAGCTCAATTTCCTACCCGAGAGTCAAACCGATTTCATTATTGCGGTTATCGGCGAAGAGTTAGGGCTTGTTGGTGTGTTCTTGTTGCTAGCTCTGTATCTGGTGGTTATTGCGCGGGGTTTGTTTATGTCGACTACCGCGGCCAGTACGTTTGGACGGTTAGTGGGTGGTGCTTTAACACTTACTTTCTTTGTTTATGTGTTTGTGAATATCGCAATGGTATGCGGCTTGCTGCCGGTGGTAGGTGTTCCTCTACCCTTGGTGAGTTACGGAGGTACCTCAGCCATTACGTTGCTTGCCGGGTTCGGTATCGTTATGTCGGTGCACGCACACCAAACCTGGCGTCGATAAGGAAGCGGCGATTGGATGGAGAATTGATATGAGAAATACGCTATTTGTTGCGCTTACCGGACTATTTTTGTTCGCTGGTTTGGTCGGTAGTGCCGAGGCAGATGTTGCTGATGCGAATGTTGTTCGAGAAGAATCAGTTACTTATCCGCAGCGAGCGGAGGTGCAAACCTATATTCAGTCATTGGTCGCCGAGCATGGCTTCAAAAAAGCAGATTTAGAAACCTTGCTGCAGGGCGCGGAGCGCAAGCAGAGCATTCTTGATGCAATATCTAAACCGGCGGAACGCACGCTTGAGTGGAATGAGTATCGCCAAATATTTTTGACGGATGATCGAATTAGCGGTGGCGTTGAATTTTGGAAGGAAAACTCTGCAGCGCTCACCCAGGCGCAGGAACGGTTTGGAGTCGGCGCTGAGTATATTGTTGCGATAATCGGTGTAGAAACCCGTTACGGGAAGTTTATGGGTAAGTACCGGGTGCTGGATGCACTAGCGACGCTTGGTTTTGATTATCCGCCGCGCTCCAAGTTTTTTCGTCGCGAACTCACAGAGTTTTTGCTAATGACCCGTGAAGAGGGCTTGGACCCGCAAGCTCTGCTGGGTAGTTACGCTGGGGCGATGGGGTTTGGGCAGTTTATATCTTCCAGCTTTCGTGCTTACGCGGTCGACTTTGATGGGGATGGTGTTCGAGACATATTGCGAAACAAAACAGATGCGATTGGTAGTGTGGCCAACTACTTCAAACGCCACGGCTGGAGGGGTGATGCACAGGTGATCGTGCCAGTTGCGCTGCAAGAGCCGGCGGCGGCACAACTAGCGAATCAAGGTGAAGCGCTTAAGCACACGGTGGGCGAGCTTCGTGCCAAAGGTGTTGTTGTGCCCTGTGTTGACGAATCCGCTAAAGCTGCTCTGTTTCGTATGGAAGCCGCAGCCGGCACTCAATATTGGGTGGGCCTTAACGACTTCTATGCGATAACGCGTTACAACCACTCGTCGATGTATGCCCTTGCAGTACATCAGCTCGCGAACTCGATTAAAGCCCGGCACGCACAGCTATGATTTCTCGACCTGTATTGGCCTTGGTTTTTGTCGGAGCAGCCTTACTGGTAGGCGGTTGTCAGACATCTCCTTCATCTACAGATACGGGAGATAGCGGTCCGCAACGCATTCCAGAAGGCGTGCTTAGCCAACCCGATCCGGTGCCGCGAGACGAGCCCCTAAGCGCGAGTGGCAATTCATTGAGTTACGTTGTTTTTGGTAAGCGCTATTTTCGCCTGGCTAGTGCGCGAGGGTTCGATGAGCGGGGTGTTGCGTCCTGGTATGGCCGCAAGTTTCATGGCCGACTAACGGCTAGTGGCGAACGCTACGATATGTACTCTATGACGGCCGCTCACACGTCGTTGCCATTGCCTACCTTTGCCCGGGTGACCAATCTGGCCAATAATCGATCCGTTGTTGTACGGATTAACGACCGTGGCCCGTTTGTCGACGATCGGCTTATTGACCTTTCCTACGCGGCCGCGGCCAAGCTCGATATGTTGTCGGCGGGAACGGCCAAGGTGCGTGTGGAGGCGCTGTCCGGGGTCCCCGGCGAACAGCAAACAACAACAGCGGACGCAGGATTTGAACCTCATCCTTTGTCTTCTTCTCAACCCCAAACCCAACCTCAAACGAATTCCGAGCCCGCTCCGTTACCCTATGAGATCCCGCAGCCTATTCTTAGCGGCCCTACGGCTGAGCCGAGCGCAACGCAGCGTGCGGAAGTGCCCTATGCGGGTACTACTTTGGCTCAACGCACGCCAAGTCTGTCTAACGGCCACTACTTGCAGTTGGGCGCCTTTGGCAGCCTGGATGCAGCAGGCGATATGCTACTGAGGGTTAGGGAGGCACTGCCGGTGGAGGTTTTTGTGGCCAAGCAGTCCGATAGCGCGTTTTACAGAGTTCAGGCTGGCCCCTTTGATTCGCTTGATCGAATGCTATCGGCCCAACAGATACTGTTTAACCAATACGCCATTGAGGCGATTCCTTTGAATCGAGACAAAGCCAGCAGTTTGTGCTGCTAAACTACCTTTGCCTGTTTGTGGAAAAATTGTCATGCCCCAGTCCTTAATTTCCAAGGTGCCTGCACTCTTTGTTTCTCTGGTAGTTTCTCTTGGGGTTATCGGAACACAGCTTTCGCACGCTGCCATGCCTATCGTGCAAAAGGTCCCCAAGGTGGAGTCGCGCTCTTACTTGTTGGTGGATGCCAAATCGGGAAAGGTTCTGGCGGAAGAAAATGCGGACGAATCTCTGCCGCCTGCCAGTCTGACCAAAATTATGACCAGCTTTGTGGTCGCCACCGAGCTGGCGGCAGGACGCATTCAGGCCTCCGACATGGTTGCCGTAAGTGTGAAAGCCTGGCGCATGGGTGGCTCGAAAATGTTCATTCGCGAAGGCACGCAGGTTGCGGTTGATGACCTTCTGAAAGGCGTCATCATTCAATCTGGTAACGATGCAAGCGTGGCGCTTGCCGAGCACATTGCAGGAGATGAGGCTGCGTTCGCTGACATGATGAATCAGCTAGCTCGAGAAATTGGCATGACGCAGTCCAATTTCATGAACGCCTCTGGCTTGCCGGATGAAGAGCACTACACCACTGCGCGGGATTTGGCGATTCTGACCAACGCGCTGATCGAACGCTTCCCAGATCACTATGCGGTCTATTCTGAAAGGTCCTTTCGTTTTAACGACATAGACCAACCAAACCGCAATCGGTTGCTGTGGCGTGATAAGACCGTAGATGGTGTCAAAACTGGCCACACCAATGCAGCCGGGTATTGCCTTGTATCCTCTGCGATACGCGACGGTCAGCGGCTGATTGCTGTTGTAATGGGTACCGATAGCGATGAGTTACGAATGCGCGAGAGCCAAAAGCTGTTGAGCTACGGTTTCCGCAATTTCGAAACCCGAAGAATCTACGACTCGAACGTAATGTTGAAGAATGCCGAACTCTGGTTCGGTGAGGCTGACGCTATAGAGCTTGGTATCGCCGAAGATCTGTACGTTACTATTCCGCGTGGGGCCTATGACATGGTTAGCGCAGAAATGAACTTACCGGAACTTATAGAAGCCCCGCTTACCAAGGGCGAGAAGCTAGGCGAGTTGCGGCTCATCCTTGATAACGAGATTATTAGTCGTACGCCCATGATTACTCTGTCAGGTGCAGAAGAGGCGGGGTTCTTTAGCCGCATCTGGCAAAGCGTCGCACTGTTCTTTCAGGATCTGATTAGCAGTGACTGACGCTCAGGCCCCAAAGATTGAGTTTCCGTGCCGCTACCCCGTAAAGATCGTGGGTTCTAACAGTATCGATTTTGTTGCTCGCGTGACGAGTATCGTGCGGGAGTTCGATAAAGATCTTGCAGAAGACGATGTGAGTGTGCGCTTGTCGAGCGGCAGCAAATTTTGTTCAGTAACCTGTGTGATAACGGCAACTGGAGAGCCGCAGCTGAAGGCGCTACACCAGAAATTGCGCACTGTGTCCGAAGTGTCTTTGGTTCTGTAGGCTAGCCGTGTCTGAACTAAACTCTCTGGTAGTACGAGACCTGGGCGATACAAATTATGCCGAGGTGTTTGCAGAGATGCAGGCGTTTACAGCCAAACGCTGTGCTACTACACCAGATGAGCTCTGGTTTACAGAACACTCACCCGTGTTTACCCAGGGTCAGGCGGGTAAACCGGAACACCTGCTATTGCCTGGCGATATTCCGGTGGTCCAAACCGATCGAGGTGGACAAATCACTTATCACGGGCCGGGCCAAATTGTCGGCTACCTGCTGTTCGATCTAAAACGTATGGGGATTGGCCCCAGAGTTCTTGTTCGAGGTATCGAGTCATCTATTTGTGCAGTGCTTGCTGACTATGGCATCGAAGCAGGTAACCGTGAGGATGCACCCGGGGTGTATGTAGAGGGACAGAAAATTGCAAGCCTGGGGTTGCGCATACGCCGCGGCTGTAGCTATCACGGACTTAGCCTTAATGTCAGTATGGATCTTGAGCCTTTTCAGCGTATCAATCCTTGCGGGCTGATTGGTATGGAAGTGACTGAAATGGTGGCGCTCGCCGAGAGCGTTACCATCGAGCGGGTTCGCGATCAGCTTGAATTAGCGTTGCGGGAAACGTTTAGCGTTGGTTAGCGTTTTTTTTATCGAGTTCTTTAGGGGAGACAGACAAAGACAATGGAGATGAAGAATAAAGTTGCCGTAATTACTGGTGGTAGTGGCGGCATTGGCAAGGCGATGGCCAAGGCATTTATTGCTGAAGGCGCACGTGCTGTGGTACTTGCAGATCTCAACCAAGACGCTGTGGATGCGGCAGCCAAAGAGCTAGGCTGTGAGGGGGTTGCCTGTGATGTTACAGATGAAGCATCCGTTGCGGCGCTTACCGAGGGTGCGATTAGCCGTCACGGTCAGATTGATTTGTTCTGCTCTAACGCAGGAGCGGGAGGTGAAGGTCTGCTAACAGATGCCAAGAACGCGGTGTGGCAGATGCAGTGGGATCTACACGTTATGGCGCATCTATTTGCTGCGCGTGCGGTGCTGCCATCGATGATCGAGCGCGGCGACGGCTATTTGCTAAACACGGCGTCCGCTGCGGGTTTGCTGGCTGCGCTGGGTAGCGGACCTTATACGGTAACCAAGGCGGCGGCGGTTAAACTGGCAGAGTTTCTGGCGATCACACATGGCGATGACGGGATTAAGGTATCGGTGCTATGCCCGCAGGGGGTAAATACTGCTATGGCGCCGCGAAGTTTGGGGGATGGTCAAACTGACGGCATCATCGAGGCCGACGATCTGGCGGCCACGGTGGTTGAGACCCTGCGCGAAGAGCGTTTCTATGTTTTGCCGCACCCTGAGGTTGGCGACTATGTGCGCCGCAAGGGAGACGATGTTGACCGCTGGTTACACGGCATGCGCCGGCTACGGTCGAAAACTCTCGAGGGTTGAGGCTTGTTTAATGGAGCCCGCAGGATTCTATCGGTTGCGGCAAACGCTGCAATCCACAACTCTTGAGAGCTTCAGCTTCTGCCATTGCTGATACTTGGCGTCCATTACCAGAACACTTCCGCAAAGTGATTCGCCTGCTCCAGACAGCAATTTGATAGCTTCCAGTGCCTGAAGCGAGCCGACAACGCCAACAACTGGTGCGGCTACGCCGTTGTCTGCGCATGACATGTCGCTGGTAGATTCAATATCTGGGTAAAGGCAGGCATAGCAAGGTGATGCCGGATCGCGAAAGTCGAACACCGCCACCTGACCTTCCCAGCGAATGGCAGCCCCAGAAACCAACGGGGTGCCTGTTGCAACGCAGGCGGCGTTGATCGCGTAGCGTGTAGTGAAGTTGTCGGTACCGTCGAGAACGATGTCGACCTTGTTTACCTGCTCGCCGAGTTGATTGTCGAGCAGGCGTTTTTGTAGCACCGTTACTTCGCAGTCGGCGTTGATAGCATTCAGGCTGCTTGCAGCTGAATCTACTTTGCTACGACCTATATCAGATGTGCCGTGAATAATCTGCCGTTGCAGATTGCTGGCTTCCACAATATCGTCATCGGCCAGCGTTAGCTTGCCTACGCCTGCCGCAGCCAGATAGAGGGCAAGCGGCGCACCAAGACCACCGAGACCCACAATAAGTGCGTGGGCAGCCAACAGTTTTTCCTGCCCAGCGATGTCGAGCTCGGGCAGCATAATGTGCCGGCTATAGCGTAGTAGTTGATTGTCGTTCACGGTGATCGGTGGCCTGAGGTGACTCGTGGTTGGCCTGCAATGTCTTTGTGCAGCTCTACATTGGCGAATCCGTGCTGGTTAAACAAGGCCGCGACTGAAGCGGCCTGTTCGAAACCGTGCTCAATGAGCAGAACGCCGTCCGCTGCGAGCGCTAAGGGTGCTCCTGCGACTATAGCCTGAATGTCTGCGAGACCGTCTTGTTGTGCAATCAGCGCGGGCTGCGGCTCATAGCTTAAGTCGGATAAATGGGGATCGCCGCAGCGTACGTAGGGTGGGTTACTGACTATCACATCAAATTCGCCAGCTAGTTGTTTAAACCATTCGCTTGTAACGAAGCGTATATCACATTCGTGGCGAGTGGCGTTTCGCTGTGCAATCTCAAGAGCGGCGGTGCTTGTGTCGGTGGCCGTGATTGTGAGATCGGATCGTGAATGCGCGAGGCTGACCGCAATCGCACCGCTTCCGGTACCAAGATCGACCACGCGAGCATCAGGTCTGCTGTAGTTGAGTGCCAGTTCTACCAACAGTTCTGTGTCGGCACGTGGAATCAGCACATCGGGCGTTACGTCAAACTCCAGACCAAAGAACTCGCGTTGGCCGGTGATGTAGGCCAAGGGCTCACCGTTGGTTAATCGATCGAGCTGGCTGTTCAGGGCGGGTAGCAGTGCATCAGGAATTTCGGTTTCACCAAAGGCCAGCACCTTGGAGCGACTCCAGTCCATGGCTGCGGCCACCAGTAGCTCGGTTTCGAGACGAAGCTCTCGTGGGGTCCTATTTAGCACTGAGTCGATGGTAGGCACTGGATTTAGTCTTTCGCAGTAGAGGGCATCAACATGATTGGTTTTAGCAATCAGGCCGAGTCGCCCCCCAAGGACGCGAGCAAGTCGGCTTGATGCTCCTGGACCAGCGGTTCGATAACACTATCGGTAGCGCCTGCCATTACTTCATCAAGTTTATACAGCGTGAGATTGATTCGGTGATCGGTAACACGACCCTGTGGGTAGTTGTAGGTTCGTATTCTTTCTGATCTGTCGCCACTGCCCACGAGACTGCGGCGACTTTCAGCCTGCTCCTCTTGTTGCGCGGTTTGTGCTGTTTCTAATAGTTTGGCCTGCAGTAGTGACATTGCCCGTGCTTTGTTCTTGTGTTGCGAACGCTCATCCTGGCATTCGACAACAATACCTGTGGGCAGATGCGTCAAGCGAACCGCGCTATCTGTCTTGTTAACGTGCTGACCCCCAGCGCCCGAAGCTCGATAGGTGTCGACGCGCAGATCGGCCTTGTTTATCTCTGTGGCCTCAACTTCATCTGCCTCGGGCAGTACAGCAACGGTGCATGCAGAAGTATGTATGCGACCCTGGGATTCTGTTTCAGGCACCCGTTGCACGCGGTGAGCGCCGCTTTCAAATTTTAGCCGGCTGTAAACATCACGGCCTTCGATACGAGACACAATTTCTTTGTATCCGCCGTGTTCTCCGGCACGCGAGTTGATCAATTCAACGTTCCAACCCCGCGTCTCTGCATAGCGCGTATACATGCGGTGCAGATCGCCAGCAAAGATTGCTGCTTCGTCGCCCCCGGTTCCAGCTCGAATTTCAAGAAACACGTTGGCTGCGTCGTTGGGATCGCGCGGTAGCAAGAGTTTTTGTAGTTGCGCTTCTGCTGTCTCTGCTTCGCCAGACAAACGAGAGACATCTTCGTTTGCCATCTCTCGAATGTCAGGGTCGTCGTCGGCTTGCATCGCCTTGGAGTCGGCGAGCTCGTCTTCGAGTGATTTCACCTGGGCAAATTTCAGTATCACAGGTTCGAGTTCTGCGTATTCCTTGGATAGGGCGGTGAATTTATCGCGGTCGGCAACGATCTCTGCATCTGAGAGAAGAGCTGAGATCTCTTCATGGCGGTCGGTTAGGTCATCAAGTTTGACCTGCATTGTTTTGGAGAGCGGCATTGTCTAGTGTTCTTATTTAAGTCGGTACGCAGATCGAAGAAAGTCGACAAGGTCGGTTCGACCTTCAGCACTCGCATCGCGTAATGCCTGAGTAGGGGCGTGCATCAGTTTATTTGTGAGGTTACGGGCGAGAGCAGCCATGGCCGCTTCGGCGTCGCCAGTTTTGGCAAATGCCTGCAGCGCACGCTCGAGCTCTGCGTCTTGTATATCGCCTGCCTGTTGTCTCAAGATAGATAACACTGCCCCAGCTTCTTGCAGACGGCGTTTCTTAACAAAGTCTTCGGCACCTTGTTGCACAAAAGTCTCGGCGCCTTGCGCGGCCTTGCGTCGCTCTGCGTTGTTCTGCTCGATAATCTGCGTGAGATCATCGATGGTGTAGAGATATACGTCACGCAGCTCTGCTACTTCGGCCTCGATGTCTCTAGGTACAGCGATATCAACCATAAACATGGGTCGCTGGCGCCGCTTGCGCAACGCAGCTTCGACGGTGCCCTTGCCGAGTACCGGCAACGAGCTGCCTGTTGAGGTGATAACCATGTCGTATTCGTGGAGTACTTCGCCAATGTCGGTTAGCAGCATCGCGCGCGCCGCATGCTTCTCAGCCACGGCGCGAGCATTTGGCAATGATCGGTTGGCGATGGCCAGTCCACCGATGCCCTGATTCACCAGGTGTTCGGCGACCAGCTCGACGGTTTCGCCGGCGCCGATGAGTAGCGCTTTGGTCTCACCAAGGTCTGCAAAGATTGTGCGGGCAAGGCTAACCGACGCAAATGCTACCGATACCGGGTTCTTGCCAATATCGGTAACGGTGCGGATTCGTTTGGCAGCGTTCAACGATACGTCAGAAAGCAGGTTGAGCTCTGGACCCATAGCTCCGCTGGCTCGAGCTTGCTCCCAGGCTGTTTTCATTTGCCCCATAATTTGGGGCTCGCCCAACACTTGCGAGTCTAGACCGGCGGCGACCCGAATAACGTGGCTTGCCGCATCCTGTTCCCAGTGGGCATAGATGTGGTCATCAAATTCGTTGGCGGCGAGATCGCGATGGGTCGCGAGCCACCCGCGCAGGGCCGTGCTGTCGGTATTGTTCACAGCGCAATACAGCTCGGTCCGGTTGCACGTGGACAGGATCGCCGCTTCATCGACTGCAGAGACACTGGATTTTAGGTCGACCAGGGCGTCACCGAGCCCCTCGGCCGGAAAGGCGAGTTGCTCCCGCAAGGTGAGCGGTGCGGTGCGATAATTGATGCCGTAAGCAAGTATGGCCATGGTGTTGGTGGTGTTGCGGGCAGGTTTGGGCGCCGCTGTAGTGTCTGCTTTGAATGTCGCGCATTATATCACCCTTATTGACTGCAGAAGGATCTTCAGCGAGTTGTTGAGAATGTCTATATTACTGATTTATATGACTATTTTTCGCGTTGCGGAGGTATCTAAGTCATCGTCCGCGGTGTTTTTGGGGCTGGTGTTGTGCATCAGCGGTTGCAGCTCTTTGTCGACCCCTTCCAGCTCCACAGATTCGCTGGAAAGCCTCGAGATTGCCCCAGAGCTGTCGAATTTTGTGTCGCAAGGCAAACTTAGCCTGCGGCCACGCGGTGAGGCTGAGTTTAAGGGCTTTACGGCCAACTATCGTTGGGAGCAAACAGACGGTGGCTATGATCTTGAGCTTTGGGGTGCGCTGGGTCAGGGCAGAACCCATATCACCGGTAATGCAGACAAAATTAAGATAGTAGATGGCACCGGTCGGGTGGTGAGGAGTCGCAATCCAGAGCGGCTGCTCAAGCGGCATCTGGGCTGGTCGTTGCCGCTCGCGGTGCTGCCTTACTGGCTGCAGGGCAAGGGCGCGCCTGCACCCCCGGCCAAACTGATGCGATTTCAAGCAAATGCAGATCTGGAGACCATGGAGCAGCTTGGCTGGAAATTGGAATTTGCGCGTTACCAGACCGTTACTGGCGCTACTCGTCAGCAGCGATTACCTGGCAGGGTTCGCGCCACAAGTACCGACGTGAAACTCACGGTTGTTTCCCGCGACTGGGCGCTCTAGTCCTTCGAAAGCCGAAATAGGGGCTCTCAAATGGCCCTTCTGAGCACTGGATACTTGCCCGTTCCTTACCTAGAATAGCGGCCCCGCGCGGGTTGGGTCGGTTTTTAGAGGCCTTTCTACCCAAAGTCGTGGGCTCCATTGGGGTGTCGCCAAGTGGTAAGGCACCGGGTTTTGATCCCGGCATTCGCAGGTTCGAATCCTGCC
>CAZFIA010000116.1:0-11238 GCA_964519335.1 uncultured Pseudomonadales bacterium
GGGGCAGGGCCGCCAGCCGCGGTCGGGCTTATACATATCTAGCTCTGCGTTCACCGGGCTTGGATCTGCTTCGTCCGTGACCGACGGGTCAATCACCTGACACATAAACACACCCTCGCCCGGGTGTGCCGCGAGACCTATCCAGGCGTCTCCACAGCCTGTTTCTTTTTGCGCCATCGCCATTAGGGATCCGCCACCGGAGTTACCCAATAAGACGACGTTGTTCGCGCCGCGTCTGCGCATCTCTGCCACAGCGGTCGCGACATCGGTGACGCAGTTTTCGTGCAGACAATCAATGTCGTTGTTGAGATAACGGGTGGCAAAGCCAAACACCGCAAAGCCGGCTGCTGCGAGCAAGGGGCATGCGTAGTGCACCGAGAAATCTCCGCGGGGGTGCGACAGCACAACGGCTGTGTGCCACTTTTGACCGGTTGGCGGCGTCCACAAAATGCCGCGTACAAGCGCTCCGTCTGGGGTGACCAACCGCACCGGTTCTTTGTTGCAGCTGACTGAAGGCGCATCCTCCGCCAAAGGCCAATACCCCAAACCAAAAGGTCTGGACTCACCGAGTGATGCGGGCATAGCAGGTCTCCGAAAAGCAAAAACTTGGAGCCACTAGTAGTAACCGATCCCACCCCTTTCAGCAATCGCGACTCTCCTGACCCAACGCCTGAGGGGGAGTTGGCGAAGGTTTTTATTCTGTTTGTACCGGTGCCGATTTGGATGAACCGGTACAAACGTGTTTTGAACCTACCGATTTAACGACCTCAAACCTTCCCTCGTTTGTCCGCTCAATGCGGTATCCGAACTCGTGAACCGCTCGATGATGGCGGCCGCAGAGCAGCATCAGATTATCGAGCCGGGTCTCACCGCCTTTGGCCCAGTGCACCACATGGTGACCTTCAACGTAGTGATCTTGTGTACAGCCCGGAAACTGACAATGGCGATCGCGGCTGAGCAGTGCGCGTCTTGTAGCGGGCGGTATCGCCCGGGTCTTGCGGCCCACACTTAAGGGGGTGCCGCGGGCATTTTTAATGATTGTCACCAACCCGCCATCACAGGCTAGACGGCGGATTGTCTCGGGGTGCAGCGTTTCAGCGGGAACGCGGTTATTGTTTGTGCTGGTGCTGGTGCTGGCGTCTGTTTTCGATTCTGCACCCGCCAACGTTTCTGCTGAAACGTGTACGTGCACCTGGTGCCGGTCACCAGGTGTGCTCGGGACTCCACCGATCAAGCTGTCGGCCATGACCTGGACCAGCGCATCCGCGCGATGTGCCCAATACGTGTCGGCGTTTGAGTCGAGAGAGTCGCTCTCTGATTCGCAGCTCTTCCTCAACACCTCAGTCGCTTTCGCCAGCGCCTTCAAGAACACCTCACCCTGTTCGGGTGTGAGTCGGCCCTACACAACTAACGCACCGGTCTCATCCCAACGGGTACTAAGCGATCGCGATCGAATAAGTTCCTGCACGTCATCCAGACACGCCTGAGTTTTAACCCGGCGCACCAAGCGCTCCACGCCTTCGGCATCGGAGCCTCGCGACAGAGTCAGCAATTGTTCCTCGTTTTCAGAGGTTGCTGCTCGGGTCAACGCCCGAACTTTGGAATAACTGAGTTCGCCATCGCGAAACGCAGCGTCGATGAGCGGCAACGTTCCAAGGGCGCGCGCCGTACGTACTTTCTCACGGGCGGCCCCGAAGGTGAGGCCGAAGTTATCGTGCAGCCACTGCGGCAGACGCATGGGATTGCCGCTATGCTGGGCACGCGAATCGAGTTCACGTAGCAGCGCGGCGAGTCGGTACTGCAGCGCGCGCTCCTGGCCCATGAGCAGGCGCGCTTCATCGAGCAGTGCATGCAGTGTGCAGTGCTCAAAATTGTGCGGGATCAAGTGATGCAGGTTTAAGCGGTGCGGGTTTGAAGGTTGATTGGTTTGGGCGATGGCGTTCATGGCGGTTCCTTGTGCTTAACACTAATACTGTACATATATACAGTATCATAGAAATCACACTAAACCCAGCAAAAATACTGGGCAAACGAATATTCGCGCTGCCGTATTTTGGATTCAATCCAAAACTATTAGGCGAATTCTCAAGGGGCATTTTCGACCAGGTATGGGCTTTGAATTTCTATATAGCGACACGCTTGGGGCGATAACGATCCGAACAATAGAGCGGCAAATCCACACTGATCTGAACTAACGAGTCTTCGGGAGGGGGGCAGGCCGATTCACTGACACATTCTGCCCCCTTCAGGAGCTCATCAGCGTACTAATCGATCATGGTTTCGCTGTGCAATTTAACCGATTTCACACCAAGCCCAGCTAAAACTTGAAGCAATTCCTGAACAGCCTGCACTGGTGCGGTTCCGAAATCGACACTCCACATAGTGTAACCACGATCATCTTCCGGAGCAGTTAAGGAATGGATAAAGCCGCCGAGGTCGAGATCCTCTTCAAGATCGAGCCATCGGATAGCCCAAACCTTCAATGGTTCTTCATCGACAATTGCCGGCTGTACTGAGAACTCAATGCCGTTCCAATGCAGTGACTGAATCTCGACAGCCATGTCGCCCACTTGGTAAATCATGGGTTCGGACTCTATGTAGCTCTCAAGATTTACTTCCACAAGGGAGGGTTCATCACCATCAAAGCTCACAAGATCGAAACGGTACAAATTGTAAGGCTCTGGTGCGTCATCACCTACCTGCATACCGACTTCGGGGGTATGATCCTGCCGATTTTGCACGGCCTTTGCGTAGCCTTCGAGGTAGTGATTTCTGGCAGCAGTAAGTTGTTCTAGCATTGAAAAATTGCTCGCTATTGCGGAGAGAGAGGTGGTCGCCATGAGTAAGGCCAGCAATAAACTACGATAGATCATAGTCAGGATTCTACATGGAGATCAAAAGGTCGTTCTTGGCCGAAAGTTCCCCTAGAGCCACCTCATCCAAGATCGCCATCAAAATCGCCGACCCACCAGCTCTAAAAAAAACCCGGTGCTCTCACCAGCACCGGGTTTTTTACAAGGCGCAATCCGCCTGAATCTGCGTTAGAACTGATTCATCGTGTTAGCAGCACCACCCGCAAGCAGCGCCTTCTCACCCAGGAAGTATTCCTTGTGATCGTCGCCAATGTTGGAACCGGCAAGGTCCTGGTGCTTCACAGACGCCTGATCCCGGCGAATCTCCTGGCGCTGAATGTCGCGGACGTACGCAAGCATTCCCAGGTCACCGAAGTAGCCCTCCGCCAGAATGTCTGTACCCAGAGCAGTCTCGTGGTAGGTGGGCAAGGTGATGAGGTGATGGAAAATACCAGCTTCCTTAGCCGCATCCGCCTGGAAGCGCTGAACTAGTGCGTCAGCCGCAACCGCCAGATCAGACCCATCCAGTTTTTCATCCATCAATCCTTTTGGTGTCTTCTCAGGGCAGGGATAGGCAGAGATATCTTTGCCAGCCGCCTTCCATTCGCCGTACACCTGCTCGCGGAACGCAAGCGTCCAGTTAAACGACGGCGAGTTGTTGTACACCAGTTTGGCGTCTGGTCGCTTCTTGCGAATCTCATTCACCATGCCCGCAATCTGTTCAACGTTGGGTTTCTCAGTCTCGATCCACAACAGATCGGCGCCGTGCTCAAGGCTGGTTACGCAGTCGAGTACAACGCGATCGAAGCCCGTGTCTTCGCGGAACGCATATAGACCGTTGTCCAGACGCGTCGGCTTACACACTTCACCGTTTTGGTGAATGGTGATGTCACCCTCTTGAAGATCATCGAGGTTGGTGATCTTGGTGGTTTCAAGAAAATCACAGTACTGATTGCCGAGATCGCCGGGCGCGTTTGATACCGGAATTTTCTGCGTGAGACCTGCACCCAGCGAATCTGTGCGAGCAACGATAATGCCGTTATCAATACCAAGTTCCAGGAACGCATAGCGCACCGCGTTTATCTTAGATACAAAGTCTTCGTGCGGCACCGTAACCTTGCCGGCCTGGTGGCCACATTGCTTGGCATCGGATACCTGGTTTTCGATCTGAATGGCACAAGCGCCCGACTCGATCATTTTCTTCGCGAGCAGATAGGTGGCTTCTTCGTTACCGAAGCCTGCATCGATGTCAGCGATAATCGGCACAACATGCGTCTCGTAATTGTCGATACGCTTGATCACAGAATCAACGTCACCACCACCCGCACGCGCTTCATCGAGCTCAACAAAAATGTGTCGCAACTCGCGGGCATCAGCCTGCTTTAAGAATGTGTAGATCTCTTCGATGAGATTAGGCACAGAAGTTTTTTCGTGCATCGATTGATCTGGCAGCGGACCAAACTGCGAGCGCAGAGCCGCAACCATCCAACCCGACAGGTACACATAAGACTTGTTCATGGTGCCGCGATGACGCTTAACGGCCATGGCCATCTGCTGCGCCGTAAAACCGTGCCAGCAACCTAGCGACTGGGTGTACTTCGACGTATCTGCGTCATACTCCGCCATGTCTTTACGCATGATGTCAGCGGTGAATTGGGCAATTTCGAGACCGGTCTTGAAACGGTTCTGCAACTGCATACGAACCGAGTACTCTGCGTTTATGGCAGACCAATCGTTGTGCTTACCGAGCATGGCGCTGGCGGCTTCAATTTTTTGCAAATAATCTGACATAATCTATTGAATCCTATGGTGTTTATACCCGGCCACCTTAACAACCTGTTCAACCTGTGAAAACGGAATATTTCACTACTAATATATTCCGTTTCGTCATCTATTAGAATTACCCCAAACCATCCTCAAACCTAATCAGCGGCGCCGTGATCCATGAAAAATTTCTCGCCACAAACCGTCGAGCTGCTGGACGTATTGGCTATCGACACCCCCATAATTCAAGCACCGATGGCTGGCGTGTCCAATCCGGATCTGGCTCTGGCCGTCGCCTCGGCCGGAGGGCTTGGCTCTTTGGGTCTTGGCGGTGGCAGCCCAGCCGTGCTCAGCAAAATGGCCGCCAAACTGGGCGATGCAAGGCCTTTGCCGATCAATCTCAACTTCTTCGTTCATAAAACCCCAGATGCAAACCCCAAACTCGAATCCGCCTGGCTGCAATTACTCAGCCCGCTGTTCAACGAGCTAGACGCTAAACCGCCCGCAGGCATCGCCGCCCCCTACGGCAGCTTCGACGACAACCCCGCTAACTTGCCCGCGCTGCTGGAACTGGAACCCGCTGTGGTCAGCTTTCATTTTGGCTTGCCCAGTCCGTCCACCATTAGCGCTCTAAAGGCAGCCGGCTGTGTGGTGATGTCGAGTGCAACCAGCGCAAGAGAAGCACAGGCTCTTGAACAAGGAGGCGCAGACATTGTTATCGCCCAGGGCTGGGAGGCAGGCGGCCACCGCGGTCAGTTTTTGCAACCGTCTGGCGCAGAGAAGCCTCTAACAACACATGAATTGATTCCGCAGGTTTGCGCAGCGGTGAGTATTCCGGTTATCGCAGCGGGCGGTATCGGCAACGGCGAAGCTGCAGCCGCGGCACTGACCTCAGGTGCCGCGGGCGTTCAACTGGGCACCGCATTTATTACCTGTCCGGAGTCTTCGGCAGGGCCTGCCTATCGCCGTGCACTCGAAAACAAAGAAGCTCAAACGTTAATGACACCGGTCTTCTCCGGGCGCCCCGCGCGTGGCCTCCAAAACGAACTAACTCGAACGCTGCATGAAAAGCGCGATCAAGTGCCAGACTATCCCGTGGCTTATGACGCCGGCAAAGCACTGGCTGCCGCCGCGGAACAAACCGACGACGAACAACAGATTCAGAATTACAGCGCTATGTGGGCAGGACAAGCCTTTAGCAACAACCGTCCCATGCCAGCGGCGGAACTGGTTAAGACCATTACTGCAGAGCTTGAAGCAGAGCTCGCCTGTTGATTAGTCAGGAAGCCCCAGAACGCGCTTAGCAATAATATTGCGCTGCACTTCATTACTGCCGCTATAGATTGATGCCGCACGGTAATACAGCCACCGATTAACCGTTTCGCGCTCGGCTTCGCTCGAGTGCTGTTCATCGACGCCATAGCCCTGGCTGCCACGCATGGTCAGCAACAAATCATAATAGTCTTGCTGCAGCTCACTGCCGTAGACCTTAAATATCGAGGTGACCGGCCCAGGCGTGCCGCCATCTGATTCTTGAACCGCACGCCGCTGCGCCAGGCGAAAAACCGCGCTATTCATTTCGTAGTCGAGCACCTCACCGCGCAGGTCTTCATCTGCAATCTTGCCCTCGTGCTCTCCGAGCAGACGCTTGGCTTCAGCGACCAGGCCGGCTTCTTTGGCCGATGCACTGCCCGACACTAGCGACTCCATTCCCGATCGCTCGTGCTGCAACAACCGCTTGCCCACAGTCCAGCCTTTGTTCAACTCGCCAACAAGGTCTTCTTTTTTGGCAATGGCGTCATCAAAGAAGGTTTCGTTGAAGGGCGATTCACCGCTAATCAAACGAATGGGCTTAATGGTTACGCCGGGCTGATCCATAGGTAACAAAACAAAGCTAATGCCATTGTGCTTGGATGCTTCAAAGTCGGTGCGCACCAGACAAAACATCCAGTCTGCATTGTGCGCACCCGAGGTCCAGATTTTTTGGCCATTGATTACAAAGTGATCGCCTTTGATATCTGCACGGGTACGTAACGATGCGAGATCACTTCCCGAGCCCGGTTCACTATAGCCCTGACACCACTCCACCTCAGCACGCGCTATGCGCGGTAAGTGTCTCGCTTTTTGTTCTTCTGATCCCATATCAAGTAGCGTGGGGCCAATCATGGATGTACCAAAGCTCGACAGCGCAGGCCGAGCCTTAATGTCGCGCATTTCCTCCAGCAGAATTACATACTGATCTTTATCCAAACCGCCGCCGCCGAACTCTGTGGGCCAGCTGGGCACGGTCCAGCCGCGTTCGATCATGCGTTCGAGCCACAACAGCGTGTCCTTATCGGTGATCTTGATCTTGGTGCTGCCATTGGACACAGGGCCCGGTCCGCGGGCGCCGTCAGGGCAGTTCTCGGCAAGCCATGCCCGGGTATCGCTGCGAAACTCGGTGAGCTCTGCAGTGCTTAAACCTGTTTGGCTAGCAGTTTGACTTGAAGTTGTCATGGCGCGGGTTCCTCTCCTCAGTTCCTCTGCCCCTGAATATACCCAATTTACGGGTGGCTTTTCGCCTGAACGAGGAAAGCGGTAAACTGATTGATCAATAATCAGTGAGTCACCAGTTTAGTTATGGACTATCAAGACGTTGCGAGCGCACGCCCTCAAACGGGGCTACGGCTCGTACTAACGGCGGGTGTTCCCGGGCCCTGGAGCGAGGCAGCAAAAGCCGTCTTCAAGCTACGCGATGTGCCCTTCACACCCGTTGCCCAAATGGGTGGCGGCGAGAATCCGGAGCTGGTGGAATGGACCCGTCATCGCAACGCACCGGTTGCGCTCTATAACGATGAGGCTCCGCGCGTACGCTGGCTCGAGATTGTTGAGCTTGCTGAACGATTGGGCACAGGCGACTCCCTGCTGCCAGAGGCCATGGAAGACCGCATGCGGGTGGTCGGCATTGTTAACGAGATAGCCGGCGAAGCTGGGTTTGCCTGGTATGGTCGCCACCTTATGCTTGCCGGCGGCCACGAGGCCCAGGGTGACAAGGTGCTCAGCCAACCCATGTATAGGGAATACGGCTACGGCGACGACACCCTCGAGTATTCTATCGACCGTGTAAAGCAGGTGCTCAGCATGCTCAGTGACCAACTCGCCGGACAGCACGCAACAGGTTCAAGCTATCTTGTTGGCCAGGAACTGAGCGCTGCCGATGTTTATTGGGCGTACTTTTCGCAACTGCTGCGGGCACTGCCAGAAGAAGACAATCCCATGCCGGGTGGCTTACGCAAAGCCTGGGGACAAGTTGCACGAGCGCTCGACGACTACGACACTAAATTACTGGATCAAAGAGATTTCATTTTCGCTGAACATCTGGAACTACCACTTTCGTTTTAGAGGGTGCGATTTATGCCAGACAAACCGAATACAGCCGACAATCAAGAACAGATGTCTAAACCAAAGATAGACGTGCTGGTTGTAGGCGCAGGCTTTGCGGGCATGTACGCCGTGCATCGTTTCCGCAATCAAGGCCTAAAGGTTCAAGTATTCGAGGCAGGTTCCGATGTTGGCGGCACCTGGTACTGGAATCGCTACCCCGGCGCTCGTTGTGATGTGCCAAGCCTCGAATACTCCTACGGCTTTTCCAAAGAACTTCAGGACGAATGGGACTGGCCAGAGGTATTTTCCTCGCAAGTCGATATTCTCGCCTACGCAAACTTTGTTGCCGACAAGTTCGATCTGCGCAAAGACATTCAGTTTAATACCCGCGTTAACGCCGTTACCTGGCTCGAAAAAGAGGGCCTGTGGCAGCTCAGCACAGAATCAGGCGAAGAGCATCGTGCGCAATTTTGCGTAATGGCAACGGGCTGTCTGTCTGTTCCCAATACACCAGAACTACCAGGCGCAGAGAATTTCGAAGGCGAGGTTCTGCACACCGGGTTGTGGCCGAAAGAGCCTGTTGATCTGAGCACAAAACGGGTTGGTGTTATAGGCACGGGCAGTTCTGGCGTGCAGTCTATTCCGGAGCTCGCAGAGCAGTCTGCTCATCTCACTGTGTTTCAACGCACGCCGGTATACACCGTTCCCGCAAACAGAAAAGCAATGCGCGCAGACATTCAGGACGAGTTTCGCAACAACTTTGAAACTATCCGCGAGCTACAGCAGAACAACACAGGTGGCATTTCCAATTTTCGGCGTGGGCGACCTTCGGATTCAAACACCAAAGAATCAGATAGAACAAGCGTACTGGTTACCGGCGTAGGTTCAAGCGCAGAGAACCAGAGCGCAAAAGCGCCTGGCATCAAGGACCTGACTGAGTCGGAACGCCGCGCCATCGTAGAACATCGAGGCCCCGGCGTTTTGCTTTCCTATCGGGACGTATACAACGATCCAGAAGCCAACGAAATCGCCAATGATCTATACCGCGGCTTTGTTGCGCGCGAAGTGGATGACCCGGACACTGCCGAGAGCCTTATGCCCCGCACCTATGGCATTGGTTGCAAGCGCCAGGTACTGGATCGCGATTATTACCCAACGTTCAATCGAGACAACGTTTCTCTGGTTGATGTTCAAAAAACTCCTATAGATAAGATCACCGCGCGTGGGATAAAAACAAATGAAACAGAGCACGAGCTCGACGTACTGGTTTACGCCACCGGATTTGATGCCATGACCGGGGCGCTACTGCGCGCAAACATAACCGGTCGCGATGGACAAACGCTTAACGACAAATGGCGCTACGGACCGGTGGCCTTTTTGGGCCTACAAATGAGCGGCTTCCCCAATCTTTTCACAGTAACCGGCCCTGGCTCCCCTTCTGTACTGTGCAATATGTTTGTAGCTATCGAACAACACCTGAACTGGATCGGTGATTGCATAGACTATCTGCGCGGCAAAGGTTTGCAGTCGATTGAACCGATGAGCGAATCCGAGCAACGCTGGATAGCTCACGTTAACGAAGTCGCAGAAGGCACTACGTACACTGCTCCAAGCTGCAACTCCTGGTATCTGGGCGCCAACATTCCAGGCAAAACCCGCATCTTCATGCCCTATGTGGGCGGTTATCCGCGTTACAAAGCGCATTGCGATCATGAGTCAGACAACAACTACGAGGGCTTTGCACTCGCATAGTCACTCCACCCATGCAGCCGTTAACCACCGAACAAATAGTGTCTGCTTTTCCGGAACGCAAGCTTCGGGAACTGGCTCCCCCCAACGGCGACGCTGTTGACTGGGGTGTACTCGATTATTTGGGCTGGGTTCACCCCGCCGGGCATCAGGCCTACGCCATAGTCCCCTACGGTGATTCTTTCAAAACCTTAAGCCTGCGTCGATCCGCCCACACCGGCGGCAGGCCACGCAGCCACATGTGTTCCTGGTGCCACTTTGTGCATCGGGCGCGTGGTGCAGCCATGTTTTGCGTGACCGTCGCTGGAACAGACGGCCGCCGAATCATCGGCAATATGCTGTGCAGCAATTTAGACTGCAGCGTACGCATAAGAAATCTCACAGGCGATGTGCCGGGCTTTATGCCAGAAACTGTAGATCTCGACAGAAAAGTGCAGCGCCTAGAAACGGCGCTGCTTATGTTTTTGTCGCGCGCCGGCAAGCTTTAATTCGGGGACAGTTTACCTATTTCCACCCGACGAACTCGACCTCTCTCCTGAATTACCGTCCAGCACAACACCCTCAAACCTGGGAGCAAGTGTTCGCTCGGCCACGAGCGATGAAGGTAGAAGATTGCTTAAAGAGCACCTCGTGCAGGTATAGTCCTACGGAGTGTTTTACGGGGGCACTAATTGCGTTTGTACCGGTGAAATTTTGGACGACCCGGTACAAACGCGATCTGAACTTGCCTAACTAGCTTCCCCACCCCAACGCCGCCGTCACAGGCCAACCGACGGATGGTCTCGGGATGCAACGTTTCAGCGGGAACGTTTCAGCGGGAACGCTTGGTGTGTGCTGCGACCCGAAACGGCTCTTAGCCTCTACCCCGCACTAACCTCAACAATCACATCGTCAGAGACATCACGCACAAACAACGGCTCGATCCCCAGACTCTCCTGATCAGCCATCATCTGCTCATCTGAGGGCAGACTAATGGTCTCACTCGCAAGCTTCAGAATAGATTCCAAAAGCGTCGCGTCACTGGTGGTATTCAAGAACAGATCCGGCTGCCCCAACACATAATGAACCGCACGGCGCATGGCCTCCGGCTCTGTAATTGGCGCATACCAACTAAATCGCTTTGCATCATCGTCTTCACGCCAGCGCCTGCGAGCGATGGCCTTGATGGTCTGAATAGCCACACCCCGCTCGTTGCACAGCGCCCGCGTCGCCGCAAAGTCCGCCGCGTATTGCTCATTGCTCATCATAGAAAAATTGTAAGGCATTAACACCGAAGCAAAACTAAAGTGCTCCAGGCTCTTCTTGTGCATAGAAGGTATGTACGTGCCATGACCGGTCACACCGATGTTTCTTACCAGCCCCTCTTCTTTCGCTTCTACCAAAGCTTGCAGGGCACCGCCCTCGCCCATCGCCACTTCCCACTGATCCGCCTGGGCCAGGTTGTGCATCTGAATAAGATCGAGGTGATCTACGCCGAGCCGCTCGAGCGACTTATGCAACTGAGTGCGCG
>CAZFIA010000116.1:11338-13595 GCA_964519335.1 uncultured Pseudomonadales bacterium
AGATCGAGGTGATCTACGCCGAGCCGCTCGAGCGACTTATGCAACTGAGTGCGCGCCTTCTCATAGGTGCGATGCCCGGTTTTGCTGGCGAGGAAAAAATCTGGACGACGCGTTTTCAAGAACGGCGCTAAACGCAGCTCCGATTCGCCGTAGCTCGCGGCGGTATCGATATGGTTTAACCCATACATATCGAGTAGCTCTAGCGTGCGATCGGCACGCTCCTGCTTCATGCCACCCAGGGCGGCTGCACCAAAGATCACCCGCGAGCTGTAATGCCCGGTACGACCAAATTCGATCCGTTCAATCATTTGCCAATCCCCTATTCGGAGTAGATCTGTACCACATCAATTTTTGCCAGTCCCTCATTCAACGCACCAGAGCGAAAGCCTTTCATGTCCATCGCAACGTAGCTGTAGCCCAGCGCCGTCAGTTCAGTATTTATATGGTCGTGATGGGCGTAGGCGAGTTCAAATTCTTCAGGCATCAGTTCAAGCCGCGCAACATCACCATGATGACGCACGCGAAACTGGGTAAAGCCTAGCTGCAGCAACACATCTTCTGCCGCCTCAACTTGCGAAAGCTTGGCCTCATCGATCGCCGTACCGTAAGGAAAACGGCTGGAGAGACAAGCCGACTGCGGCTTCATGGCATTAGCGAGTCCAAGATGAGTGGCTAGCGCCCTTATGTCCGCCTTATTGAAACCGGCATCAACCAAAGGCGAACGCACCGCGAAGTCGTTGGCCGCTATGAGGCCCGGTCGATGATCGCCAAGATCATCCACATTGGTGCCGTTGTAAATCACCGGTACGTTTTCGCTTTGCGCGATAGTGGTTAGCGCATCGTACAGCGAGGTTTTGCAGTGAAAACATCGGTTGGTGGGGTTAGCTCGGTAGTCCGGCTTACTGAGTTCATCCGTGTAGATCACCCGATGGCTCAACCCCCATTCCAATGCAAGGTTTTGGGCAAGCTCCAGGTCCGTACGTTTTAAGCTGCGCGAACCGGAGGTGACCGCGATGGCATCGGTGCCGAGCTCCTGCCCTGCAATGTAGGCAACCAAAGAGCTATCAACCCCACCAGAAAACGCAACGACTACCCGCTTGTCTGCCAGCACGGCTTCCCGGACCGCCTGGTACTTGCTGGCAAGCGAGGCATCCAGCTCAGCGGTGGTGTCCGCAGGGGATGCATCTTCAGAATTAGGAGTGTCGTTTGCCATACTTAAGGTAGTCGCGTGTCCGCCGAATCATTCTAAAGCCGATTAATCATGCTCGCCATGTAGCCCGCACCAAAGCCATTATCTATGTTAACCACTGATACCCCCGAGGCACAGGTGTTGAGCATACCAAGCAGCGCTGAGAGCCCGCCAAACGACGCACCATAGCCAACGCTTGTGGGCACGGCGATTACGGGCTTGTCGACCAGCCCGCCCAAAACACTAGGTAGCGCCCCTTCCATACCGGCAACAACAATGATGACGCGCGCCGTGCGGATCTCTTCGATGCGCGCGAGCAATCGATGCAGACCCGCAACCCCAACATCATTGATACGCAAAACGGGGTTGCCTAAAAACTCGCAGGTTACGGCGGCCTCTTCGGCCACAGAACCATCCGACGTCCCCGCTGAGACTACAGCGACTTGAGTTGAAACTTCCTGAGGCCCAGCAAAGGGCTTGCAAATAACGATGCGGGCCTCTGAGTTGTAGGTAACAGGCGCGCCTGCAATATCTTTCAGTCCAGCCAAAACTTGTTGCGCCTTGTCTTCAGCTACTCGGGTTGCAAGCAAGTTCTGCTTGGCCTCCAACAAAGCCGAACCAATTTCAATAATCTGTTGCGCCGTTTTGTTCTCGCCAAAAATAACTTCAGCCGCGCCCGTGCGGGCCTGCCGTTCAAGATCTACCGTGGTGTGCCCCAGATCTATCGAATCGCCAGACGTTGTCATTAGGCGAGCAAGCGGTGCGTGGGCGCGCAGAAGCTCGCGATATCAATGCCATGCGGGCATGCCCCGGCACAGGGCTCACCACTACAACTTAAACAGGGCGATGCGTCACCCGCGAGCAAGTTGTATTCCGCCTTCGCAAACTCAACGTCTTTATAGTCGGTGGCGTACATGCGCGTGCGCAACACATCGGCAATAGGCACGCCAAACGGACAAGAGCCCTCACAGGTATTGCACGCGTGCTTGCAGTAGGACGCACCGTTTAGATGAGCGTATTCCTTCAGAAGCCGCATGTCGCTGGCTGCAACACTCCTGGCACCCGATG
>CAZFIA010000117.1:0-2443 GCA_964519335.1 uncultured Pseudomonadales bacterium
TGATGTATTCAATCATTAGTCGTCAGCCATTCAATTGCTACCAGTTGCTTTCGGGCCATCATAAGAACCGAGCAGCTCATACCACCCGGAACCGTTTATGTTCATCGGTAGCGCCCCTATACGGCGACCTGTCTCCTGATGTTTGGCCCGACCTTGCCATGCGTTGGCGTCTGCCTGCCACTCGTTCAATACGCGTTCTGCCTCTTCGTAGCTCGGTGCCTCAACCTCGTAGACCGACAGGTAATCAGACACGGTCTCGCCCTCCAGATGTGGACCGCTTAGCTTATACACCCGCCCGCGAATGAAGTTAGGACAGTGCGCGGTATCTTCGATGTGTTGATTCACAAACCACTCATCGAAATCTTGCTGGCCTTCTGGTCCGGTGGGTTCGCATAATCCGATCAAGAGAAATTGTGGCATCGCTGGCTCCCGTTTGTTGACTTAGGTTCGACAGATGTTAGGTAGGCTGGCCGCCTGCAACATCGATAAATTGGCCTGTTATCCATCGTGCTGCTGGGGATGCAAAAAACACAGCGGCTGCGGCGCAGTCTTCTGGTGTGCCCGTGCGACCCAGCGGAATTTGCTTATCGAATAGGGCCTTCGCTTCTGGATCAGACATACCCATGGTTTCTTTGAGCATGTCGGTCACGATGATTCCCGGTGCGAGGCAGTTCACGGTTATTTGTTGTGGCGCAAGTTCGACAGCAAGCGTTCGCGTCATGCTAACCATGCCGAGGTTAGCCGCGGAATAAACACCAAAACCTGGCGAGGGCTTATGTGCGGCGATTGAGATGATGTTGATAATGCTGCCACCATCGCCCATGCGCTTTGCGGCCTGTTGCGAGCCCCAGAACTTCGATTTCATATTGAGAGAGAGTTGCTCATCAAACTTCTCAATTGATATGTCAGGCAGGGCGTAAGTTTTTCGGTCGAGGTTGCCACCGGCGTTATTCACCATGATATCGAGCTTTCCGAACTCCGCGACAACCCGATCGAGCGCTTCGGGAATCTGGTCCCATTGCAGAACGTCAGCGGAAATACCCAGTCCGCGCTGGCCTCTGTCTTCGACTTCTTTGGCCACGGCATCAACGTCTGCCTGGCGTCTTGCGATTACCACGACATCCGCACCACAGTCGGCAAGACCCAATGCGATACCCCGACCGATGCCACGGCCACCCCCGGTCACTACAGCCACCTGGCCGTCCAGGCGAAACTGGTCATGCATGTTCATAGTGGGTTTCCCAACCGCAGTTTCCTAGATATTACGCCCTAATTCCGCTCAAGTGATAGCCAGCGCTTCCACGTGACGATCCACCTGGGTCGAGCGCGGTTCAACATTCTGGATCAAGCGCATACACTGGCAAGTCAGGGTCAAGATAGACAAGTCAGGGTTAAGACAGACAGGAGAGGGAACTATGTGGCTAAGACTCAGGCAAATTGCGCTCGTCGCGAAAGAACTGGCACCCGTCGAGAAGGCGCTGATAGACACGCTGGGGATAGAGGTGTGTTACCGCGATCCCGGCGTTGCCGCCTTTGGGCTTGAGAATGCTCTGCTGCCCATCGGCAATCAATTACTTGAGGTTGTCGCACCAACCCAGGAGAACACCGCCGGTGGCCGCTATCTTGAACGTCGCGGTGGCGATGGTGGTTACATGGTGATTACCCAGTGTGACGAGCATACGCCGCGTAAAGCACGCGTCGCCGAACTCGGCATTCGCAAGGTGTTGGAACACGATACCGACGAGTATCTCAATATGCAGTTGCACCCCAAAGACACGGGTGGCACCTTTTTTGAAATCGACCAGCAACTCGGTGATGGCGCTAATGATGTAGACGGACCCTGGCACCCTGCCGGACCCAATTGGCAGCGGGCAAAACGCACAGAGCGTGTTAGCGGTATCGTGGCCGCCGAGATTCAGTGCGATGACCCCGAGACGATCGCGCATCGCTGGGCACAAATCAGCGAGTTGCCTCTTAATGCGGACATGAGTATCACTCTGGATAACGCAACGCTTAGGTTCGTTGCCTGTGACGATGGCCGCCCGGAAGGTCTGGGTGCGATTGATGTCGTTGCGACGGATGCGCAAGCCATTCTTGCCTCGGCCGATGCGATTGATGCGCGGCGTGGTGATCACCAGGTCTATCTTTGTGGGTTGCGAATTAACCTGGTGTCAGCGTGACCTACACAGACATTCTGTATGAGGTAACAGATCCTTACGCGGTTATAACCCTTAACCGGCCAGATAAACTCAACGCGTTCACTTATCACACACTGGCGGAGATTCGCAGTGCCATAGAGCTTGCGACCAATGATACTCGGGTGGTCGGTATCATTATCACAGGCGCGGGCAGGGCGTTCAGCGCCGGACTAGATATGCAGGTGTTGACGGAAACAACGAGTTCGACATCAACCTCTAAAGTTGCGACGGAGATTGCGACGGAG
>CAZFIA010000117.1:2543-13420 GCA_964519335.1 uncultured Pseudomonadales bacterium
TTGCGACGGAGATTGCGACGGAGGCTGCGGCGGAAGATGAGCTGCCCGGCATATTCAGCTACCTGATCGAAGTGCCGAAGCCCGTTATCGCCGCGATCAACGGTGTGGCTGCGGGTGGGGGCCTCATCCTTGCGTTGATGAGCGATCTGCGATTTGCGAGCAGCAGTGCTGCGCTCACCACGGTTTTTCTGAAACGCGGATTGATAGCAGAGCACGGTTCGAGTTGGCTGTTGCCCCGGCTGGTCGGCGTTAGCCGCGCGCTGGATCTGCTGTGGATGAGCGATAAGCTAAGCAGCGAAGAGGCTCGAGAGATTGGTTTGGTAGACCGGATTAGCGAGCCAGATAACTTGTTGCCGATGGCTAAAGACTATGTTCGACGCCTGTCCGAGACTTCCGCACCAAAAGCGATTGGTGCGAGCAAGGCGCTCGTCTATCGCCACCTGGGCGCAGGCTATTTAGAGGCGCTTCGCGACGCTGAGGCCGTGCAGAATAAATTTGTGCTCGCACCGGATGCAACCGAAGGTGCTGCCTCGTTTGTAGAGCGTCGCCCGCCTCGATTCGAACGGGTAGGCGACTAGCTTGATCCTCGCGCCAGTTTGAAAAACACCAAATTAATACGTTGGAGAGACACATGACAGAGATTCAACCACTAAAAATCAGCATAGACGAATCTGCTATCACCGACTTGCGCGAGCGCCTGAGTCGAACCCGTTGGCCAGATGCCGAAACGCCTGACGATTGGAGTCAAGGTATTCCGCTTGGTTACGTGCAAGAGGTGGCTGACTATTGGCTCAAAAGCTACGACATGAATCGCGTTGCAGATCGCCTGAATGCTTACTCTCACTTCACCACCGAGCTTGATGGGGTAGACGTGCACTTTCTACATGCACGCTCAAGCAATGCCGATGCCAAACCACTCATACTGACGCATGGTTGGCCGGGTTCTGTTGTTGAGTTTCTCAAGGTCATTGGCCCGCTTGTTGAGCCGCAAGACCATGGTGGAAAGGCATCGGATGCCTTTCACGTGGTTTGTCCCTCTCTGGTGGGTTACGGCTGGTCCGGTAAACCCACAGGCCCTGGCTGGGGTGTGGAGAAGATGGGCAAGGAGTGGGGGCACCTGATGGCGAGGCTTGGGTATAACCAGTACCTCGCGCAAGGCGGTGACTGGGGCGCCATTGTTACCACTCATGTGGCACTGAATGATCCTGAGCATTGCAAGGGCATTCACCTCAACATGGTAGTAGCACCGCCGGTGCCGGAGTTGATGGAAGACCTGACCGATCTAGAGCAATCTGCTCTAGAGGGAATGCAGCACTATCAGGATTGGGATTCGGGTTACTCAAAACAGCAGAGCACGCGCCCACAAACTGTTGGCTATGGGTTGGTCGACTCACCCGTGGGTCAGATGGCCTGGATCATGGAGAAGTTCTGGGCCTGGACTGACTGCGATGGCCATCCCGAGAATGTACTTACCCGAGACGAGATGCTCGACAATGTGATGGTGTACTGGCTTAACGCGGCTGGTGCATCTTCTGCGCGCTTGTATTGGGAGAGCTTTGGTAGCGGTGGGGCGGGTGAGGCAATAGCTACGCCTATGGGAGGCAGCATTTTTCCCAAAGAGATTTTTCGCACATCCCGTCGATGGGCCGAGAAGCGTTTCACTAAAATCGTTTATTGGAATGAACTGAGTAAGGGCGGCCACTTTGCTGCATTCGAGCAGCCCGAACAGTTTGTCACTGAAGTTCGCGGTTGTTTTGGTGAGGTTTCGATTTAGCTAATCGATCACACGGAACCACTCACTTATTGTGACGGGTTGTTTTGTGCGAGCAGATGTTTGATTTCTTCTTCCAGTCGTTTGGGCTCTACCCACACCTGGCGAAATCGAACGATGCCTTGTGCGTCGATAAGGAACGCTGCCGACGGAGCTCGCCCGTAGGCTTGCCAACCTGCATTACTCATTGAATCAACCAGGAAACGCGCGTTGGAGTGCATCTGGTTGAGTGAAAATTCGGCTTGAGATCGGCGCTCGTCGAGCGATACCGATTCTCTGGTTCGAACCCGGGTTAAGCGGTTGTGCCAGGGCACCCACTCTCGATCTACATAAGGGCTGTCGCTGCCCACCGGGTGGGCTTCGGTGGTATAGAGCACCACAAACTCAACCTCATCCTGATAGCGTGCCCTTAATGGCTGCATATCAAATCGTCGATAGCGAAACACCGGACAGGTATAGCTGCCCAGTTGAACCACCATTGGCTTGGTGCCGAGCAGCGTCTCTAGCTCCACCGGGTTGCCATCGATGTCCGACAGCATCACATTGGGTGCGGCGGTACCTACGGCAGGTGCTTCCTGCTCAAAGTGACCGAGGTGAGGCCCGGCTTCACGAGGAAACAGCCGGCTGCAGCCGCTCAGTAGAATCGTTCCAAAGATGAGTACCAGGCACAGGGTTCGACGGCGTAGTGACGCTTTGGGCTGCGGGTTGAGTGCTCTGGTTTCCATAGAATATGCGACTGTCACGCTGGGCTGGAGTTCCCTGTAATTCGTTCCATGGAACGACTACTTATGCGAGTGCTTTTCTACCCTTGCTGCCTTCTACCCTTGCATAGTCAAGCCACCAGATACGCTAATAACCTGCCCCGTAATAAAGTCAGCATCAGAGCTCGACAAGAAGGCGATAATGCCCGGTAAGTCTTTCGGTTCGCCGATACGTTTTAATGGAATGGCTTTGCGTAAACCATTATATATTTTCTGCCCGTACTCGCCTTCGCCCGCAAACGATTGCAATAGCGGCGTATCGGTTGGGCCAGGACAGACGGCATTGACGACGATGCCATTGCGTGCGTGTTCGCGAGCGATGGTCTTCGTAAACGATATGATCCCTCCCTTGCACGCCGAATAAACCGCTTCACCAGACGATCCCACTCGAGCGGCATCGGAGGCTATGTTGATAATCTTGCCCGCGTTGCGTTTCGTCATTCCTGGCAATGCCGCCTTGTGCATGTTGAGCGGGCCGCGAAGGTTGATATCAATGATCTTCTCCCAAAGCTCCGGATCGGTATCGACGAACGGTTTGGCGACATCCCAACCGGCATTGTTTACAAGAATATCTATGCCACCCAGCTCTTCTTCAACAGACTGAATGCAAGAATGGGCTGCATCCAAATCAGTGATGTCGAGAGTTTTTGTTTTCAAGCTGACCGAACTGCCTGGCAGTTCATCTGCCAGGGCATGAATGCGATCAGCATCGACGTCGGTCGCTACTAGTTGCACATCTTCCTCAACCAACCGTTGGCAAATCGCTCTGCCGATGCCCCCTGCGGCGCCTGTAATCAAGGCCACTTTTCCTGCGAGTCCGCGCATGAGTTCTCCTTAGTGGTTAGATCGGGCAGTATTTGTCGAATTGTGGAGGTCGTTTTTCTTGCAAAGAAGCAACCCCCTCTCGCGCATCAGCGCCGGCGAATCCAAGCATTTCCAATGCTGTGGATGCATCAAAAATTGGACCTGCTTGTCGCAACCAATTGTTCAACGAGTACTTGGTCCAGCGTAGTGCGCTCTGCGAGCCGGCGGCAAATTCGACCGCGGTGTCTAGTGCCACTTGTTGTAAGTCGGCATCATCGACGCACATCGACACCAGACCAATTCGCTCGGCTTCTTCGCCGCTCACAGGTTTGCCGGTGAGCAGAAAGTACTTGGCCTTTGCCATACCGCACAACAGTGGCCAAATAATGGCGGCCACGTCTCCCGCCGCAACGCCGAGCCTGGGGTGCCCATCTACAACCCGGGCGGACCGCGCCGCGATCGATACGTCAGCGAGAATACCAACCACCAAACCGGCACCGGCGGCAGGCCCGTTGATGGCGGATATCATTATCTTGTTGCAGTTGATGATGTTGTAGACCAGATCCCGGGCTTCTTTCCAGGTTGTCATTAATTCATTCGTGTCCTGGGTCATTTTTTCAATCCAATCAAAGTCGCCGCCCGAGGAAAAGGCTTTGCCTGCGCCGGTGACGATTACCGTATGGATGTCGGGATCGGCGTCTATATCGCGCCAAATATTGGTTATCTGGGTATGGGTTTCGGCGTCGATCGAGTTGTAGGTTTCTGGACGATTAAAGGTGATGCGCAAGACCCGGTCAGCAGGCCGGTCGAGCGCCAGTTTGGTGTATGCGGCGTAGCGATCAGACATTTTTTCTCCCCGTGGGTTATTGAAATTCTCGTCGTTTGATTGGTGAGTCGCTTGAGCTTATACCTAATGCCTAGCGTTCGCCTGATAGGCTTGACTAGCTTTGTGCAGAAGCGGCCTTATGCAGAGTACAATCTTGCGTATCACGTTCAATCCGGCAAACCCCATGAAATTTGGCATCATGTTCGCAAATACCGGCAACTTTGCTCAACCCGAGCATGCAGAAGCTCTGGCACTTGCGGCGGAAGAAGCGGGCATCGAGTCGCTGTGGACCGTCGAGCACGTAGTGGTGCCCAAAAAGTATGATTCGGTGTATCCCTACAGCCGGAAAGGCAAACTAAGCGGCGACTTTCACGCAGACGTACCTGACCCGGTGGTGTGGATGAGCTACATAGCCGCGATTACCAACACTATTCGATTGTCTACCGGCATATTGATACTGCCCCAGCGCCACCCACTATATGTCGCAAAAGAATTTGCCACTCTCGATACATTTTCGGAAGGGCGAGCGATGTTGGGAGTGGGCATCGGTTGGTTGGAAGAGGAATTCGATGCTTTGGGCATCCCCTTCAAGCAGCGGGTGGCGCGCACTGAAGAGAGCATGCAAGCGTTGCGTAGTCTCTGGCGAGATGATGTGGCGACATTCGACGGTAAACAGTTTTCCTGGAAAGACGTGGGTTCTTACCCTAAGCCCGTGCAGCCGAACGGCGTACCCATTATTGTTGGTGGTCATGTACCTGCGGCTGCCCGCCGTGCTGCCAACTTTGGTGATGGCTTTTTTCCCGGTCGCATCGATCGCCTCGACGAATTGCTTCTTGAGCTGAGAGCAGAATGTCAGCGCATAGATCGTAATCCGGATGAGATTGAAGTCACTACGGGCACGCCCGATATGTCGCTCGATAATATCAAGGTAATGGAAGATAAAGGGATCTCTCGATTGGTAATGCCGCCGCCAGGCCGGGATAAAGACGACATTCGTCGGGGAATCGAGAATTTTGCAGAGAACGTGATGGCGAAGCTATAGGGCGAATACTATTACCTGCGACAGTTTCATCAAGCAGTCAGACCTTAATGATTGACTTGCCGATGTGGATTTCTCTGTCGATGGCACCAATTTTGGCTATGTACCTGTCCCGGATGCTGCCGGTTTTGATTCGAGCGTAACGCACCTTCGATTGGTTTGGTTCGACGATTCTACTTGGCGCAGACTGTGGCTATTATGGTGGCTTAAAACGACAGGGGTACCCCATGGCAGGACCACTAGACGGCATTCGAGTTATCGATCTCACCACGATCTATTCAGGGCCTATCTGCACCTCCATCCTGGGTGATCAGGGCGCAGACGTTATCAAGGTGGAGTCACCCGCTGGCGACTGGATGCGATCCGTGCCTTCCAATCAGCGCAACGGCGTTCCTGGCTCCTTTGCCATGATGAACCGCAACAAGCGTTCCATCGTCATAGATCTTTCGACAGACGATGGCAAAGAACTGCTCCGGGAACTCATTAGAACCGCCGACATCGTTATTGAAAACTACCGGCCGGGCGTTATGGAACGATTGGGCTTTGACTATGAGGCCCTTAAAGCGATCAAAGAAGACATCATCTACGCCTCGATTAACGGCGTAGGTCCGACCGGCCCGTATGCCAAACGGCGAGTGTACGATGCGATTGTGCAGTCGATATCAGGCATTGCCGCGTTGCAGGCAGACCCCAACGAAGAACGGCCCATCATGGTGAACTCGTTGATCTGCGACAAGCTAACCTCCATGACGGCCGCGCAATCTATCACCGCCGCTCTGTTTTCTCGATCGCAGACGGGTCGCGGTCAGCGGGTAGACATTGCCATGCTGGAAGCTGCGCTGTTTTTTGTCTGGCCAGACAACATGCTCAACTACACCTTCACGGGCGACGATGTGCCTTATGATCCGCCACTGGTGCACACCAACTACGTGCGCAAAACCCTCGATGGCTACGTCTGCACTATGCCGGTTCAAGAGGCCGAGTGGCTTGGGCTCTTTAAAGCGCTTGAGGTGCACAATCTGATTGAAGACGAGCGCTTCTTAACCGAGGACGGTGTTGATACCCCCAAGATGCAGGAAGAACTAAATCGGATTTTTGAAACCAAAGCGACCGCACCCCTCATGCTGGCACTGGAAGAAAACCAGGTTCCGTTTGCGAAGATCAATGCGCGCGATGAAGTGGTGGATGATCCGCAGGTAAAAGCAATGAATGCGCTGTGGGAATTTGAGCATCCCTTCGCAGGGCCCATGCGCCAGGCCCGCCCGCCCGGGCGTTTTAGTGAGACGCCGGCGGAGATATTCCGTTGCTCTCCAGAGCTCGGACAGCATACAAGCGAAGTGCTTGAAGAAAGCGGCATAGATAAAGACAAAATCGCCGATCTACGAGCCCGTAAGATTATTCGGTGAGCTAACCTGGGAGGACAACCAATGAGCAACGACCCTTATCTGCTGATCACCGCTGATACCCACGCTGGCGGTAGCCACGCGCAATATCGAGAGTATCTTGATCCTGCGTACAGAGATGCGTTTGATGAATGGCGGGGTGGCTACAAAAACCCGTCTCAAGAACACTACGGCAAGAAGAAGTTGCGTAATTGGGATTTTGATATTCGTGCAAGCGATCAAAACTCTCAGGGCGTTGTGGGTGAGGTGGTGTTTCCTAATACGGTGCCTCCGTTTTATCGCAAGAGCATTGTTACTGCTCAGCCTCCAAAGCCGGAACACTTCGAACAGGCCCTGGCAGGCATTCGGGCGCACAACCGGTGGTTGAAAGACTTTTGCGCCGAAGATCCGCTGCGCCGCGCAGGTATTGGTTTGATTCTGCCCAATGATCTTGACGAGGCGGTGAAAGACATTGAATACATCGCAAGCGCTGGTTTGCGTGGCGGTGTATTGCGCCGCTGGTGCCACCCGATTGCACCTGGATCAAACCCCTCTACGACCCAGCCTGGGACAAGGTGTTTGCAGCGATACAAGACGCGGGCCTGGTGATGAATCAGCACTCCGGTCAGGGCTCACCCGACTATGGCGTTGGGCCGGTGCCTGAAGCGCTGTGGATTTCTGAAGTGACCTTCTACTGTCAGGCAGGGTTCAGGCATCTGTTGATGAGTGGAGTGTACGAACGATTTCCCAAGCTTAAGTACATTCTTACCGAATCGGGCTGTGCCTGGGCACCAGAAATGCTTGAGAACCTCGACCGTATCCACATGGGGTTTATGCACGGGGCGATTGGGGAGATGAACTATGAGGGCATGGAGTGGGGCCTGAAGCGATTGCCCAGCGAGTACGCGGCAGAACACTGCTGGTATGGGGCAAGTTTCCCCAATAAGCGTGACCTGAATGGCATAGACGCCATTGGTGAAGATCGCGTGCTTTGGGGCAACGATTACCCTCACTACGAGGGTACCTTCCCATATAACCTCGAAAGCCTGAGGCTCACCTTTAACGACATCAACGACGCCCGGCGACGCAAACTGTTTGGGCTAAATGCGGCATCACTTTATGACTTTGACGTAGAAAAGCTGCTGCCCTTGGCGCTGAAACACGGCCCCACACCAGAAGAGATCAACACCCCGTTACCGATTGCAGATATTCCAAAGGATGCCACTTGTTATCTTTTTCAAAGCGCGCTTGCCGAAGCGAGGAGAGGTAGCTAAGCATGGTTATGCCAACAGATATCGGCATTGTCGATACCATGATCGGGTTTCCGGCGAGTGATTTTGCGCAATACGACTTCATTCGGGAACAGCTCAAAGATGGTTCCAAAGACTTTGAGTTTCCGGTGGAGTACATGTTTAAGCAGGTGCCCAAAGAACTTTACGGCCGCAAAGATCCAGTAGCGCTTACGCTCCATGAAATGGATCGTTTTGGTGTTGAAGTGGGGTTGGTTGGCTGCGGCGATGAAGTTAGCCAGAAAGCGCTGAAAGATCATCCCGATCGATTTGTCGCGTCAGGCTGGGTTGACCCTAACCGTGGTATGGACGGCATTCGCGATATGGTGCGCCAGTATGAGAAGTTTGGTGTGCGGGCCTTTGGTGCGTTCAACGCAGGTTATAACCCGCAAGTAGCCATAGACGGCGCGCTGATGTATCCAATTTACGCCAAGTGCGTAGAACTTGGCGTGCCTATTTTTTCATGTGCCGGCGTGCCGGGTCCGCGATTTCCGATGTGGCCTCAGGAAGTATCGCGCATAGATAGAGTGATGTATGACTTTCCGGAGCTGGTGTTTGTTGCCCGGCATGGCTGCGAGCCCTGGGAAGACCTTGCCATCAAGCTGATGCTTAAATGGCCCAACCTCTATTACTCCACGTCGGCGTTTGCGCCCAAGCACTACCCAAAAGCGGTGATTGATTACGCGAACACCCGGGGTGCTGACAAGATTATCTACGCGGGCTATTTTCCGATGGGTTTATCACTCGAACGCATAATGACGGATATGCCCACGGTTCCTTTCAAAACCGAGGTGTGGCCAAAATTCTTGCGCGCCAACGCGCGCAAGGTTTTGGGTCTTGAGTGAATCCTATCGAGGAACCGGAACCGGAACTGCCTGCCTGCCCAGAATGATATTGATCAGCCGCGCGCGCGCCGCTTCCCAAACATCCGGATCTGTAGACCAGCTTGGGGGTTTCAGCACAAAGCTCGGATCGTTCGGATCCTCTACCCCGAGTTCCCACATCACTTCCGGGACTATCTCGTTAATAATAGATTGAGTCGCACCCGGATCTACCGCCATGGCTAGCTCGATGTACTTCACATCCTGAACGCCTCGACGCCAGTGCTTTAGTCGCAACGAGGCAATTGGGCCATCGAGGTTACGGCTTTCTTCCGGGAAGATCATGTCGGTACCGGGGTACAACAACACGCCATCACCATTTGAGTAGTTGAAGTCGCCCATTTCACCGCGAACTGGGTCAAAACGTTGGTGGCTACCAAAGGTATGAGCATTCTTGAACACGTTGGTGTGCGTGCCATTACGGAGGCTAGTGCCTTCGGGAACAATCTCAGACAGATTGCGGGTCGCTGGCCCACCGAGGAAGTTGTTCCAGTAATTCGAGTGCCAGTAGTACCAGCGTGAAATGCCGAGCTTGCGTTGACCCCAGGCGACTTCTCTTATCGCTACACCATCGTCGTCTGTAGAAAACGAGCCCGATGCAGGGCGTCGGCCGTTGTACATGAAAAAGCGGCGATTGGGATCAGCGTTGAGTGCCGCGGTGGCTTCATTCCAGGGCTCAGTCGGGCCTTGTGCAATCACGGTACCCAGGATGTTGGTGGTTGGTATTGCAGTTTCGTAGTCGAGAGGCGATGCCGTGACGAACGTATCCAGATTGCCGCCAGGCCCCGGGTTGTTTGCAACAAACTCGCTTACGAGGTTCGCAAACTCAATAGGCAAGCGCGGCCCCGAGGTGATATGCGACACCATGGGCTCATCGTCTACATACAGGTAGCGAACCGTATCTGGTGCGTTGTTCTGGAACCATGTTTCCCAGGCGTCCGTTCGAACTTCAAGTTCGCTGCGAAGGAAATCGAGCGGCGCGAATTGATCGAAATTTACCGCTTCTGGATCATACTGACGTAGCCCCCACTGCACAGACCAGTTGCCGTAACTACCGATACTGAACACATCATGGGGCAGACCCTGGCCAGGGCCGTCGTAGCCGTTGGCGGCCGTGTACAGGCTACCGTTCAGCCGGCGAACCCAGTCTTCATTCGGATTATTGGGCGGCAATTGCTTGTCAACAACCAGCTCGTTGAGATCGGTCATAGACAAGCCGTGACGCCACATCATCTTGAAATGGTTGTCGACAATTCTGCGATAGCGCGCGTCCTCGGAATCTGGAATTACTGCGCCAGAAAGGCCGCGGATATATCGGTCTGCAATCGGCTCGCCCGCCATATGGACCATTGAGCGCGACGTTCGCTCATCAGGCAGCGTGATGTCCGCGACCTGAATCTCTACGGGAATGGTTTGTTGCACCGTATTGCCGACGCGAATCGACAGTTGGCCGCTTAGTATTCCGGCCGGCGCGTTCTTGGGTATATACACATCTACCCAGAAGCTCTGGCTGTTGCCGCTGTCTACTGGCATGAAACCAACCAACTCGATCGGCTCTGCAATGTCGGGGTAAGACTTGTCGTGGTTGGGGCGATCTACCCAGCCGCCCTCAGCAATTATGCCGCCTTGAGGCCGAACGGCTACAGTGGGACGCCGCAATTCCTCGGGGATATGAGATTCGTCATAAAATTCGTAGCCGATGGATGACAAGCCGAGGATTCTCAAATAGCCCACGGCAAATACTTCAATTGGGCGTGCCGTCCAATCAAACAGTGACTGGTTTGAGGTGTTGGTAGTGGCGAGTGTGTATCCGCCGTTCGACAACGAACTAAAGTCGACTGATACCGCGGGCAGATTTGGCCCGTTGTTATCAACCACCACGTTGAACGCAACAATCTCGTTGCGCGACCCGAAGGTGCGAATAGTGTTGCCGTCCCAGACCGCGTTGGTGACATCGCCGTTGTAGGAGCGAATCTCTTCCTTCACAACCTTGTCGCCACCGTCGTTTGCCCATACTTGAAAGTCCATGCCAGAAGGCAATGGCCCTGATGGAGGAATGGGCGTTGGGCCAGGTGTTGGTCCCCCAGTAGGCACTGGTGCTGGGTCCGGAGCAGGTGCTGGTAC
>CAZFIA010000118.1:0-13342 GCA_964519335.1 uncultured Pseudomonadales bacterium
CTGCTTATGACACTCCTTTTCATAGGCGCCTGCGCGCTGGGCATTGGTATCTACTCTGTATCAAGCCCTGAGTAATTTCAGCCGATCTCTTCGAAGCAGGGGATATCGTCAGGCAAAGGCATCCACGATTGCTTAGATTTCGTCCAGTAGTGTGCAGCGGGTTTCAATCGCGAGGTATCGTCGAGCGTCCCAGCCTTTATTGCCATGAGCGCACTGGTTGCGTTGTAAATTCGAACGCCGCAGTTGGGACAGAACCCGCAGGTCTTCTCTCGGCCACTGGCCGCAGTAGTTAAAAACGTTGAAAGTTCGCCAGAGCTGAGCTGAAAGTTATCTGGCTCAATTATCAGGCTCATGCCGAATGCACTGCCTGATTGTTTTTGGCAATCAAGGCAATGACACACATTCAGGGAGTGCACGTCGCCTTGGACCGAGTACTTAACTTTCCCGCACTGACACTCGCCAGTGAGCAACTTAGCGACCATCGCAAGATCCCTGCTTAAAGATTCCAATCATTCTGCGCTTCTGTCGACCGACCGCAAGGGGTCGACAATGCCAATTCCCAGCGGGGCAAAACTCTCAGGCTGTTCGCCCAAATTTAGATTTGGTCAATTCTTGCAGGCATGAAAGATTTTGAGTCAACGGGAGACCCCAACCTCAGGTTCGCCTGGAGCCTAGCACCATGAATAACTGCCAGGAAGCAGATCGCGAATCGTAGATCTGCACTACCTCGCTGACATAGGGCTCGATATTTCTCCCTGGTGCTTGATAGAGTCCCAGATAACTATAGTTTCGGGCGGGTGAATGGAAGGTTTGCAATTCGGAGAAATCTCGGATGTTGATTTCGAGAGGTTGATGTCACTGTATCGAGAGTTGCAACCAAACGATACGGTTCTTTCAGACGACTCTGATCTGACCACTTTTAAGACAATTCTGGCTTCCGAGTACTTCTTCTTGATGGGCCTCAGACGTGAAGACACTCTTATCGGTTCTACTTACGTTAACATTGTCCCGAATATCACTCGCGGTGCCTCACCCTACGCGGTGATCGAGAACGTCATTATCACGAGCCGCTTGCGCAATCGCGGTGACGGAAAGTTCATGATGAAGCAAACGCTAAACTTCATTTGGAGCAAGGGGTGTTATAAAGCCATGCTGCAAACAGGCTCCAAAAGCGAGTCCGTTCATGCCTTCTATCGCTCCTGCGGCTTTAGCGGTACCGCGAAATTTGGTTACGCTGCGTACCCAGACGAGCAGGTCATTTGATATCTGATGACAATTTCATACTCCGTAGCTAACGCACCGATCGAAGAGGCAGTGCTTGTCGAATTCGTTGCCCTCTCGCGTAGATTGTTCGGGGATTATGGTGAGCGGGAACAGAGCTGGAGACTTGTTCATATGCCAGATGCGACGCTTTGGCAGGCCAGGACAAGTGAGCAGCTGGTTGGTTTTAAGGCAGGGTATGCCCACACTCGAAACCGTTACTACAGTTGGTTGGGCGCCGTTGTGCCGGAGTATCGTCGGCAAGGTATAGCATCTCAACTGATGGCTTCGCAGCACGAGTGGGCCAGAAAAAATGGCTATGAGAGTATCGAAACAAGTGCTCGTGAAGAAAATCGAATAATGCGCGGTCTGAATATTGAGAGTGGCTTCAATGAAGTTGGGAAACGATCTAAAGGCAGCGACATCGATATCATTTGTGAGAAGGTGTTGATTCAAAGAGAGTGATTGAATAGGTTATTGGCTGATGAGAGCTGAGATTAGAAATGAAGTTTCGCAAGTAGACCCATTCGACGAGGTGGAGCGAGAAACCAAAAGGGATATTTTGGCTTGGATAGATTCGGGGGTCGAAATTTGCCGCCTGGCAAAACCGGATGTGCCACCTAAACACCTAATTTCTTACTTCGCTGTTGTGGATGGCGAGCATTTGCTTTTGGTCGATCACATCAACGCAGAACTGTGGCTGCCTACCGGTGGGCATGTAGAGCCTGGCGAACACCCTAAAACCACGGTAGTACGAGAGGCTAAAGAGGAGTTGTCTATTGACGGAGAATTTCTTCATGAGTACCCGCTATTTCTTTCCATTACGGAGACGGTTGGTAAAACTGCAGGCCATACCGACGTGTCTATCTGGTATACCCTGAAGGGAGATCGCTCAGAGAAGGTCGTTATTGATGATTCGGAGTTCCACCGTGCTCAGTGGTTTCATAAAGACGAAATTCCGCTAGAGAGAACTGATAGGCATATGGAAAGATTCCTTAGTAAGCTCTTCGATCAATAGTCCTCTAAATCCTGTTTGAGAATCCCTACAGGTATGCGAGATACCGAGCTAACGGGAGATCACGACGCTTACCGGGCTTTCATAGAGATAGGCGAAATCACGTGCGAGTTAGTCTCGGCTACTTCTAGGGCCGGTTGCGACGTAGAATAGAGAAAGAACACCCGGTGCGGATTGGAGGGCTAATGCAAGCCAGGTGAGATAGCACAGATTAGATATGACGCTCTCTTGAGTAATGTAGGGCTAATCAGCATGGAACAACAATCCCACAAGCCTTCCGGCGTAGAAATATGGCGGCGCTACGACGCTATCGAACGGCGCCTCAGCACGCCGCTAACCAATCGAATGCTCGAGTTAGGGAATCTCAGCCCAGGTATGAAGGTGTTAGACATAGCAACCGGTCGAGGCGAGCCCGCTATTCCAGCAGCAAAGGCAATTGTCCCCGATGGGTTTGTCCTGGGACTGGATATAGATCGTTCAATACTAGAACTTGCACGTGAGCGTGCTGATCGCGAAGAGATTAAAAACCTCGAGTTAGGCGTATCCAACTTCGAAACCCTAGACGGAATTTCAGAACATCATTTCGAGGTAGCTCTAGCACGGTGGGGTCTAATGTACTTTCAGAACCCTGTTAGAGCACTACAGATCGTTCGAAGAGCACTGGTAAGTGGTGGACTGCTCGTCGCAGCCGTTTGGACTGATCCGGAAAACGCCACCTTTTTCCAGCTACCCAGGGCTGCGTTCGCCAAGTTTGCTGCTGTACCAGCGATCGACCACAACCAACCAGGCACATTTTACTATTCAGATCTTACAAGACTCACCCGCGACCTAAAGTCAGCGGATTTTGCTGTTCTACACAACGAAACCATGACCGTGGAGGTTATGGAGGTCTCTTCAGACGACGAGCTGATTGCCTGGGGACGTTCGTTTGGAATGTGGGATGCACTCAATGGTATGTCTGCCGCAGAACAGTCGGGTTGGGAACAAGAATTGGTGCAATTGGCAGAGCCGTATCGTACTTCGAAAGGAACCATTAGGATCAGTGGTCGAACACTAATCGTTGTTGCTGAGGCTAACTAGGTTGCTCTATCTCTGATTCACATGCGCGCTATAACATTCACCCAGTCTAAAACTATCGCAGAGGGCGTCTCCCAAAGAGAATTTTTGGTAGATGTAAATGGCGAGTCCGTGCCCTGCGTTATTTGGATGCCTGAGCCGGACAATCACCATCCCAAAGTACTCATCGCAATGGCGCATGGTGGATCACAACACAAAAAGACCCAGTCTCTCCGCGCGCGTGCAGCGCACTACGCCAAAACGCATGGATGGGTAACCCTTGCGATTGATGCGCCAGACCACGGGAGTCGTATAAGTAGGGAGGAAGCAGAGCGAAAGGTTAAAGAAACAAGAGCCCGCGTTAACGGCGACAAGAGCGTTCCGTCGATGAGCGTAACCGAAAAGATCGAATTTCTGGATGGTCTAGCACATCAAGCAGTACCGGAGTGGCAAACCGCGCTAGATGCCGTTCTAGCATCTTCTATATTCAAGCAAACGCCAGCCATCGGATTTTGGGGGCTGTCTATGGGCAGCACGATAGGTATACCGTTACTGGCCGCAGACAAGCGTTTTATGTGCGCCGTGTTAGGTCTTGCCGAACTACATCCCCAGCACCAACGGTTCAGCGACGCCGCACAACGCATTTCCATACCCTTGAGATTTGTTTTCCAGTGGGACGATTTGATTCGTAACAGAGACTATGGCGTAGAACTCTACAGTACATTCGACAGCCTGGAAAAATCGATGCACATCAATCCGGGGGGACACAATGAATTCCCAATCTCTGAGCAAGATTCTTGGGAAACGTTTTTCCTGCGGCATCTGAAATAACTACTACCACTAATATCTAGCGAGGTGAATAGTGCCCTTAGCTAAGGTGGAAATCTAAGCCTATAGTTACCAGCCCTAACTTAGCAGCAATAGACTGCGACCTAAGATTATCCGTCGAAGTGCTATACAGCGGTTCGATGCCTAGCTTACGCACCGCCGATGCCCACGCGGCAACCACTGGTGCAGCATAGCCCTGGCCTCGATAAGCACTATGGGTTTCCACTCCTGCCTCATGAGCAAGCTCACTTATCGCCGGGCTGTAGCAAATCGATGCCCCCTGCCCTTCATGCACAAGCAAACAAACGGGATCTCTTTTCCCTACTGCAGGCATCCAGTCTAAGAAGGTCGGATCTAACAATCCGATGTTCTCATGCGTGATCAGAACAACCTCATGAGAATAGGCAGGGATTTCTTTTGGAAAATGGAAGGCAGGACCCAGCCAGCGACGCTTAATCGGAGAGACAACCTCAAGTATCTCCGCATATTCATCCGCGTGAACAGGCAATCCATTTGGCGAATCTGTCACAGGCTCGTCTGCCGCCAATTTCTCAAGCTCTTTAACCTGCCTGGCATCGAGGTGGTGAGCTACACGACAGACATTTCCATGACTGCTACGCCCCAAATAGAAGCGTGGCGAAACATGCGGGATGAGAACATCAGCGTGTATACCCATCCAATCTTGTAATGAGCGGTTCAGATCTATTGTCATAAGTTATATGGTTTCTGGATGAATCTGTTTGCCGCTCTTTCTTTCATCATCATTATGCTGGCCTTGGCCGCCTTGCCAAGTGCAAGCGTCGCTCTGGTCGTCACTAGCTCAGCAACTCAGGGTATTAGGAACGGGGTCGCTGCCGCGATAGGTATTGTAGCTGGGGATTTAGTCCTAATCGCCCTGGTGCTTCTTGGCCTGAGCGTCCTTGCCGAAACTATGGGTATGTTCTTTGCCATCCTCAAATACGCTGGAGGGGCTTATCTGATTTGGCTTGGATACTCGCTTCTGCGCGCTAACACTGGCTCAGATAAGCTGACCCAACAAGGAGGTCCTGGGTCTCTGTTTGCGAGCGCATTCGCCGGGCTAATGCTCACCCTGGGTGATTTGAAGGCCATATTGTTTTATGCCAGCCTTTTCCCGAGCCTCTTCGACTTGTCCGAGCTAACTGAGACAGACATAGCGTTTGTTGTTGCGACGACAGTCTTCACTGTAGGCGGAGTAAAGCTAATCTATGCCCTGGCGGCCAGAAGATTGGCGGTGAGGGTTTCCAGCCCGAAACTACATCGAAGTACCAGAACACTTGGCGGGGGAATGCTGGTAGGTATGGGGGCGTACCTAATCGTCTCTAAGTAGAACCATCACAAGGGGGTTATCTTCGAATTGTCGGCGTAAACTAACTGAGTGAGGCTATCAATAGACCATATTCCCTTTATCTGCAATTCAACAGCTACTCTTGAGGCGTCGTTCCGCCAGTTAGGTTTTCGGTGCTCTCATCGTGGTGAGTACACCTCACCAGAGTTTCCAAAGGTTGCATGGCAGACCACCTGCGTGTTTCTGGCACAAGGTTGGTTTGACCTACTAGAAGCCATAGAAGCTCCCGATTTAGGAACGCCTAGCGGATGTCTGTTTCTTGCCAACAACCTATCCGCGGTCCTAGATGGGATGAACCAGATCCGGCCTAACTCGCAATATTCACTAGAAAGACGTTGGTTCGATAGTGCAGAAATGGGTGAACATTTTGAGCTTGCTTCATTTCGCGAAAAGATTTGCCGGCTTCCTGTCTCCGTTATCCAACACCAGTCACCCTGCTCAGACATTGACCGATCGTGGTTGCAACACCCAAACACGGCCATTCGCCTTGAGGGCCTGTTCTGTTCTAGCAGCAAAACCGAAAAAACCTCAGAGTTGAATCAGCTACTGGATACAACACAGGCAATTAATCTTGCACCAGATGAGTTCGAACAAAGGTTCGGAGCAAATAGTCCAAATGTAGCGGTGCAAGTTCGAGTTGAAAATAGACATCGCCTAACTACACATCTAGACACTGAATCTATTCCTCATGTTCAAAAAGAGACTCGGGTATTGGCCTATCCGCCTAGTCTCGATTGTGTTTTCGAATTCAATACATAAACGTATTAACGTTCTGTATTTGAGTGTGGGATTTGTATGCACTAATTACATCGTGGGGTAGACCGGACCTTCGCCGCCTTGCGGGGTTGTCCAGTCTATATTCTGATTAGGGTCTTTAATGTCACAGGTTTTACAGTGCACGCAGTTCTGGGCGTTTATCTGAAAACGGGCACCCTCCTGCGGCTTGTGACTCTGGTTACTCGGAATTACATTCCCCTCGCCATCTAACCACTCATACACTCCGGCCGGACAGTACCGCGCAGAGGGACCAGAGAATTCTCCATACTCAGACTCAATCTGAATAGTCATATCCTCAACTTGTAGGTGTATGGGCTGGTCTTCTTCATGATTGGTGTTAGAAAGAAACACAGATGACGTTTTATCGAAGGTTATTTTGCCATCGGGCTTTGGGTAATCGATGGGCTGGTGTTTAGACGCTGGTTCGGTCGCAGCATGGTCTGCTACGCCGTGTTTAAGAGTGCCCAGCGGCGACCAGCCTTTGGTGAGTTGATTTACCCACATCTCGATACCGCCAACCAAGGTACCTAGAAGCGTCCCCAACTTGGACAGAAGTGGCTTCACGTTACGAATGAGCTTCAAATCTTGACCGATCGCGCCATCTCTCCAGTTGGCCTCATAATCACTCAACTCATCGTGGGACCTTCCATCCGCTATCGCTTTCGCAATGGATTCTGCCGCCTCTATACCTGAGAGGATCGCATTGTGTGAGCCCTTGATTCGCGGAACGTTCAGCATGCCGGCGGCACAGCCAAGCAAGGCGCCACCTGGAAAAACCGTCTTTGGAATAGACTGCAAACCACCCTCAGAGATTGCCCTGGCACCATAAGAGACACGTGTGCCCCCTTCCAGAACAGGCCGTATAGCCGGATGTGTTTTGAAGCGCTGCAACTCATCAAATGGAGACAGGTAAGGGTTCTTGTAATTCAGGTGTACGATGTAGCCCAGTGCAACTTGATTGTTTTCCAGGTGATACATGAAGGAACCACCCCCGGTTACGTTATCTAACGGCCAACCAAGCGTGTGTTGCACACACCCCGGTTTGTGTTGCTCTGGAGGTACTTCCCACAGCTCCTTAATGCCGATACCAAATTTCTGGGGCTCGCTGGCCTCGTCTAACCTGTACTTTTGAATGAGCTTTTTAGTGAGTGATCCGCGAACGCCTTCGCCGAAGAGCACATATTTGCCGTGCAACTCCATACCTTGCATATAGGCTGGCCCTTCAGAGCCATCTCGCAAGATACCCATATCGCCTGTTGCAACGCCTACCACGCCACCCGCGTCATTAAACACCACCTCTTTGGCGGCGAATCCTGGATAGATATCGACACCCATGCCTTCCGCAACAGTGGCTAGCCATCGACAGACCAATCCCAAAGAAACAATGTAGTTGCCATGGTTGTTCATTAACGGCGGAAAGATAAAATTGGGAATGGGAAATGACCAGGTTTTGCCGAGCCAACGGAACCGATCTTCTGTGACGGGAGTTTTTAGTGGATGCGCTGGATCGTCGCGCCATTCCGGGATAAGCCTGTCCAGGCCAACAGGATCTACGACAGCACCAGAGAGAATGTGGGCGCCTACTTCAGAACCTTTCTCTAAAACAACAACACTCAGGTCGGCATTTAGCTGTTTTAGTCGTATCGCCGCCGCAAGTCCGGCGGGACCGGCGCCAACGATAACAACATCAAACTCCATCTTCTCTCGAGACTTCTCTTCTGACATAGCGCTAACACCCTAGTAGTAATCGTTAACCATAGAAACACCCGCCTTCAAGATGATACTGCGATAGAACTCTCTCGGAAAGGGAATTGCTGAAGAGGCACTTTCTAAAACAAGAATATCCTTCTCTTCTACTCCAGCCGCTTTGCAAGCCGTTAGGTACCCAAAGTTATGGCCAGGCATAATGCCAAGGCCATTAAGCGCGACCGAAACATAAACGTTTCCCTCACCAATGGTTTCAACCACGGGTTTAAATTGAATCGTGTGTGCGGTAACACCATGCCAGCCGTGACTAAACGGAATGTTAGCAAGCGACGGGTAATGCCGTTTGCATACCCTTTCGGCCAAGGCATGCGCGCCCTTTAGATCCGGCCAGACCTCTGAATTTGACGTTACATAACTTAGCGGGAGGCGCATGTAAAAATGTTGATCCGGGGTCAGGCCAAACGTGCAAGCGATCGCTTTGCTATCGAAACGCAGCCGCCACCGGTCTAGTCCGAGATTTTCCAAGTCTGTAGAGGCAAGCTTAGGTGTTGCCACCGTGTAATGATGAATCGGAAATACCGAGCCTCGCGCCACATTCAATCGCGGTGAATAGGCATTGGTAGCCACCACAGCCCTGGTGCACTCAATAACCCCATCCCCAGTTCGAATCTTAACGCGCTTACCGTGCTCTATAGACAAGGCAGGTGTATTTTCGTAAAGCTGTACCCCAACCTTAGCCGCCGAGCGCACCAGGCCAAACATCAATTTGGCGGGTTGTATGGTGGAATACGCGGGCCTTTCGATTGCCCCTGCATAGTAGTCAGTACTGATTCTCTCGTTAAGTTCTGCTTTACCTAGTAGCGTCTCACCAGGTTTGAGTTTGGCGCGCGCTTCATCTACCTCACCGTCGGAGTTCAACATCATCAACGTTCGCGTGGGATTGAAATCACAATCAATTTGCTCTGCTTCGATGAAGGCGCGAAAGCGATCGTATCCCCTTTGGTTGAAGCCAGGGTCCGAGATTCCTGGGCTGTTTATCGATACGGCGCCAGAGTTTCTAGAACTTGCTCCTGAGCCAAAGCGGTGCGAGTCGATAACGGCAACCGACAGATTGGGATTGAGTTTCTTAAGGTAGTAAGCGCAGGAAAGGCCGGTGAAGCCGCCGCCGATAATGGCGACATCAACTTTCAGTGAAGACGTTAGTTTGGGGTATTCTGCGATCTTTGGCGCAAATAGCGTCCAAAGGCTGGGCGAGCGAGTAACATCAGACTCGACCGTGGGCACTCCTCTAAACAGCGAGGCGACACCGGGCGCGGCGGCCACCGTTAGACCGCCGAAAACCATCGCCTTCCTTCTTGATAGTTTGGTTATGCTATACCTATGAAAATTCGATCAGCCACAATCAAAGATACCGACGCCATCTACGATGGCGAGTGTGCCGTTGCATCCAAGCTTGGATTGCTGAACGCCGCGCCAGGCGAGATACCACGCTCCGCCTTTTTCGAGAAGATTCAGACCTTAGCTGAAAACCCTAGAGGAATATATGTAGTTGCCGAACTGGAGGAGCAGATAGTGGGGCACCTTCATCTAACGCCAATGCCATTGGCTGCGAACTCACATATCTGCACCCTGAACATAGTGGTACACAACAACTGGCAGGAGCGCGGCGTGGGGCGAGCGCTGCTGGAACACGCCATCCTTTGGGCTAAGGGTGCAGCAGGCGTCGAGAAAATTGAGCTTATGGTGCGCTCGACTAACGCACGGGCAATTTCACTCTATAGATCCGTGGGTTTCAAGGAAGAGGGTCAGATTCAGAACAGGGTGAAGCTAGATGAGAGGTATATAGACGATATTGCGATGTGTCTATTTACCTAAACGCGTTACCAGTCAACACAACTGACCTACCCTGATTCTAAACTCACTTCGACGTTGCAGCCTCCTTACCGCGCCACCACTCATACACGAGAAAAAACAAATCAATAACGATCTTAAGCCCCACCAACACCAAAATAGCCGTCCACTCTGCACTGCTCTGCTCAGCCATATTCGCCGGCACAATAAGCACAGCCATCAAGATACCAATACGCACGTATGTGCGAAGAATCCCGTCGGTACCTTTCTGGCGAAGATACGATCCACTCCCAAACCAATTCGCGGCAAGTAGCAGAATATGGCTAACCAGCACACCAAACGCTGCGATGTATAGCCCATTGACCAAACCCTCTGCGTACACCCGTTCATACATTTTGTGATTAAAGTTCTCGGTGCCATAAAAAAAATATGCGAGCAGGCCCATACCCAGAATAAAGCAGAACCCGCCAAAGTGAACAACAAAGGGCGCAGACGTAAGTCCACGCGCAAGGGTGTTAAGCAGCCCCCATAGGACCCAACCACCACCTGTTGTCGGCCAAGACTCTTCCGGGTTTACCTTGGTCCATATCCTGATGACATAGGTCACCCCAACAATCACCGTCTCTACCCAATAAAGCAATACCACATCGCGTACTGCCCAGCCCCAGCTGTACACCCCATACAGTGGAATCAGATTGGTAAGCACCGTGAAAAGGATCAAGCCAGGCAAAGTAAGACGTTGCATGTAATTCCTCATGTCCTAAGATGGCGCCACATTCGGCGAACGCAGTAGAAGAAACTATGGAGTATCTAACTCAGTTTCATTGGTGGTACATACCGTTGGGAATCGTCCTAGTCTTTGTGTTTTTTGGCAAGGGGGGAGATAAAGGCGGGATCGTGGTAAAGCGATTTTCCGCCACGTTCGACATTCTGGACGAGCGTTTTAAGACATGTCGACCGGAGGCTGATTTCTTGATTTTCAAGGAAGGCAAACCAGTTAAACTCGAGATTGAAGTAGAACGCTTGACCCTAGAGATAGGTGACGAACTAGAGTTCTACATCAACGGAAATCTGCTGGCAAAGGTACCGGTAAGAAAGGACGGACGAGACAGAGAAGCCGAGTTTGAGTATTACAGCGATGAGGGGGTGGACTTCCCCCATATCGTCGAAGGAGACGAGTTGGTGATTCGTTACGAAAGTGTTGACGTGATTCAAGGGCGGTTTGCGCTGGCCTAGACGATACAACACCAAGGCCGAGCAATACGCTTTTCATAGGCTAATCCTGGTTATTGACGGCTGCCCTATTACAAAGCCGCACTCCTGGCCGCTCGTTCACCCAGCCACCTCAGCGAGAAGCTGTTCACCAGCTTGCAGAATTCCAACGTTAACGCTGCTTACCACGAATTTCCCGGTGCGACGCATTTCAACATCGGGTCTCATGAGGACTTCCCCCACACCCTAGCTCGATTCTTAAACTAGCTCACCGAAACCCATACGGCGTCACCGTGTTTCCCACATTCCGATACCTCTCCAAGAGCCGTTCCTGCCGACTATCCAGCGACATCCAAACGCCATCTATCATCACCCGCTCAGCATGCGTCGTTACTTCCAAGGGATCACCGGACCAAAGCACCAAATCAGCCACGTTCCCGCGCGCAATCGATCCACGTCCTTCTAAGCCCCAAATCGCTGCCGGGGCACTGGTAATCGCGGTAATCGCCGCCTCAAACGGCAATCCGTTCGCCACAGCAATCCCACCACCCTGTCGAATCCAACCGGCGTTGTGGGTGTTCTCACTGCGGAATGCAATAACCACTCCTGCCTTGTTTAATAGCGCCGCGTTATCGAGCCTCGCACCCAACCGATCAAAATCAATGGGAATGTTATCCATAGGATCCAGCACCACAGGCACTTCTGCAGCCGCTAACTGCCTGGCCACTTTCCAGCCCTCAACCCCACCGATCACAATCAACTCAAGATCAAACTCATCGGCAAGCGCAATCGCCTGCAAAATCTGACTCGCCTGATTCACCTCAAGGGCAAGCGGCGCACCGCTGCCCAGCCAACGCTTAAGTGCCGCCATATCTGAGCTGGTGTAACCATTGTCGTCCGCTGTGTAACGCGCCGGGTTAAATCGTTTGGCCGCAGACAACGCCTCACGCAATCGCACCACTAAAGCGCCACGTGAGCCACCAACATAGTTCGCATACTTCGGGCCAACGCCGCCAAACATCGCCAGCCGATCACTCAGTATCAGCGCAGAAGGATCTAACGTGTCCCGCAAGCTAATCGCAAGCCCGGTTCCCGCCAGCGGATCATTAGCCGCCCGCGGCGACACAACGGCCGTGGTTACACCACTTGCCCGTGTGGTACCAAACAAAACCGACGCGGGATTTAGCGCGTAACGCAACTCAAACGCGGGTCCCATCGAGAATTCTTCAACCGCCGAATCGCGCGTGGTCGCCTCAGCACCAATCTCTACCACGCCAAGCTGGGTGTCACTGACAATAAGTCCTGGTGTCAGCCACTTACCCTCGGCATCCACCGTTTGGGTATCACCGCCAGCACTGGGCGCAGACGCACCCGCACCTACATAGCTAATCTCACCATCGCTTACCACCACCGTCGCGTTATCGATAACGCCCGCTTCGGTCTGAGTCGCTACTTTCGCGTTGGTGATAAGCACAGTTGCAGCGTTGGCCGACAACGTAGCACTAAACAGAACGAGCGCAAGCACTCTTGAAATCATGCGGCTCATTGCGCACCTCCTGCACCTTGTCCGTGTACGGTCTGATGCAGCTCAAAGTCTGTTACAGGTCTGCGCTTATCCCGCTCGAAGTACCTATAGCCATCAATAAATACTTGCTCAGCCTGAGCGTACACGCTGAATGGATTCTGATTCCAAATCACCACGTCCGCCGCCTTATCTACCGCAAGCGTCCCTGTTTGATCCTCAATACCCAGGGCCTGCGCCGCATTGCGTGTTATCCAGGTAATGGCATAGGCCTCATCTATGTCGCGGCCCATGCGCTTCGCTGCAGCCATCGACCGCGCGGCGTCCTGATTAAGCCGTTGTATACCCCGCTCTGAATCCGAATGTACAATGGCGCAGGCCCCCGCTGCATCGACAAGCGCCACGTTCTGCTCAACCGCATCGAACGCCTCCAGCTTAAAGCCCCACCAGTCTGACCACAGTGCCGAACAGATATTTTCTTGCGCCAGCAAATCCGCAATCTTGTACGACTCAACCGCGTGATGAAATGCGGTGATCTTGTAGTCGAATTCTTTGGCCAGCTCGATCATGTTGGCCATTTCATCTGCACGGTAGCAGTGGTTGTGTACCAGTATTTCGCCACGCAACACACCCGCCAACGTTTCCAGTTGCAGATCGTAGTCGGGCGCACTTTTCTCATCGTCTTCTGCTGCAAGGTCTTGCTTCGCCACATATTCCCGCGCCTTGGCCCAGGCCGTGCGATAACCGG